>JBBRCX010000124.1:0-11619 GCA_038204465.1 Tepidisphaerales bacterium | reverse complement strand
CGCACCCGGAGGGGCTCGAACCCCCAACCCTCGGTTCCGAAGACCGATGCTCTATCCAATTGAGCTACGGGTGCGGAGCCGTATCTTCCGGGGGCCGGATGGGTTTGGCAAGCGGAAGCGGGCGCGGGAGAAGGCGCGGGGCGCGGCGTGGGGATCAGGTGTGGTGTCGGGGGATGGGGGCAGAGGATGTGGGGATGACGACGATGCTTTTGGGGGTGGTGGGGCAGCGGTTTTGGCAGACGCCGCAGCCGGTGCAGTGGGGTTCGTGGACTTTGACTTTGCCGTCGCAGAGTTCGAGGGCGGCGGCGCCGACGGGGCACTGGTCGATGCAGATGGTGCAGTCTTCGCCGGCGGTGCGCAGGCAGACGTCTTCGCGCCAGACGGCGGCGCCCATGTGGATTTCGGTGAGCGGAGTGGGCACGAGGGCGCCGGTTGGGCAGGCGGGCATGCAGAGAAGACCGTCGCACAGGACGCAGGGCATGGTGTCGACGTCGATGTAGGGCAGGCCGGCGGCGGTTTGGCCGGTGGGGTCGATCTTGATGCACTGCGCGGGACAGATGCGCACGCAGTCGCCGCAGCGGCTGCAGGTTTGGGCGAGCTGCGGTTCCGGCAAAGCGCCGGGGGGGCGGTGCGGGGGAAGGGCGCGGGGCCCTGAGCGCGGGATTTGCCTGGGAGGTTGAAGGGTTTCGAACTCGCGGATCACGCGCTCGACGGGATCCATCGCGTTCGCCAGGGGCTTGAGGAGTTCGCGCAGGCCGTGGCGAAAGAAACCGCGGCGGTTGATGGGGTTGTCGGGCATGAGCTTGAACGATGGACGTTGCGGTGAACGAGAAGACGGCAGTCTATTGTAGGTGGGATCGGCTAATGCGTCGCCGGGTTGGAGGTGGGTTGGGCGGAGGGCTGTGTCAGCGGCCCGGGCGGATTCACCTGCAGGTCGGCGGACTTGTGAAAGGGAGTTTGCGCGAGCGCGTCGAGGAAGGTGATCTCGACGTGGACGCGCGAGCTGCGCGGCGGCGTCTGCCAGGGGCAGGTCAGCACGTAGGTGTAGTCCATCAGTGCACCGCGCCAGGCCTGGCGCGTCTGTTGGAGGTCGAATTCCCAATGGCCGATGCGCGGCTTGTCGCCGAGGGAGAAATCATAGGCGTCGATGGTGAAGGCCCCGGCGGCCTTGAGGGGTTGCGCGGTTTCGTCGGTGGGGACGAGGTGGATCTTGAGGGCTTCATCGCCGGGTTGGTCGGGCTGGAGATCGGCGCCGCCGCTGAGTCGGCCGAGCTTGAGGCCGTGGGTGGTGAAGAGTTGCTCGAGGCGGTCGGGGGTGAGGGTTTGCTGGGTGCCGGTGCGTTCGCGCAGGCCGCGGATGATCTGCGTGTCGGCCTGGTGCTGGCGCTCCAGCGCGTCGAGCTTCGATGAAAGCTCCTGCTCGCGCTTGCGCAGGGCGATGTTGACTTTGTTGGGGGCGGCGCAGCCGAGTAGGAACGAAGCGGAAACAAGAACGCAGGCCACGGGCGCAGAACGGAAGGGTCGGCGGTGGCCGCACGGCATTGGTTCAGTGGTTCCTGGGGTTGGGCCCCGAATCGGAATCGTCGTCGTCGGTCGGCTCGAGGCCCCGGCCGCGCGAGACGGAATCCGGCGCGCGATCGAGGACGCGATCGACGCAGCCGTACTCCACCGCCTCATCGGCGAAGAGCCACTTGTTGCGATCGAAGTCGCGGTGGATTTGCTCCGGCGTTTTCCCGGTGAATCCAGCCATCAGCTTATAGAGCCGGTCGCGCAGCCGGAGCATGTGCTGGGCTTCGATGCCGAGATCGGTGGCAGGGCCCTGCAGCACGCCGCCGATCAGCGGCTGATGCAGCATCACCTGTGAATTCTCCAGTACGTAGCGCTTGCCTTTGGTGCCGGCGGCGAGCAGGCAGGCGCCCATGCTGGCGGCCATGCCGATGCACGTGGTCGCGACGTCGCAGCGCAGGAACTTCATCGTGTCCATGATGCCGAAACCGGCGGACACGCTCCCGCCGGGCGAGTTGATGTAGAACTGAATGTCGCTCTTGGGATCGTCATTGGAAAGGAACAACATCTGCGCGATGATGGTATTGGCGGATTCATCGGTGACCGGACCACCCAGAATGATAATGCGATCCTTCAGCAGGCGCGAGTAGATGTCGTAAGCGCGCTCGCCCCGGCCGGACTTTTCGATCACGATCGGGATCAGTTGGTTCATGCTCATGTTCTTCTCGTGACAGTCGCAGCACACGCGAGGGGGGATGCTTCGCCTGATGGATTGCCCGCTGACATTACTTTGGCTTGGTCCCGTCGGCTGCCGCCTCAGCGGTCTTGGTCGGCGCGTCTTCGCCCAAGACTTCGTCGCAGATCCCGTAATCAACCGCCTGCTTCGCGTCGAAGAAGCGGTCTCGTTCGCTGTCCTCGCGAATGCGCTCGGTGGGCTGGCCGGTGCACTTGGCCATCACGCTGATCAGCGTGTTCTTGGTCTTGAGGATCTCCTCGGCCTGAATCTCGATATCGGCGGTCTGCCCATACACGCCGCCGAAAGGCTGGTGGATCATGACCTTCGCATTGGGCAGGATGTAGCGCTTGCCCTTTTTCCCCGCCATGAAGATCACCGCCCCCCCGCTCTCGGCGCGGCCGATGCAGTAGGTTGCGATCTCGCAGCTCAGGAATCGCATGATGTCGTAGATAGCGAGAGTGTCGTCGACGACGCCGCCGGGGCTGTTGATGTAGAGGTTGATGTCCTGATCGCGCTTTACACTCTGCAGGTAGAGCATCTGCATGATGACGCGTGATGCGCTCACGTGATTGATCTCGCCGACGAGGAAGACCACTCGATTTTCGAGCAGCATTTCTTCCAGCGTCATCTCACGGTATCGGTTGTATCCGCCTGGACCGGGGGGGCCCGGGGTGACCATGGGCATCGCAACGGGACCGCGGCCCGGCACGAGCGCCGGCTGTGCGTTGCCGACATACCCGGCGGCGCGAGCGAAGAGGCGCGGGTCGACATTTTTCGAGTCGGACTTGGGCATTCGTCTCCTCAAACTGTTTCGAGCGCGAGGGATGGTACGCGCGGGTTGCGAGAGCGTCAATTGAGGTGATGGCGGAGAAGGACGCGAAGGCGCGGCGGACGGTTCGAGATGAAGCAAGGGGACTGCCACGCGCCGGGGTCAGGCGACGCTCATGCCGCCATCGACGTAGATCGACTGTCCGGTCACGTACGCGCCGGCATCACTGCACAGCAGGAGCGCGGTGCCGGCGCAATCTTGCGGCTCGCCGATGCGATGCGCGGGCACCGCGATTGCGCGATCGATCAGGTCCTGCTCGGTCCGGAACTCTTCGCGGTTGCGGAAGGTGTTGAAAGAGCCGGGCGCGAGCAGGTTTACCGTGATCCTGTCTGCGCATGACGCGAAAGCTGCCGGACGCATGAGCCGGGCGATTGGACGTGTTCGATCCGGAAGATATCGTACGCGGCATGAGCCCCAAGCAGCGCGCGGCGGAGGCGGCAATCGAGTATCTGAAATCTGGAATGATCGTCGGCCTCGGCACCGGTTCCACCGCGGAATACTTCCACCAGGCGCTCGCTGATGCGATCAAGGATGAGCGACTTCGCGACATCAAAGGAATCCCAACGTCCCGGCAGGCTGAGAACCGGGCCAACCAGTTGGGGATTCCGCTGGTGTCGCTGACGCAGTCGACAAAACCTGACGTCACCGTGGACGGGGCGGATGAGGTGGATCCGGCGCTGCGACTGATCAAGGGACTCGGCGGCGCGCTATTGCGCGAAAAGATCGTCGCACAGAACTCGAAACAGATGGTGGTGATCGCGGATTCCAGCAAATTGGTTGTAAAACTGGGGACCAAAGGTCCGCTGCCGGTCGAGGTAGCGCCATTTGCGCACGACATGCACGAGTGGCACTTCAAATCGCTTGGCGCAACGCCGGTCTTGCGGAGGACACGCGACGGCACGATCTACGAAACCGATAACGGCAACTACATTTACGATTGCAAGTTCGACTGCATCGACAACGCCGAGGAATTGGAGATGGCGTTGCAGCGTCGTGCTGGAGTTGTCGGAACGGGATTATTCATCGGCATTGCTACCGTTGCGCTGATCGCGGATGAGCAAGGGGTGACCAAGCGCGAGCGGAAATGACAGGACTTTCAACTTTAGGCACGGGTAATAACCAGCGCACTGTTTTTGCTTCCGAAGGCGATGCAGTTGCAGAGCGCGGCGTCGATATGGGCGGCGCGGCTGTTTAATGGTACGTAATCGAGGTCGCACTGCGGGTCCGGCCGCTCCAGATTAATGGTGGGATGCAGGAAGCCTTCGCGCATGCACAAGATGGCGGCGGCCAGACCTGCCGCGCCGCAGGCTCCCTGGGGATGGCCAATCATGGACTTCGTGGAGCTTCCGGGAACGGCGCCCGCCCGCAGGCCGAAGAGACGCTTTAGCGCGAGCGTCTCCATCCGATCGTTCAGTTCTGTCCCAGTGCCGTGAAGATTGACGTAGCCGACTTCATCCTTTGCGAGTTTCGCATCCTCCAATGCAAGGTGCATCGCCCGGACCGGCTCCGCCACATCGGGTGCGATCTGCACGCGGTGGTAGGCATCGCAAGTTGAGGCATATCCCGCGATCTCCGCCAGAATCGGCGCACCTCGGGCGAGGGCATGTTCCCGCTCTTCCAGCACAAACATCCACGCGCCTTCACCCAAGACAAAACCGTCGCGATCAAGGGAAAACGGCCGGGACGCCTGCGATGGCGCGTCCCAACGACGCGTGGAAATCACGCGCATTTTTTCGAACGCGCCCAGGATTCCACGCGCGATAGGCGCATCGGCACCTCCCGCCAGCATCATCGGAACCGCGCCGGATCGAATGAGCATCGTCGCATAGCCGATCGCGTCGGTACTGCTGGTGCAGCCGGTGGACAGGACATGGGAAGGCCCCCGAAGCCGCAGCGCAATTGAAAGTTCGCTGGATAGATTGCCATGGGTGCCGGCGGTGATGGAGAAAAGCGATGGGGTGCCTTCGGTGAAGAAAAGCCGGTACTGTTCCTCTACAAAGGCAAGCCCGCCGCCACCCGTGCCCAATGAAACGCCGATGGCACGCTGCTGCTCCAGATCGTCGGGCGCAAATTCGATTCTCGACTGATCCAGCGCCTCGCGGGCCGCCCGTAAGGCCAGGGGGACCATGCGCGGCACCCGGCGCAGCTCTCCTGCGTCCAATTCGTCGGTCAGATCAAAATCGACCTGCCCGGCGACGCTGGACTTCAGTCCTTGCAGATCGGCGCCGAGCCAGGAGAGGCCGCTACGACCCTCGCGCAAGGCAAAGCTGAACGCTGAACTTCCGACCCCGTTGGGGCTGACGACGCCCATGCCGGTAATGACAACCCTTGTTCGATGTGAGGATCGCAAGAGAGCTCCGGTCGGCTCGACCAGGCGAGACATCCTGATGGCGCGATCCTCATTTTAGGCGAGAAGAGCCGATCAAATGGCCATTCCAAGTGGATGTCAGTCAACTGTGCAATTGACTGTTATGATCGCCCCGGCGCCAAGAACGTCTTCCATGGCAATTTGACTCGCAGTACCTGCACCCAGCGGTGTGGCGGAAACCGCAGCGACGTGCAGAAGAGGTTCTGCCCGTCGCATTTTGCCTCCCGCGCCACGCTGGCTTAGAAATCAGTAGCGGATTGCATTGTCAAGGATGCTTCCCGGCTTGGCGAAGCGCTCCCATGACTCGCCATGACATTTTGGACACAGTTTCGGCGCGGTCACCACGCCTTCCGGTTCAAACCCGCAGGAGCGGCATTGAATCTGGAAAACTGTGACCCGCTGGACAGTGGCTCTGTAAGGGTTATAGGTCGCGAAATGGCCCTCGGACGCGAATCGTTCCATGCTAATAGACATACCTAACACTCCTTCTCTACAAGTGTTACACCCGATCGCCAGATCAGCCGGTGAACTCAAAAGCAAAGGTCGTACCAGATCTCACACCATTTTATCGGACGGGAACGAACGGCCGGTTTTTGAGGGCCTGCCTCTTCAAAAATCGATGGGCAAACGGAACTCATTTGCCGGTCCGCTGGGTACGATAACCTGACGGGTTGTCGTACGCAACATAATTTGTCATGCCTCCGTCAGAACGTCGCTGGAGCGGGGTGACACACTGCGCTCTAGTTCGTATTGCCGTAATTTGCGTTGCAAAGTCCGCACAGAGATCCTCAGCTGGTTGGCTGCGTGGGTTCGATTGCCACCGCATTGGTCCAGCGCTTTTGTGATTGCAAGCTTTTCCAGTTCCTCCATGGTGATGCCCGCCGGGATCTCTTTAGGCGCCCCCATTTCCTTCATCCCAGCGGCGATGCGCTCGGGAAGGTCGTTCTCCGTGAGGACCTCGCCGTCACCGAGCACCATCATGCTTTCCAGCGTGTTGCGCAATTCGCGCACATTGCCCTGCCACCGGTACGCTTGAAACCGACGCATGACCTCGGGCGAAATACGCCGAGGCGTGGTGTGCTTGCTGTGGGTGATCTCCTTCATGAAGTGATCAACCAGGATGGGAATGTCGTCCGGGCGCTGCCGTAGCGGTGGCAGCGTGATCGTGATGACGTTCAGCCGGTACCACAAGTCCTCGCGGAATGTGCCTTCCTCAACCATCTTGCGAATGTCCCGGCTCGTTGCAGCGACAACGCGGACGTTCACCTTCCGGTCTTCATGTCCCCCCACCGGCGTCAGCGTCAGCGTCTCGAGGACGCGCAGCAGCTTCGCTTGGAGTCCGATCTCGAAGTCGCCGATCTCGTCGATGAATAGCGTGCCGCCGTCGGCTTGCTCGAAGCGGCCGATGCGTCGGTCGGTAGCCCCGGTAAAAGCGCCGCGAACATGGCCAAACAGCTCACTTTCGACAAGCGTGGCCGGCACCGCGGCGCAGTTCACCGCGACGAAAGGGCCCTTCTTCCGCAGGCTGTTGTGATGCAGCGCTTGCGCGACCAGTTCCTTGCCCGTTCCGCTTTCACCGAGGATCAGCACCGTGCTGTCGACCGGCGCGGCACGTTGGATCTTCGCGAAGACATCCTTCATTTGTTTCGATTGACCCACGATCTGATCGAGACCGAAGCGCTGATCTAACCGGCGGCGAAGGCTGTCGATCTCCTTATCCTTGGACATGGTGTCCAATGCGCGCTTGATCAGCAGCACCAGTTCGTCGGGGTTTACCGGCTTGGTTAAGTAATCGAATGCGCCGGATCGCATCGCTTCCACCGCGCTGGGAATGCTGCTGTGACCGGTAAGAAGAATGAACTGCGTATCGGGCTTGCGCTGTTTCCAGAGATGGAGCAGGTCAATGCCGCTGACGTCGCCCATCTGCAGATCGCTCAGAACGACGTCAACGTTTTCTTCCAGATAACCCATCGCCTTATCGGCGTTCTCAACTCCAAAGACCGTTATGCCCTCGGACTTCAGAATCTGAGTAACGGCCCGTCGTTCACTCTCGTGATCTTCGACAACCAGCACTCGTCCCGCGTGCGACATAGCTCTCCTTTTAATGGCGACGAAACGGAAGTTTTGCCGCTCCGACTCCGTGTCATATCATGCCTCGTCAAAATCGCACAACGCCTAAATTGCGCATGCGACAAATGAGTCACCAACTTTCAGATGATCGCTAGGTGCATGATTCATCAGCTTTTATGCGCTCCAAAGAGGGTTCCAGAGTTTGTTCCGCCACACTTTTTTCCGACTTCCCATTTCATTTCGACGCACCCAATGCACAGCAGACTGTGCTCGCTGGAGTCATCGCCGCTAAGATCGAGACAAGATGTTCAAGCGGTTCCGACGACTGCATATTTCGCTGGCGGCCAAGTGCCAGATTCTGTTCGGGACCGCGATTGCTCTGATCATCGGAGCTGCGCTGTTCGTGCCATGGCAGCGCATGGAACAACTCACCGCCCAGCTCGATCGAACCGCGGCCGGCGCGCTCGCCGAAACCGTCATCAGTCGGCACATCGAAGAACAACGCCAGTCGCAGGAGCGACACATTCCAGCCGCCACCCAAACGGCCGACAATGGCGAGCCCGCGCCGGCCTCCGCCGACCGATCGACGCTTTCCCGCCTGGTTTCAATCGATGGCAACCAAAGCAAGAGTCTCACGAAGTTCGAGCACGGCGCGCTGGCCCATTTCGCCCGCTCGCCGGACGCCCGCTGGTATTTCAGGTACTACGAAAGGAAGGACGGAACCGACGGCTACCGCTATGCACAGCCCGTCTTTCTCACGCGCCAATGCACCGGCTGCCACAACCCCGCCGCCCCCGCTTCGGCACCCGTTTTGCGCGCCGTGCTGGAGAAGCCTTCGCCGACGACCTTCCCGACGGAGATTCTCGCGCGCTTGCCCGGCGCCCTCATCAGCGTCGAGATGCCGTCGCGCATTGAAGAGAACCAACTGCTGCTCAATCGGGTATTCATCCTCGTCGCCGGGCTCATCGCCGGCACGCTGGCGATCGTCGCGTTCTATCTGATCACCACCCGGCTCATTCTCCAGCCCGTGCGCGTCCTGCAGGAGACCGCCGAGAAGGTCAGCAAAGGCGATTTGAACATTCGCTCCGACATCAGCACCGGGGATGAATTCCAGCAGCTCTCCGAGACCTTCAATACCATGCTCGCAAACCTGAAGCAGGGATCCGATCAGCTGCGCTCGATCAACAAAGGCCTTGACCTAAAGCTCGGCCAACTCGCGGAGAGCAACCTCGCGCTGTACGAATCGAACCGGCTGAAAAGCGAGTTCCTCGCCAACGTCAGTCATGAGCTGCGCACGCCGCTCAATTCCATCCTCGGGTTCGCCGACTTGCTCAAGGACGCCCTAAGCTCGGGCCCGGAGTCCAAGTCGGCGCGTTACATCAGCAATATTCTTCACAGCGCGCGCCATCTGCTCGAGCTGATCAACGACCTGCTCGATCTGGCGAAGATTGAGGCGGGACGAATGGAGATCCGCTCCGAGCCGCTCTCGCTGCCGGATCTCTTCGAGGGCTTGACCAATATCCTTAAGCCGCTGACCGAATCGAAGCGGCTCACGCTCGCGATCAGCATCGGCAGTGATGTTCCCATCCTGCAGAGCGATCCCGCGAAGCTGCAGCAGGTGCTCTACAACTTCCTTTCCAACGCGATCAAGTTCTCGCCCCCCGGATCGCGCATCGACCTCTCCGCCACGCGCGACGATCCGGATCACGTCCGCATCGCCCTCACCGACCAGGGTCCCGGCATCGAATCGGACAAGCAGCAGCTCATCTTCGAAAAGTTCCGTCAGGTCGACGCCTCCGTCACCCGCACGCACGGCGGCAGCGGACTGGGCCTGGCGATCTCAAAAGAATTGACGTCCCTGCTCGGCGGCTCCATCGGCGTCCGCAGCGCCGCCGGCCAGGGCGCGACCTTCTGGATCCTGCTCCCCCTGAAGATCCAGGCCGCCGACCTCGACCTCCGCACCCGCCTCGTGCTCACCTGAGGCAAGCCCGCCGTACGCCAGAAGCCCCTCGCCCATCGTTCGTCGGCAACGAAGCGATGGCCAGCCGAACAAGAACACGGTTCCCACGCGAAAAACCCATGCGCACCCCACGCGACCCCCATCGCCGCCCCCTCCCCTCCCCATCCGGCCACCATCCACCCTCCAGCGAATCCCCATGAAGCTCCCACCGCCCAGCCATCGCGTTCCCAAGTACCCGCCACCGCAGCCCCGACGCCTCACCAGGCGATTCCATCCACTCGCCAGTCACCGACCATCCATCGACCGCCGCAAAACCGCCCGATCGCCGGCACGTTTCCATTCCGCGGCCCCTTACGATGCCTTGACTGCCTGACCCCCTTACGATGCCAGCCGGCAAGGCTGGTAGCATGCTTACTACGATCGTGACCTTCGCCTGGATTCAGACCGTGAGTGATGCTGTGGCTGTTCCTCTGGGTTCATTTCGGCTGCCATTACCGGTCGAAACGTCAAAACAGTAGTCACCACGCACGCGATCGTCACTAAGGATTTTGTAGTAGAATGTTGTTGTTCTGCGGGACAGGTCACGCCGCAATTCGGTGATAAGCCGATAAGCCGGTAGTCAAGGTTAAGGCAACAGTTGTGGACGATTGGTAACTGAATTGAAGCCGTCACAATACACCATTAGCGCTCTTCGCAGGATTGGTTTGCTGTATGCCATCCAAGGATGTGCAGTATTGGCAGCCGAGTTAGTCTACATGGTGGTTGGCAGGGCCCTCCTAATCGACGTCGCTTCGATTTGGATTACGTATCGGGGTTGGCAAATTGCACACGGTCGCGCAGCTCCATCTGCCACAACCCGTGCAATCATGAATTGCTATATCCTTCTGGCTTTATGGGTATGGATCCAGTTAGTAAGAGGAGAGCTACTTAGCATTCGCAACCAGTTTTATGGGTTCATTATCTTCGCCGCCAGTGTCGCAATTACCTTCGGACTATCAGTTCTCGGGCTGATCGTAGAAATGAAGGAGACACGGGACGCAAAAGCGCGACAGGGCGTCTCCTGTAGGTACTGCGGCTATGATTTAAGAGAATCGAGCATAGTGTGTCCTGAGTGCGGGAATGCGATCGATCAGCTTACGCCCAATGAACTGGCCAGTCGCTTGCGGGATGTTCGATGACGTGGTCACATGACATGCGCAACGAGGTCACGAGCGCCAACGGCGCCACCCTGACCTTCGACAACAACGGCAACACCAAGACCGACGAGAGCGGCAACACCTACACGTACAACGCCTGGAACCGCCTGCGCACCGAGAAGCAACTCGGCAGCGGCGTCTTCACCGGCTTAAAGTACGACGCCCTGGGCTGTCGCATACAGTCCATCTTGCCAGGCGGCGGCGCCACAATGAGTGCTATAGGAGGATTTGGCGACATGAACCCCCAGAAGAGCACGCAAAATAACAGAGCAAGAGTAATGCAGACACTCGCCGCATTCTCTTTCTACGGCTTCGCAGGGCTTTTGTTATTTGACATGATTTGGGCAACCGCATTCTATCCCGAAGTGAGGGATGCAGTGTTTTGGACAATGCTCGTTGTCACTTTCGGCCAGATCTTCTTTTGGGCCGCCTGGATCGGTGGCCGGCTTCGCAGAGGTCTGGGATCAAGAGCTGCGCTAATATTTATGAGCGTAGTCTCGACCTTTGTATTCATCGCCAACCAAGTGAGCGCAAATCTACGCCTTGTCACAGGCGCTTGGCTCCTGTTAATGTGGCCTTTTGTGATTGGCGTGGCCATTTTCAAACGGGCGCTCTTGCGGTGAGCGCTGTGGCTGCTTGTTGGCAGCATCGTGACCGCGCAGAACGTCTGGAGTCAGGCGTATGTCGATGCGCTGGTGCTGCGCGACCGCGACGCCAACAACAACAGCGCCGACGGCCTGGAAGAACGCCTCTACGTCCAGCAGGACCAACTTCAACGTGACGGCCCTGCTGAACACCTCCGGCCAGGTCGTCGGATTCCGGAAGGGGGTCGGGAGTTAATGGCATTAAGTTAACCCATTTTGCTCCGCATTTTCAGGGCTTTTCGCAATACGTCTCTCGGTTTGTTCATCAGGTCGTACTGCTTGGGCCGCCGCTTGCGGCAACGCGGCTCGA
>JBBRCX010000123.1:0-11742 GCA_038204465.1 Tepidisphaerales bacterium | reverse complement strand
AAGGACTCCTGACCCCCTTACGATCCCTGACCCCCTTACGATCCCTGACCCCCTTACGATCCCTGACCCCCTTACGATCCCCCACGCAGCAGGAACTTGCGCGGCGGGCTGGCATGGACCGGGCATACGTCAACGAAGTGGAGAACGGGAAGCGGTCCCTGAGCGTGGACCGAATGCTGCGGCTGTGCTCAGCGATAGGTGTGCCAACCGGGACGGTGATGACTCGGATTGAGAGGGGGTTGCGCTCTGATCGTTAGGGACCCGAACAGGCTTCACCAGCCATGAGCGATGCCGGTGAAGGCGAGGGACGACACCAGAGGCTCCAGTTTTCCTCACTCGCGGCTTGCCGTTGTGACGAGCTTGCTTCAGCGCCTCCACACCGCCGCGGTTGTAATTCGCCACCCACTCCTGCACCGGTCGTCGTGCGTAGTAGAACGGTTTGATGGGATTTTGAACATACAAGGCGCGAAGGCGCGAAGAAGGAAGAGGGGTGCCCCAGAGGGCGGGGCGCTTGTGCTGCGGTGGGGTTGTTTACCAAGCCTGGCGTCCCCACGCTTCGGCGCGCGAAAGTGCGGGAAAAGTGGCAACTACGGGTTGACTTTATTAGAAAAGAATATAGAATGATAGATGCTGCTCTGCGGCGTGATGGCGCCGGGGCGCTCTTTGACAGGTGGAGAGATGAGAAGTGGTGGTGAAGGGCAGATGGACTGGGCTACCGGTCTGAAAAGGCGGGGCGGCTGGGTGTGATGCGTGGGACGGGGTGCACGAAAGCCCACGAAAGCCCACGAAAGCCCTGCATGGGTCGCTTGGAGCGTCGGGGAGAAGGCGCGGGATCGGGGTCCTCACGACCGCCAAAGACCGCTAAGGACCGCCGGTGGCCGGGGATTGATGAAGCAGGGTTTGGGTAGGTGAGATGAGGAAACATGCGGCGGATTGGCGACTTTGCATTTGAGCGGCTGAGAGGCTACTAATTTCCAATGCAGCGCGACGAAGTCATTCCCATCCTGGATTTCGGCTCCCAGTACGCTCAGCTCATCGCCCGTCGCGTCCGCGAGAAGGGCGTCTACAGCGAGCTCGTTCGCCCTGACATTCCGCTGGCCGATCTGAAGAAGCTCAATCCCAAGGGACTGATCCTGAGCGGCGGGCCCAGCAGCGTGTATGAGCCGAACGCGCCGCGCTGCGACCCGAAGATTTTCGACCTCGGCGTTCCTGTCCTGGGCATCTGTTACGGAATGCAGCTCGGGGCGCAGATCCTCGGCGGGCAGGTGAAGCCCGCGAAGGCGCGGGAGTATGGACGGGCCAAGCTGAAGGTAATCACGGCTGATCCGCTGGTTCGCGGGTTGCCGGATGAGACGACCGTCTGGATGAGCCACGGCGATCAGGTGCACGAGCTGCCCGAGGAATTCATCGCGCTGGCGACCACGCCCAGTTGCCCCTATGCCGCCGTGCGGCATCGCACGCGCCCGTTCTACGGCGTGCAGTTTCACCCGGAGGTCACCCACACGCCGCGGGGCGATCAGATCTTCCAGAATTTCCTGTATGAGATCTGCCGCTGCTCAGGCCTTTGGACGATGGGAAACTTTGTGGAGAAGACTATTCGCCAGGTGCGCGAGCAGGTGGGGACGGGGAAGGTGATATGCGGCCTCTCCGGCGGCGTGGATTCCTCCGTCACGGCGGCGCTGCTGCACAAAGCCATCGCGGAGCAGCTTGTCTGCATCTTCGTCGACAACGGACTGCTGCGCAAGAACGAGCGCCAGCTGGTCGAGTCGACCTTCCGCGACCACTTCAAAATCGATCTGCGCGTGCAGGACGCAAGCGAACAGTTTCTCGGCAACCTGAAGGGCGTGATCGATCCGCAGCAGAAACGGAAAGTAATCGGCCGCGAGTTCATCGAGGCGTTCAGACGGGAGGCGGAGTCCATTGAAGGGGCCGGGTATCTGGCGCAGGGAACCCTGTATCCCGATGTGATTGAATCCGGGCATGGATATGCCGGGACGGCGGCGAACATCAAGCTTCACCACAACGTCGGCGGGCTGCCGGAGGAATTGGGCTTCGAGCTGGTCGAGCCGCTGCGCGATCTGTTCAAGGACGAAGTGCGCCAGGTGGGGGAAGTGCTCGGCTTGCCGGACAGCATCGTGTGGCGCCATCCCTTTCCCGGCCCGGGGCTGGCCGTCAGAATCATCGGCGACGTCACCGCCGAGCGGCTTCGACTTCTCAGGGATGCCGACGAGATCGTGCTGGAGGAGCTCATCGCCGCCAATCTCTATCGCAAGACCGCGCAGGTCTTTGCCGTCCTGCTGCCGATCGGCACCGTCGGCGTGATGGGCGATGCCCGCAGCTATGACTCGGTCATCGCGATCCGCGCCGTGGAGAGCCAGGACTTCATGACCGCGGACTGGGCGCGGATTCCCTTCGATGTGCTGGCGACCATGAGCAATCGGATCATTAACGAAGTGCGGGGCGTGAACCGCGTGGTCTACGACATCTCGAGCAAGCCGCCGGCAACGATCGAGTGGGAATGACCTGCACCGCGAGGAGGCGTTCATGGCTGACGCAAAACCGACGCAGTCCGCGCAGCGCGCGACTTCCTTGATGCGCTGGTGGCCCTCGGGAGATCGCGGCGCGCCTGCAGCCTACCGCCGCAGGCTCCTCTGAAGATTCCGTTCTATACGTTGACCAGGTCCTCCGCCTTCAGGTCGGACACCAGCGGGAACGATTCGCCCTCGAGCTTGGCGCCGCGCTGCAGCTTAAGCGGGTCGGTGACGACGTGTGCGTTGCCGGAATAAGTTGTGCCGTCGGGCATGTAGAGAACCGCGATCGCCTCGCGCATGGAGTCGCTCTTGTTGGGACCCGCGTAGTGGAAGGTCAGGCCGTTATGGAAGGTGACTGAGCCCGCCTTGAGCTCGCACGTTTTCGGCTTCACGCCTTTGAACTCGGGGGCGAGCGAGAAGATGTCCTGGGGCTCGGCGAGATTGATCGGTTCGATCGATGAGAGCCGGTGGGTGCCTGGGATGAAGGACATGCAGCCGTTATGTGTGGTCGCGTCCTTCAGGGCGATCCAGACGCTGAGTTGCTGGCCCTTTTCATTGTGTGGCCAGTAGTGCACGTCCTGATGCCACGGAGTCTTGTTGCCTTCGAGCGGCTCCTTGAACAGCGCGTGGTCGTGCCACAGGCGCATGGGGCGGCCGGTCAGGCGAGCGGCGAGGTTGCCGAGGCGGCGGCAGGTAACGTAGCGGGCTACGTTTGCGTGGCGGTGCCAGAGGTCGACCTTCTGGATGAAGATCCGCGCGTAGCCTGACTTCTGATCCGCGGGGGCATCCTGCCTCGACTCCTCCTGCACCGCGCCGGCGACCGCATCGCGCAGCTCCTGCAGGTCTTCGCCCGTGAAGACGTCGGGAATTTGAACGAATCCATTCTGCCGATAGAATTCGATCCGCTCTTTCGCGATCGGATAATCCTGATTCAGCTGGTTCACGAAGGTTCTCCTATTAGATGTCGTGCCGCAAGGCAGTCTCCCTCGAGCAGGCGGAAGCGTCTTGGATCAAACTGGAAAAAAGTTGAACGAATCCGACAACCGTCTGAAAGCTCAATATACGATCCGGCAGGAGACGGTGCAGCTTTCGGCGGCAACGCCGGTGCGGCAGCAGCGGATGCAGGTGCCGGTGGACGTGCCGCCGCACGATCATGATTACTATGAGATCTGCCTCGTGCACAGCGGCCGAGCCATGCATCGCACGAGCGCGTACGCGCAAGCGGCGGAGGCAGGGACCGCGATCGTGGTCCCGCCCGGCGACGTGCATGGCTTCGCGCGGGTCCGCGGGCTTGAAGTGACGAATGTTTACTACCTGGCAGAATGGCTGCTGGATGAATTGCGGGCGTTCTGGGACCAGGACGGGCTCGTTCCGCTGTTCCTCGCGCAAAGCCTTTTTCGTCGGGGTGAGTCGCGGGCGATCCCGCAGTTCACTCTGCGCGCCGACGAGACGCGATCCTGCCTGGCGGAGTTACGCGATCTGGAGGCGGAGTCGAAGAGGTCATCTCCCTCGGTCGTGTATCTGAAGTCGGCTTTCACCAAGTTCCTGATCCTGCTGAGCCGGGCTTTCGTCCGGGGCGCCTCCCGGGAGATGGGCTTCGCGTTCCGACAAGAGGTGTGGAGCGCTTTGGATTACGTGGAGCAGTCGATCGAAGAGTCGACCCGATTTTCCGTTGAAGCCTTATCGCAGCGCGTTGGTTTCTCACCCGATCACGTGAGCAGGGTTTTCAAGCAGGCCACCGGCCGAGCGCCCATGGACTATTTCCAGCAGCGGCGGGTGCAGCGCGCGAGCCTGATGCTGCTCAACCCCCGGCATTCGGCCACCGACGTCGCGCACGCGCTGGGTTTCTCGGATTCTGCGCATTTCACGAGACTTTTCCGCCGATACCACGGGCTGTCACCGAGAGAGTATCGAAAGATGTATCTGCCGCGCGAGGTGAGTGCGCGTCCCGCGGAGGGCCCTTCGCAATCAAGCCAGCGCGAAGCGCCGCCGGGGATCCGGGACCGGCCATGACGGGAGATCCAAAATCAAAAATCGCAAATCGCAAATCGCAAATCCCATCACTCTTCCACGAGGATCTTCGCTGCCGCCACCGTTCCGAGGGTTATCGCCTTGCGTCCCGCGACCTTAACCCAGACAGCATCAGCAAGCGGATCGCGGAGGTCGACCGAGACACTTACGCCCGGCGTCAATCCGCAGCGGTCGACGAACTGCAGGAAATCACGGTCCTGGTCCATCACGCGGGAGATGCGAATGGGCTTGCCCGTGGTGCAGTCGGCGAGGCTGTGTCGCGTGGGTATGGAGAGCTTTCCCCTGGCGGAGGGGATCGGGTCGCCGTGCGGGTCGACGCGGGGCCGCTCCAGCAGCGAATCCATTCGCTCCAGGACCTTGTCGGAGATCGCATGCTCGAGTTCTTCCGCCTCTTCGTGCACTTCCGACCAGTCGAGGCCGAGCACCTTGACCAGGAAAAGCTCGACGAGCCGGTGCCGGCGAAGCACGTGCAGCGCGAGTTGCTCGCCTCCTGAGGTGAGGCGGGCGCCCCCACGGGGCTCATAGCTAACGAGCCCGGAATCGGCGAGCGCCTTCATCATGGTGGTGACGGTGCCGGGCACGACACCCATCGCGGCCGCAAGCTTACCCAGCGAGACGAGATGGTCCTCGGTGGCCTGCTGCTCGAGGTAGATCTGCTTGAGATAGTCTTCAACGGTGCTGCTGGCCATGACCCCATTGCTCCATGGGAACGATGCGACCCTATATACCTTTGAAGCACCCTATTGACAAATTCAATAGGTAGGCCAGAATAGTTTGAGCCTTCAAAATAGGCCGGATTTCTCCGCGGTTCGCCGAAACGTGCGTGGATATTTCGCAAAGCCAGGAGAGTCTCGCAGGCAAATCCCATGCATCGTGACGAGCCGGACCCGACTTCCGTAGTCCTTTATCCTCCGCCGGGCGAAGCGCTTCCGGGGGTCGAGCCGACGCGCGTTCGGTCGCTCGAAGACGTACACCGGTCCGTCTCCGTCGCGCACGGGCATTGGATCCAAAGGCTCCTCGCGTTTTCGGGCCCGGCCTATCTGGTCTCCGTCGGCTACATGGATCCAGGCAATTGGGCCACCGACATTGAGGGAGGCTCGCGCTTTGGCTACCGGTTGATCTGGGTCCTGCTGATGAGCAATTTGATGGCGGTGCTCCTGCAGACGCTGAGCGCGCGCCTCGGGCTGGTGACGGGTCGCGACCTGGCGCAGGCTTGCCGCGACTCCTATCGCCCGGTTATCCGCTGGGCGCTGTTCATCCTGTGCGAGATCGCGATTGCCGCCTGCGACCTGGCCGAGGTGCTTGGCACCGCCATCGGCTTGAACCTGCTATTTGGCATCCCGTTGATATGGGCGGTCCTGATCACCGCCTTCGACGTTTTCATCCTGCTGGCAATGCAGGCGTGGGGAATCCGCAAGATGGAGGCGTTCATCATCGCCCTCATCAGCACGATCGGGCTCTGCTTCATCATCGAGATCTTCTTGAGCAAGCCCTCCTGGACGGGCATTGCCTCGGGGTTCATCCCCACCGCGCTGTCGAGAGGCGACCATAGCCTCTACATCGCGATTGGCATCCTGGGCGCGACGGTGATGCCTCACAACCTGTATCTCCACTCCGCGCTGGTGCAGAGCCGCGACGTGCACCGCAGCCGCGAAGGGATCAAGCAGGCGTGCCGCTACAACCTGATTGACTCGGCGGTGGCGCTGAATTGCGCGTTCTTCGTCAACGCGGCGATTCTCATCGTGGCGGCGGCGACCTTCTGGACGCGCGGGCACGTGGTGGGCGAGATCCAGGAAGCGCATGAACTGCTGCACCGCCTGCTGGGCAGTTTCGCCCCTGCAGCGTTTGCGGTCGCGCTGCTGTGCGCGGGTCAGAGTTCCACGCTCACCGGCACGCTTGCCGGCCAGATCACCATGGAAGGCTTCCTGCACCTGCGCATTCGGCCCTGGGTGCGAAGGCTTATCACCCGTATGCTCGCGCTTGCGCCGGCGGTCATCGTGATCATGATTTCCGGCGACCAGGGGACCTACAAGCTGTTGATCCTGAGCCAGGTCATCCTCAGCCTGCAGCTTCCGTTTGCCGTCGTGCCGCTGGTGAAGTTCACCTCGAGCAAGCGAAAGATGGGACCGTTCGCGAGCCACTGGTTCTGGGCCGGCGTGGCGTGGCTGGTGGCGGGGATCATCATCTTTCTGAACGCGCAACTTGTTTTCGGCAAGATCTCCGACTGGAACCGCGAGGCGGGGAGCTACGGTCCGCTGGTGCTGGCGCTGACCGTTCCGACCTCGCTGGCGCTGGGCGCGCTACTGGCGTGGATGGCTTTCCGCCGCGAAGGCGAGGAATATCCGCAACGATCGGATTCGGCTGATGCGGTGGCGCAAGCGGCACTGGGCGTGGCCCAGCAATTCAAGCGGATCGGCGTGGCCCTGGACGCCTCGGACTCGGATGCGGCGATGCTGACCGAAGCCGTCGCGCTGGCCAGGACGCACCGCGCGGATCTGGTATTGATGCACGTGGTGGAGGGCGTGGGGGGACAATGGTACGGGCAGCACACTGACGACGCCGAGCATCGGCACGACGCGCGATACATGCATGAGCTGGCGCAGCGGCTCGGCGCGAGCCTTGGTGAATACGGCGTCACGGTCACGGTGTCACTCGGCTACGGCAGCGTGAAGAAAGAACTGGTGCGCATCGCCCGCCACGAAAAGATCGACATGCTTGTAGCGGGCGGGCATGGACACCGGGTGCTGTCGGATCTGTTGCGAGGTGAGACGCTCACCGGCCTGCGGCACGGGGTATCGGTGCCGGTGCTTACCGTCCGGGGGAATTTGCCAGGCACGAAGTAGTAATCTTCCCGGCGCCTGCGTCCATGAAGGCGTGCGAAACCCATCGTTTCTGATCAGCCCCTCGCGGGCTCTTTCATTTTCTCGCGGGCCTGGCGGGTGAGTTCTGCGAGGTGACCATCGTTGGCCATGACCTGCTCGAGATGGCGCATGCGCTGGGGGCCCGCGGTGCTGATCATGCGCTCCCCGTAGACGCGATCGGCCCAGTAGTTGGCGAAATGGCCGATGTAGCTCTTCAAGTCAGAGATCCTTCCCTCGGGATAGCGCTGGGCGAGGTTGATGGTGAACATGCGCCGCCAACTGCCGCCGCCCCATGAGGAGTGCTTGGTGTTGAAGTTGAAGACCGCCAGATCGCCCGGCTTGGTCTGTAGCGCGAAAGCGGGGATATCCCGGCCTGGGACGCCGAGCTTCGCGATGCCTTCGGCGTGATCGGTGCCGAGCGAATCGGCAAACTTGTCGCCATAGCGGTGGCTGCCGGGGATGACGCGTAGCGCGCCGGTGTCGCGCGTGAGCGGATCAAGGTAGAAGGCGAATTTCACGTGCAGTTGGTAGCTCTCCGGCCGCCACCCGTCGGAGTGCCACCCGCTGTCGCCGACGTAGTAGTTCCCGTCGCTGCTCATGTAGTTGAAATCGTCGCCGAGCAGGCTGGTGGCGACGCCGTGCACGCGGGGATCATCGAGGAGCGAGCATAAATCGTCGTGGTTATCGATGAAGGGGACGATAACCGACCGCGCCTTGCCTTCGTGCGGCTTGCCGTTGTGGCCTCCACCCCTGGCGGCGAAGACGGTTTCAAAATCGCCAGAGATCTGCTCGATGCGATCCGCAACGAGGCCCGGGAGGTGAAGGAACCCGAAGGTCCGGAAGAACTCCAATTGCTGTGGATTCAACGACAACGAGGTCATGGCGGACTCTCCGACTAAGTGCACGCAGCTGTGTGCGCCGCGCCAACGAGCATCAGCCGCGCGAGGGCTCTTTCATGGTCTGACGCGCCTTGCGGGAAAGTTCGGCGAGATGTCCGTCGTTGGCCATGATTTGTTCGAGGTGGCGCAGGCGCTGGGGGTTGGCGGTGCTGACCATCTTTTCGCCATAGACGCGATCGAGCCAGAAGCGGGCGGCGTGGCTGATGTAGTCCTTCAGTTCCTGGATGCGCTCGTCGGGATAGCGCTGGCAAAGGTTGAGGGTGAACATACGGCGCCACTGTCCGCCGCCGAATGCCGCATGCTTTGTATTGTGATTGAAGACGGCCACGTCGCCCGGCGCGGTCTCGAGCGCGACCGCAGGCACCTCGCTCGCATCGACGCCGAGCTTGTTCTTTGAATCACTCAGCATGGAAGTGAGCGAGTCTCCGTACTTGTCGCCGACGAAGTGACTGCCGGGGATTACCCGCAGGGCGCCGGTATCGCGCGTCAGGGGGTCGAGGTAAAGCGCGATCTTGATGTGAAGCAGGTCTTTGTGCGCGCCGTCGGAGTGCCACCCGGTATCGCCAACGTAATAGTTGCCGTCGCTCCCCATGTAGTTGAAGTCTTCGCCGAGGAGGCTCCGGGCCAGGCCGAGAACGCGCGGGTCATCGAGCAGAGAGCACAGCCCCTCATGCTGATCCGCGAAGGCCACGATGCAGGACCGCGCCTTTCCCTCGTGCGGCTTGCCAGCGTGTCCGCCGCCCCGCCCCGCGAACACTTCCTCAAAATCATTGATCATCTGCCCAGCGCGATCGGCGAGCAGGCCGGGGAGGGAGAGGTAACCGAAGGTTTGAAAGAAGGCGACCTGCTCAGGACTCAGCGGAATCGGCTGCATACGAACCTCACCGGAAAACACCCCCAGATCAACGCGCTGGAATTCTGTCATGAAGGGTGTGGGCGATGCAAGGGGCGAACGTGCCCGCGTGGAAAAGAGGTGGATGCCTAGGACTTCCTCGCAGCAAGCCTGCGCCTGGTCGCTGAGCCGGCACCCGGCGCCGGGGGCAGTTGCCCCGCTCCCTTTGGATGCCCGAGGACTTCGGCGGCGGCCGTCTTGATCGTCTGTATCCTCGCCCGGACTTCCTGCTCCGTTCGATCGGGATGGGTTGGGATCATGACGGCGCGTGCGAGGATGTCGAGGGAGCGCGGGCACATGTCCTTGCTGTATTTCCGCCGGCATTTGCGGTTGGCGGGGAAGTTGAAGGGGTTCATGGCGGGGTGGGCGGCGCCGCGATGGTTCAGGATCGGGTCCCACTCGGTGTAGGTATGGCGGCCCGTGTTGCCGATGATGGTACCCCCGGCCAGCGCGCCAAAGCGCTGGGCCTGCTCGGCGCTGGGCAGGGCATAGACGACCTGTGCGCCGCACTCGTAGTCGATGCTGTTGGCCTTCGCGGGAACCAGGCCGGTGCGAGCGGTCGCCTTCAGGATCTGTTTCTTCTGCCGTCGCGTTGATTTGATGATGGCGTCAATCTGATCGAGCTGGGCGTTGAGGATCGCACCTTCAATCTCTGACGCGCGCGAGCCGCTGGCGGTGAAGCCTTCGGTGGGATCGCCGCGGCCCTTCCAGTAGAAGCCGCAGCAGTCGATGGCGCAGCGGGCGCGGCGCGCCACTTCGTCATCCTGCGCGACGACGGCGCCGCCCTCGCCGCAGGTCATGTTCTTGAAATAGTTGAAGCTGAACGCCCCGGCGTGCCCGATGGCGCCCGCCTTTTTGCCTTCATATCCGCCGCCGACGCACTGGCAGGCATCTTCGACGACCCAGAGCTTGCGCTTCCGCGCGATCTTCATGATGGCGTCCATGTCGCACACGAGTCCCCACATGTGCACCGGGATGACCGCGCGGGTTTGCGGCCCGATCGCATCATCGAGCGCTGCGGGATCGAGCGTGATCGAGTCGTCGATATCGACGATGACCGGGATGGCCCCGACCGCGAGCACGGACACGGCGGTCGCCATATACGTATGAGCCGGCACGATCACTTCGTCGCCCGGGCCGATGCCGAGGCCGGTCAGCGCGGCGGTGAGAGCGGCCGTGCCGCTGGAGGTCATGCAGGCGCTGGGGACGCCGAGGTATTTCGCGTAGCGCAGCTCAAAGCGCGCGCACTCGCCTCCGGCGTAGCGGAAGAGCTTCTTGCTCTCGATGACCCTGGTCACCGCGTCAATCTCAGGCTTACCGATGCGATACATCATTCACTCCTGTCTGCGACGCGAGAAAACGACGTGCTCACGATAACTGCGATGTCACTGCTTGAATAGCGCTCGGGTTGGCGAGCGGGCTCACGCTCACTTTATCGCGCCGAAACTCGAGCTCGACACCCCGTAACGCGTAGTAAATTCAAAATCGCCAATCGCCAATCGCAAATCGAAAATCCCGACGCTCTTTCAATCCAGGACCGGGGACCTAGAAATCGAAAACCATATGCCCGACACCACCTTGCTGCTGTTAATCGATGAAGTCCGGAACAAGACGCTCAAGCTGCTGGATGGGGTGAGCGAGGACCTGGCTCGTTTTGCGCCGGCGGGATTGAGCAACTCGATCCTCTGGCACGCGGGGCACGCGTTTGTGGTGAACGAGCACCTGGGCATCGCGGCGGCGACGGGAAAGCCGCCGGAATTGCCGGAGGGGTGGTTTGAGACGTTCAGCTGGAAGAGCCAGCCGGCGACGGTGACCCGATGGCCCGCAACGTCGGAAGTCATTTCCAGGCTGCGCGACCAGCAGCAGCGGCTGAGGGCGGCCGTCGGGGCGATGACGATCGAGCAACTGGACAAGGTGGTCGATCCGGCGCGGGACCGCAGCGTGCGGTACACCGTGCTGCACGGCCTTCATGACGAGGCCAACCACCAGGGCGAAATGTGGCTCCTGAAAAAGCTTCACGGCAAGCGCCTGGCCGCCGCCACGAGTAGCGGCTCCTGACGGAAGCGGACGCGCCCCGAGAGCCGAACAACGACAAGCCAGCGTGAAGCCACCTCGGCTCATCTGCGGTCTGCTGATTCTCGGGGGCGTCTACTGCGCCTGGCTCGGCATGCTCGGGACACATGAGCTGGGACACGTGATCGGCGCCTGGCTGAGCGGTGGGGCGGTGGGGCACGTCGAGATCCCGCCATTCGGCTTCTCGCGAACGGATCTGCGCGTCAATCCCCACGCGAATTTCGTGACGTGGACTTCTGAAAAGGGGTCATTGCTTAATGCCATCAACTTAAGCTTCCGCCGGCTGTTTTTTCAGTGCGTTTCGCATCTCTTGACGGGGGCGGTTCAGCAAGTCGTACTCCTTGGGGCGACGTTTTCGGGCGCGGGGTTCGATGCGATGCGGACGCCGGGGATTGCGGGTGAAGCAGGGCATCGGCTGGCCCGCACGCAGCACACGGACCCATCCCAGCACGTCC
>JBBRCX010000122.1:0-11778 GCA_038204465.1 Tepidisphaerales bacterium | reverse complement strand
AGGGGCACGCGGCAGTACCCGGCGTCGGTGGCCGTGCAGAAGGAGATGTTTCCGCTGGTTGACCGCGACGGGCTGACCAAACCGGTGATCCAGATCATCGGCGAGGAATGCATTGACTCAGGGATCGAGCAGATCTGCATCATTACCCAGCCGGGCGAGGAGGAAGAATACCGGGATTATTTTCGCCGACTCGACGATCACGAGGCGAAGGCATACCGCGGAAAGGACTGGGCGATCCTGGAGTCGGAGAAACTGGGGGCGTTCGGGGAGCGGCTGACCTTTGCGGAGCAGAAAACGCCGGAGGGCTTCGGGCACGCGGTGTATCAGGCGAAGGAGTTTGTTGGAGACGAGCCGTTCCTGCTGCTGCTGGGCGACCACATCTACATCAGCGACATCAAGGACCGCTGCGCGCTGCAGCTGATCCGGGTGTTCGAGCACTACATGCTGGAGACGGTTACGGGCGTTCAGCCGACGGTGGAGCGGCAGCTTCATCTCTTCGGCGTGATTCAGGGGACGCCGATCGAGCCGGACAAGGGGATTTACAAGGCGCAGCTGATCATCGAGAAACCGTCGATTGAAGTGGCGCGGGAGAAATTGGCAACGCCGGGTTTGCCCGCGGGGAATTACCTGGCGCACTTTGGCATGCACGTCTTTTCCCCACGGATCTTCGATTCGCTGGAATACCTGATCAAGAACGACATCCGCGACAAGGGGGAAGTTCAGTTGACGGCCGCGCAGGAGCATCTGCGGCGGCATACGGACAAGTACTGGTGCGTCATTACTCAGGGACAGCGCTACGACACGGGGATTCCGTACGGCCTGATGGAGACGCAGTTGGCGCTGGCTCTGAACGGCATTCACCGCACGGAAATCTGCGAGGCGATCGCCAGGATTCTGGCGATGCAGGTGAAAACGTAGAGCCCGCTTTGGACGACATCGACGGGTGCGGCGCGCAGTTTTTTCGCGCCGCGTCAGGTGGGTTGGCAGCCCTATCACATCCTGCGCTTCTTCCCCGACTTATAACTGCCTCTGAGCTTCGCGAGAAAGCGCGGATTTCGCCGTCACGGGCTCGAACATATTTACCGGCCTTAACGTAACGGTGCTAACTGCTTCGGGGGCAGCCGTGGGCAAAATGGGAATCGAGCGGGTAAGGGAGTCTTTTGTTTATGTCCGAAGCTACGTATCGTGCAGGGGAGTATCGGGAATTGCTCGCGAGGTCGGCGGCAGGTGGACGTCAGATCGAAGTTGCAGCGGGCACAGCCATTCATGAGCCCGAGGCGCCCGCGCAGAACCTGTACTTTATTCACAGCGGACAGGTGCGCGTCTATCAGGCTGGGCCGGAGGACTCGACTCGTCTGCTGGAGATCCTCGGCGCCGGCGACTGGTTCGGCGTGGCGGCATTGGCGCGGTCGAATGAATATGGCACGCGGGCCATAGCGGTCTCGGCTGCGGTTGTGTCGCAGATTCCGGCAGAGCGCTGGCTCGCCCTGCTGGCGGATCAACCACAGGCCACGGCAGCTTTCATCGGCCAGCTCGCGGGCAAACTGCAGGCGGCGCATCGGGACGCGGCGTGCCTTGTTTTTGACGACTGCAATCAGCGGCTGATCAAGACGCTGCTGCACTTCTCGCAGAGCGCCGCCGCGACGCCGCGCGAGGACGGGGTGGTTCTTCGGATCACCCACCAGCAGCTCGCGCAGGCGGTTGGCGCGGCGCGGGAAACGGTCAGCCTGGCGCTGACGAATCTGCGCCACCAGAACGTTCTCCGCACCGGGCGTAACCAGCTCTTTTTCAATCCGGAAACGCTGCAGAAGTTCTCACTGCGTGTGCGCTTTTCCGAGGAGCATGTTGTTTAGGCGGTCTCTTGAAAATGACCCTGGCGGGGAACAGAAGGGGCGGGCCACAGGAGCTGCCCTTCTCTTTTGCGCTCAATGTCCTCGGGCGGGGAGGGTCTCGGAGAGGACGATGCGATTGCGCCCGGCGTCCTTGGCCTGGTAGAGGGCGTCATCGGCGAGGGCGATGAGTTGCTCGGCGCCCACCGGCTTGGCATGACGCAGCGAGCCAATCCCGATCGACATGGTGGCCGGCTCAATTCGGTTCAACAGTGCCGCGGCGGCCTGGCGAAACTCGTCGCGAATTCGGCCGGCCACGCGTGAAGCCTCTTCCTTGCTGGCGTGAGGGAGGAGGATGACAAACTCGTCGCCGCCATAGCGCGCTGCCACGTCCATGCGCCGCAGGTTGGCGGTGATGACCTTGGCGGCCATAACGAGGATTTGATCGCCCATCTGGTGTCCGAAGGCATCGTTGAGCTGCTTGTATCCGTCGAGGTCGATCATGACGCACGACAGGTCCTGGTCGTAGCGCTGCGCTTCGGCGAAGAGCTGTTCGACCACCCTGCTGAAGTGGCGGCGGTTGTAGAGGCCGGTCAGCGGATCGGTGGCCGCCACCTCTTCGACGCGGCGCAGCGACTGCTCGAGCTGAAGGTTCTTGTCGCGGACATCCGCGAGGGCGTGTTCGAGTTCCGTGCGGAGCGATTCGTTCTCGCGCTTCACCTTTGCCACCGTCAGGTTCTTTTCCACGACGAGCGGAATGGTGAAGAGGTAGTCGCCAAACTTGACGACGTAGTCGGTAGCGCCTTTGCGGATCGCCTCCGCGGCGATGTGCCCGACGTTTTCGCCGGTGACGAGGATGACCGGCGTCTGGCAGCGGCGCCTGACTTCTTCGAGCAACTCCATTCCCGTGCCGTCCGGCAGGTTGTAGTCGGAGAGAATGAGGTCGAACGAGCTGAGGTCCTGGCTGAGCGCGGTGGCACAGCAGTCAGCGGCGACGACGATGCCGGGGCCGAAATGGTCCTCGAGGGTCTCGCGCATGAGCTCGCGCTGGTCCTCGTCGTCTTCGATGATCAGGATCTTCAAGGTTTCCACAGTCTGGCTTTCTGCGCTTCTAAGTGACTTCCTACCTTGAGTTACGATACGCCGCCGGGCTGGGCAAACGTGTTCCCTGCAGCTCCGTGCAGGCCGGGAAGCGCCGGTACCACGGCGCGCGGCGCTCCCACGAGCGAATCGTAGATTCATAGCCGGAATGGGGATTGCGCGCCGTTTCCATAGCGGGGATGAGGCCCCACTATTGTCATCGTCGGCGTCGCGAAGTGGGTTAACTCAAGAAGTCAGATGACGCAGGCTCGGCGCGTCGGGCAGGCATTGCGCGGGGACGATGGTTATGGGACGATGTGTGGGCCGCTACTTCTGCTGCAACTCGACGGTGACGTTGAGGACGTCAGAACCGCGAAGCACCTGCAGCTCTGTCTTTCCACTGCGCGCGGAGATGGCGGCGGCGAAGCTGGGGATGTCGCTTACCGCTTCGCCTGAGAGAGCCAGCAGAAGGTCGCCCGGCTTCAGCCCGGCCTTGTCGGCGGCGGAGCCGCTCAGCACCTGATCGACGCGCATCGCCGTCTTGCCGCCCATCCTGCCTAGGGCGGGCAGCTGCTCGCGCAGCGGGCTGTCCTTGCGGATCTCGCTGATCATCACGCCAAGCGTGGCGCGCTTCACGGCGCCGAAGCGGATGATCTGGTCCGCGATGAGGCGGCAGGACGATCCGCTGAGAAACTGGCCCCCACGGGCGATGCCGGCGACATTGCCGTCGGTGGTGACGACGATCCCGGTATCGCGCGGGCTGGCGGTCCACAGGGCGAGGCGGCCCGACGCGTCGACTGGCGAGATATAGAGAACCAGCGAGCCATCCTGCGGGCGATTCTCGCGCAGGCGCACCGGCTTGCCGGCCGGCTTGTTGAGCTGCAGGACCGTGAGGCTCGTCTGGCGATCAGATCCGACAAACTTCGCCTCAGCAATCTCGCCGCCCAGCGTCAGCTTCACGGGTGCATCGCCCACCGCCTCGCGCTCGACATACATCGGCACCAGCACGTACCCCTTGTCGTCGAGCAGCAGGCCGACGTTGCGGGGGTTGAACGACTCATTGTCGTTTAGCTGCATGCCGAGCTTCGCCGGTTGCGGGTCGCGATCGCGATCGTACTGAGGCGGGGGCAGCACGATGATCGTGTTGCGCCCATACGAGTCGTCGGAAGGCGCGGTCGTCGGACGCGTGGCGGGAGCGCGAGCGGTTATGGTTACGCCCCGGAGCACCAGCCGCTGCTGCTGCGTGAGCTGCTCGCGCATCCCGGGATCGAGGTTCCACTTGTTGAGCGGGTTTTCCTGGGTGAGAGAGTCGTTCACCCATTTCGGCGACGGGAGTTGCACGCGTGCGACGCCGCCGCGGACCTCTTCGTACAACCCCTGTGTTTCATGGTTGATCTGATCGAGCAAGGGATGAGAAGACGCACAGGGCTGGCTTTGTGCGGGATCCGCAATCGCGGGGCGGCCAAGGATCAGGGCGCAGAGTAGCGCGGCGCCAAGCGGCAGCGCGGCCGTGGGAAACACGGCGCCGGCAGAGCGGTTTATCATTCGTGGAAGTTCCATCAGGATCAGCCCCTCGCGCATCGACGCGCTATCTACCTGTTCAATCAAAACTGAGCCGAGACGGGGACAGTGAGAATTTCCTCGCCGCCCATTTCATGACGTCGCAGCTGCCACTGGACAAGGTCGTTGGCAAACTCGCGGGCTTCCTCGAGCCGGGAAAACTTCTGCACCGCAACGACGTTTCCGTCGTCATCGGTGAGCGCGACATTGAACGTGGGCACGTCACCCATCCGATCGTGCGTCACGCTGGCGACGTGCAGCCTGCCGCTCGGAGCGACGGTCGTCGCCGGCGTGCCTCGGCCGAGCCAGCCGGCCAGGAATCCGAAGGCGATACACGCCGCCGCTGCGCCGAAGAACCGCGAGACGCGCGTCAGGCGCAGGCGCGTGTCCTGCCGGCGGGTGCGGGCGGCGAAGGTGCGGATGAACTGGTCCACCTCGTTGTCGCCCGGCTCCATCGACTGCCACGTGGCCTGGCGCGACTGCCGCTGCGTGCGTGCGTCCTGCAGCGCTTCGGCCAGCTCCGGCTCGGCGTGAAGGCGGCGGCGAAGCTGCTCGAACTCGAGCGGCTCCAACGCGTCATCCAGGTAGCGATCCAGAAGCTCCAGGTCAGTCTCGGGATTCGGATTCGACATCATTTCCTCGGGGTCTTGATGGCCGCATCGATCTGCGCATCGCCCGTCTCATTTGCTTCATCGACAGCGTCCGACTCCGCAGAAGGGGGAACTCTGGTTGACTTGCGGCTGACGGTGCCTTTCGGTTCAGAGCCGACGAAGCCCTTGAGCATCTCGCCCAACTGTCGTCGGCCACGATGGAGCCAGGTCTTTACCTGGGGCACGCTGGCATCCAATACTTCGGCGATCTGGACGTATGACATGTTCTCGTATTCGCACAACACCAGCGCCGCGCGGAAGTGCTCAGGAAGCCGGTCGATCGCCTGGCGGACGCGCAGCACGGTTTCGCGGTCGATCATTCCGCCGACGGGCGAGTCGCTGCCGCCCGGGTGATCATCGGCGACCATCGACATCCTGGGCTGGCGCAGGAGCCGCAGGGCTTCATTCACCACCGCGCGGCGGAGCAATCCGCCGGCCTCGCGCCAATCATAGCGCTCGCGATGTTGATACAGGTTGGCGAGCGCCTGCTGGACCACATCCTCCGGAGATGCCCGATTTCCCGCAACGGCGCGGGCGATCGCGAGCAGCCGCCGCGAGTGCAGCCGAACCGCCTTTTCGAACAGCTCGACCGTCGTCTCGGCCATACCGGGATTCAGGTCCCTCTCATCGGGTGACACGCGCCAGCTCCGTCGAAGTTGCAACGGGGGATCACGGAAAGGTCGACGTGACCGGCCAGCCCCCCCGTGTCACGACGATGGCAGGAATTTACCAGAAAATCCACGGCGAACAACGGGAAACAGCGCTGGCTCACCGCGGTTCGGGAGACAGCTTAAACACCGCCCAACGATCTTTCCCCGATCCATGCCCGAGCCTTCATCCGCAGGAGAACCTGGGCGACCATGGTGGGCTTTGGTGGGCTTTGGTGGGGCTTTCGTGTCCTCCGTCTCCTGCACCGGCCCTGCCCCACGCCTCCTTTCTCAGGGAATCCGGGTCAGCATTGGCGGGCGATGCGGACCGCGCCCTGCCGCGGCCTGCCCATTCTTCTGCCCCATCTCTCTATTCACTTGTCAACGAGCATCCTGAACAACAGGATACATCCATTGATTCATTCTATATTCTTTATTGCGCAAAGTCAACCGGTGGTTCTTGATGAGCTCACGAAGCGGTCTGGAAATGACTGCCGGGCCGGCGTTAGCGCGGCTTGACCGCGTAGACCTGCACGCTCGCCGCGTAGTCGTTGACGTTGTAGCGGCGCAGCAAATCCGCGAGGCCGACGTGCAGCTTGCTCGGTTCTCCACCCCCGCAGCACCCGGCGCTGACAACGGGCAGCGACGACGAGGACGGCGCCGGCGAGCAACAGCCGCTCTGGCCTTCGACCAGCGAGTAGGCGTTGAGGTCTTTGCCGCTGTCGACGACCAGCACGTCGCACAGCCCCGCCTCCCTGAGCCAGCGGCGGTAGTCGTCGATCAGAATGGCGCCGGCGACACATCCCACATACGCCATCAGGTCGGAGCCGATTTCCGCCGGCAACCCTTGCTTCAGCGCGATGTCGCTGACGGCGAGGCGCCCGCCCGGCTTCAGCACCCGCGCGATCTCGCGAAAGACGGCCTGCTTGTCAGGGGCGAGATTGATGACGCAGTTGCTGATCACCACGTCCACGGAAGCTTCCGGCAGCGGCAGGTTGTCGATGGTTCCGAGATGAAACTCGACGTTGGTCGGCGGGCCGCCGGTGGAAGCCTTCGCGGCGTTGTTCTTCGCCCGCTCGATCATCTCCGGCGTCATGTCGATCCCGATTGCTCTTCCAGTCGGACCGACGCGCTGGGCGGCGAGGAAGACATCGAGCCCGCCGCCGCAGCCGAGATCGAGGACCACCTCGCCGGGCCGGAGGCTGGCGAACGCGGTGGGATTCCCGCACGAGAGTCCCATGTTGGCTTCCGCGGGAATCGAGGCGAGTTCTTCCGCGGTGTATCCGAAAGCCTCCGCGACGGCGCGGACGCCTTCGGTCGCGCCTGAGAGGCTGCTGCCGGCGACAGCGCCGTATTTCGACTTCACGACATCTTGAATGGTTGGCTGCATGGAGCTCTCCTTAAACGAATCGCCCATCTGACATTCAACACGAGACAGGGCACGCCTTGGGTGGGGAGGCGGCGATCTCCGCCCCACCGCTGACGGCTCCGGCGAAATACCTCCGCTGGAAATACAGTGAAACGCTCACCAGCGCGATGAGCACGGGAACCTCCACCAGGGGCCCGATGACCGCTGCGAACGCAGCGCCCGAGTTGATGCCGAAGACCGCTACCGCGACGGCGATGGCAAGCTCGAAGTTATTGCTCGCGGCGGTGAACGCGATGGTGGCGGTCCTGGAATAGTCCGCGCCGATGCGACGGCCCATCCAGAAGCTGATCAGGAACATCACGACAAAATAGATCAACAGCGGCACCGCGATCCGCACGACGTCGAGCGGGGTCTGGACGATTAGTTTTCCCTTCAGGCTGAACATCACGAGGATCGTGAAGAGAAGCGCGACGAGCGTGACGGGGCTGATCCTGGGAATGAACTGCTGCTCGTACCATGTCTTTCCCCGGGTCTTCACCAACAGCAGCCGCGTGAGCATGCCTGCCGAGAACGGGATGCCCAGGTAGATCGCGACGCTCTGCGCGATCTGGGCGATGCTCACCTGCATGACGCTCCCCCTGAGCCCGAAGAGCGGCGGAAGAACGGTGATGAAGACCCACGCGTATAGGCTGTAGAACAATACCTGGAACACGCTGTTGAATGCCACGAGACCGGCCGCGTATTCGCTGTCCCCCCTGGCCAGTTGGTTCCACACGATCACCATCGCGATGCAGCGGGCGAGGCCGATCAGGATCAGCCCCACCATGTACTGCGGGTAGGAATGCAGGAAGGCGATGGCCAGCAGGAACATCAAGACCGGCCCGATCACCCAGTTCTGGACGAGCGAGAGCCCCAGCACTTTCCAGTCGCGGAACACATCGCCCATTTCCTCGTAGCGCACCTTCGCCAGCGGCGGATACATCATGAGGATCAGCCCGACGGCAATCGGCACGTTGGTGGCGCCGACCTGGAAGCCATTGATAAACCCTTCGACGCCGGGCATTAGGTAGCCGCGGCCGACGCCGACAGCCATCGCGATGAGAATCCACACGGTGAGGTAGCGGTCCAGAAACGAGAGGCGTTTGGCGATGCTGTTGGACATGGGTCCCTCACCTCTTCGTGGGATCACCGTCCGGCGGGAAGGCCGAGCCGTTGTTCGATGTTCTCGACGAAGGATCGGATCTCGTCGCGGACGCGCCGGTAGTGCGGCAGCGCTTCGGCGTCGCTGCGCGCGCCGGCCGCGAGCCTCGGGGGATCGTCGAACGGGACATGGATCACCTTCGTTCTGCCGGGAAAGGCCGGGCAGGTCTCGTCGGCATAACCACACAGGGTGACGACATAGTCGAAATCGACATTTCGCAGCTCGTCCAGGTGCTTGGCTCGATGGCTCGAGAGATCAACGCCGGCCTCGCGCATCACCTGGACTGACCTTGGGTTCATGCCGTGCGGCTCGATGCCCGCCGAGTAAGGCTCGATGCGCCCGCCTTTGAGGTGACGCGTCCAGCCCTGCGCCATCTGACTTCGACAGGAGTTGCCGGTGCAGAGGAACAGCACCTTGATCTTTGCGTCTGGCATAGGTCCTCCGGGTCCTGTTTGAGAATCGCGCGGAGCCGGCGTTTGTCGCCGCGAACGAGGGGGTCGGCGAATGAAGCGGCCTGCACCCACCGCAGGGCGTCGCGCACCGTGGGAGAGTCGTCAGCGTCCGGGAGGCGGTAATACATCCAACGGCCTTGCTTGCGCGACTCGACCAGCCCGGCCTGGCGGAGGAGCGACAGATGCTTTGATACCGTCGAGGGGGCCAGTCCGAGCAGTTCGATGATCTGGCAGACGCAGCGCTCGCCTTCACAGAGGGCAAGCAGCGCCCTCACCCGCCCCGCGTCGGAGAGCGCGGCGCTGATGGCAACAAGTTGATCGAGCGGTTGATTCGTCATTTCGCCAAGTAACGAATTGTATCAAGGTGCCGTTCTGAGTCAACACTGACTCCGAAAGGCGCTGTGGGCTACACTTCAGCGATGGAAGAAGCCCCGCCGCCCTCGACCGGTAAACATAGCGAGCCGGACCCGGCTCCAGGGAGCGCCCAGCGCCCGCCGCGGGCATTCACGCAGGGTGTGGGGACGGTGTTTCAGGTCGTCGGAGTGCTGCTGTTCCTGTTGATGATGACGATCTGCTGCGGGAGCGGGCTGCTGTCGCCGAGCGTCGCGGAGCACACCGACCTGACCCAGGTCGGCTGGGGAACGTGGCTCGACACGGCTGACGCGGCCCATCCCGTGCAGCGCCCGGTCTACTCGGGGCAGCGGGCCGTGACGATCTGCGTGACCTGCGCCGTCGTCTTCGGGATGGCGCTGGCGGGACTCGGGCTGGGGCTGCAGGCGCAGAACCGCGCGGCGCCGGCGGGAGCGCTGGCGGTCACCGCGTTCGCCAGCGTGTTCTGGCTGGTGCATCTCGTGTTCTTCGTGCAAAAATTACCCTCCGTTCTGCTGGGGATCCTAGGATGTCTCCTGTTCGCGCTGTTCGCGACGCTCACGGCGCTGGCGGCGGTTGCGTGGCGCGAGATGCGGCGGAATCCGCCGGCGGCGAGCTTCGAGATACTTCCGGCGGATTACAAGGTCCCCTACTCGCACCTGCACGAAGACCCGCCGGACGTGCGGCTCGCCAAAGAGCTGGAACAGCGCCGCCAGCGCCTGGCGGTGCAACAAAAAGAGCTCGAGATGCTGGAACAGAGGATGAAGCGGCGATTCAAATGAAGGACATCCGATGAGATCGAGCACACGGTTCGCTTTGACTGTTTCCATCGCGGCGGCGCTGACGCTGGCGGTGCACTCGCGGCGCGCGCTTGCGGACGAGCGCGAGCTGCCCGCGACGACACAGGCCGGCGATCATTCAACGACCCAGCCGGCGGCGCAGAAGGCGCGGGCGTTGATCGACAGCGGGCTGGCGTTCCTCAAGTCGAGACAGCTTCCGGATGGCGGATGGAACGCGCCCAAGGCGCCGCCGGCCATTACCGCGCTGGCGTTGAAGGCGTTCGTGGAAGACCCGAAGTATTCGACGCGCGATGAGTTCATCAAGAAAGGCTACGACCGCTTGCTCTCCTACCAGGGCGACAACGGGGCGATCTCGAACGACATGATGGCGAATTACAACACCGCCATCGCGGTGAGCGCGCTGGCGGCGGCGAAGGACCCGGCGCTGAAGCCGGCGATGGAGAAATCGCTCGCCTTCCTGAAGGCGCTGCAATGGACGGACAAGTCGGCCCCCGGTCCGAAGGGCGAGGCCGTCGGCGGGAAAGAGCATCCGTGGTACGGCGGATGGGGGTATGGCAAGGACGCGCGCCCCGATTTGAGCAACGAACATTTCTCCGTGCAGGCATTGCATGATGCGGGACTGAAGCCGGACGACCCGGCGTACAAGGCGGCGCTGGAATTCATCACGAAATGCCAGAACAACTCGGAAACGAATACGGGGATGAAATGGGCGGGCGATGACGGCGGCTTCATCTACGGCCCCGCCAACGGCGAAGGCGACTCCGAGGCCGGGGAGTTCGAAGCCCCCGATGGCCAGCGCCGCTGGCGGAGCTACGGCTCGATGACCTACGCGGGGCTCAAGAGCATGATCTACGCAGGACTGAGCAAAGACGACCCGCGGGTGAAGGGGGCGATCGGCTGGATCGGCAAGAACTGGACGCTGGATGAAAACCCCGGCATGCGGCTGAACAAGCCGGAGGAAGCGCAGCACGGGCTGTACTACTACTTCTACGTTTTCGGCCATGCGCTGAACGCCTACGACGAGCCAACGATCACCGACTCCCGTGGGAAGCAGCATGACTGGCGCGTCGAGTTGATTGACAAGGTCGCATCGACGCAACATCCCGATGGAAGCTGGTCCGGCGAGAAGCGCTGGATGGAAGGCGACCCGGTGCTCGTCACCGCCTACACGGTGCTGGCGCTGCAGGAGGCGGAGCACAGCCTCGAGGCCCATCCGGCGCGGTAGGGATCTTCAGGGGATTTTCGATTTTTGATTTGCGATTGAACGGAAGAATCTTAGCCGCCGATGGACTTCGGACTTCGGCGAGCTCAGTCCGCCGCGAGCTCCCTTCGGGTCTGAGCCTCCCTTCGGATCTGCCTTCGGCTCTGAGGCTCAGGCTCGAAGAGAGCCTCAGGGTCGAAGACAGTCGAGTTCGGGCACCGATGAACACCGACGGGGAAACATTGCCGAAAATCTCCGCATTTTAAGATGCCATCTTGCTCTTGCTCCTGCTCTTTATCCTCTTCGAAATTTTACTCCTCATCTTAATCTTGCTCGTCTGTGCCATAGTGATGGGATCGGTTACATCGATCGGTGTCATTGGTGTTCATCGGTGGCTTATCCTCTGCCACGATGTTTAGCCACCGATGGGGCACCGATGGACACCGATAGGGAAAAACAGGAGGGGGGTCGGGGGGTCGGGGGTAAGGGGGTCAGGAGTCCTTTCTCACTGCAAGACGGGAAAGACGGGCAGCCCTCGGAACGGGGCGAGAGTGCTTCCGCTTCTCCGTTTTCCTTGGGCGATGCGTTGGATTCAGGCTTGATTGCAGAGATCGGAAGAG
>JBBRCX010000121.1:0-11844 GCA_038204465.1 Tepidisphaerales bacterium | reverse complement strand
GGCGACAACGGCAAGCCCCGCGCGCTCAGTTGGATCGCCGCAAGGATTTGGTTGCCGAGGCTGTAGCGATGAAACGCCCGATATGCTTGGTTGACGATGCCCGGCCGGGTCAGTGCTTCTTGAAGGATCGCGGTGAAGTCGCTTTGATTGCCTGCTCTTGGGTGAGTCTCGGGGGCGAGGAACCGCGCTTCGTGAGTGTCGCTGGTGTTGTGGGTGGTCGCTGCGCTCATGGCCGTGTCCTCTTCGGTGGTTGAAGAATCTGCTCTTCGGAGCCGTCTCGACGCATGAAGAGCGACAGCCAGGCGCGATGCCGGGGCACGCCCGGAAGCCGCAGCCCGCAGCGCAGCGTAGGGACCGGGTGAGGACGTGGGCGAAGCCTTCACCCTGGCGTCGAGACTGGATGGTGCTATGCGTCGATGCAGAGACGGACCGAAGGGCAGATCGACCGCCGACAGTCATCGAGTGCGCTGACCGTTGTTCCCAGCAACTCCAGCGACACGCGCGAGTCCGAAGGAGTCGCGATCGATCGCCGCATCGCGGCGCACTTCAATGCTTTGCGTCAGCGGGACAGGCCGAAGCCTGGTCGGTGCGCTTTAGGGGGGCGACAAGCGCAGCGCGGCGGAGGTCGGCTACGCCCGCCCCCAAACGGCAAGCGCAGCGCGCAGCGCCGAACGGCGCGAAGGCGTCAGCCGATCACAGGGAGGGAACGATGGAAGCCCGAAGGGTCGAGACGCAATAAGCGGCTCGATGCGCAGTACGACAGCGCGATCCGGCCTTTGGCCGGGGACGCCCAACCAACTACTGCTCGCAAAAGATGCACTCGTCGTTCACCCACGCTTTCGGAACAAGCTGAGTTTCAACCAGCTTGGCGCAGGCACCACGCACCATCGCTTTCCGCTTCCGTCGAATCGCAAATCGAGGCGTCGTCACTGTCACGGCCAGCGGCGGCTGAAGATGTGGAGGCGAAGGCGATTGCTGCTGGTAGTTATCGGCGCAATATTCGGTCAGAGATCCATTCGAGGTCATCAGGTCGGGTTGAGCATGCCCTTGGCGATGGCGAACTCCAACAGGTCTTTCTCGTTCGGCGGAGGGGTGCCAGAGCGGCCCGCCAGCCAGCGAAAGAAGATCGGACTGGCGACCTTGCTGGCGGGACCGTCGCGACGCCAAGCACGTACGATCGGCTCCATCATGCCCACAAGTTGAGAGTCTTCGAATTCCCGTTGGTGCTGCGCGCGTTCGTCCGCGCTCAAATCGGTAAAGTGCTGTTCGGCGGCCTTCACCTGCGCCCGCTCCCACTCTTCTCGGATGGTCTGGACAGACATCTTGATCGCAAGCGGTTTTGGCGTGGCAAACGGCGAAGCGGCCGGACTCTCTTCGCCGTGCGTGGCCGCGTAACCCTTCTTGAGCGCGTCCCGCAAGTAGGCGGCCGGCGCGGTCAACGGGGGTAGCCCGGCGTTGCGCATGCGCTGCTCAACGTGATCGAGTGTGGCGCGTAGCAGCCCTTCATCGGTCTGCGTATACAAGCGGTCTGCGTCCGGGTCCTTCAAACCGAGCTTGCGCAGACGCTCGACCAGCAGCAGGTCGAAAGTGTTGCGATCCTCGGTCACGCCGAGGGCGGGTTGGCTTTTGCGGTGAACCGTAAACTGCAGTTCGACCACGCGCCGCCCTTCCCGGTGCTCGATTAGTTCAAGGCTGAATTCATCCTGGAGCGCGTCGACTTCGGCGAGCGCGGGTCGGAGCACGTCGCGCTTGAAATAACGATAGTCGACTTTGTCGATATCGCTGCGTCCGGTCAGCACAGAGGCCCACCAGTAGAGGTCTTCGCGCATCGTCAGGCGCGAAGGTGAGGTGAGGTACTGCATGCCGAGCTCGAACAGGACAGCCGCGGCATAGGACCGCATCTGCGCGCCAACCTCGAGCAGGATTTTGGTGTAGCGCGTCGGCTTCAGCAGGCGCTCGCGCACTTTGTCCGGATAACTCCAGCTGATGATCACCGGGTAACCCGATCCGCGCTCGGCGATTTCCACCGCCCCGAGCAATTGCGACGACGTCCAGCGCTGTTCGCCGGTTCCGACCGAGTTCCATTCGATCAGGGTGGTCTGCATTTCGCGGATGTGTTCCTTGAGCAAGGCGACATTGCGCGAATTGAAATGGGCGTCGCCGATCAGCGTGGCCAGCGGCAACGTATATTGACGCTCGTCGACCCCTTGCTGCTGCGCGTTATAGAGCAGCGCGTTGTAGATTCGACGCGAAAGCAGCGTGAGGCGCCCCTTCTTGGGTCGAATCGCAATCGACTCATTGGCCTTCTGGACTAGGGCTTCGTCACGGGGCCCGGGTATCCGTGCGCGACGCGGTCTGCGAACGTGCGCCTTCCCCTCGTTTGTCAACGGATCGTCTGTGGTCGATTGCTCAGAACTTCTTACCATGTTTCACATCATGCCTTCTGATTGTGAAATCCGCAATTCACAATCATGCTCCGCGGTGCCTTGAGAGATTGAAAGAACAGCTTGAACTCGTTGAAAACGTTGCTGAGCACAAAACGCGTTCAATAACAGCGATGTAGAGCATCCGATGTGAGTTGATATGGGATTCAATGTGAGCTTGGATGGTCTTGTCGGCGAGTGGATATGGGTTTCATAAAGGCAATGCGTGAGTGCCGCTGGTGTTTCAGGGGAGTGGATATGTGATTTCGGGCGGGTTTCGCGTCGGTGACCGCGCCCAGTCGTGCGATTTGGCTGAATACGCCCTGCTCTACCGCGTGGGCATGTCGTCTGAATCACAATGATCCTCACCTATGCGGTCACAGTTTGGGAGCGAGTCCCAATCAGGCTCACAATGGTAAAAGCCGCATGGGCCAATTCGCCGCTGTGTGACAAGTTTAAAAATATCTGGTGATTCAACCGTTTCCGTTATACTCTCGTTCAAACTGTTGACTCAACGAGAATATGGCAATCGACCCGTCGCAACTCCCTGTTGGAAACTTGGTTTCCAATCCCCCACCTCCCGCGACGCGGCAGCCGATCGACATGGCCCGCATTACCGCGCTGGCAGAACGCGCCGGCAGGATGGTTGAGGAAATTCGCGGCCGCCTGCTCTCTCCGGACTCGCGCAAAGTGGCTCCGACCTATTCGGCAACACAGCTCGCGACCATGTGTGGCGTTGACAAGGCGCACGTCGCTTATCGAATCACGAAGAATGACCTGCCATCGGGCAATCTGACACCCACTGGCGGCCGCCGCGTCTTCACACTGGAGGAACTGCGTCGCTGGGTTCACGAGTATCGCAAGGCGTCGCTGCGACCGACGAACAAGCGGGCGATCACGATCGCCGTCGGCAACTTCAAGGGTGGCGTCTCGAAAACGACCACCTCGATGGTGCTCGCTCAAGGGCTCAGCATGCGCGGTCACAAGGTGCTGGCGATCGATGTCGATCCGCAGGGGTCCTTGACCACCCTCTTCGGGATTCTTCCTGAAACCGAGGTGGATGAGGACAAGACGATCGTGTCGATTTGTCGTGGCGAGGCGACCGACATTCGCTACGCAATCCAACCCACCTACTGGGACGGGATCGATCTGGTTGCGGCAGCCCCCTTCTTGTTTGAGGCCGAATTCACCCTGCCCGCTATGCAGATCCGTGACACGGCCGCGCGATTCTGGGACGTCCTCAATGTGAGCCTCGAGGGCGTACGGGACGAGTACGACGTGATCATTATTGATACGCCCCCTTCCCTTTCCTATGTGACGATCAACGCCTTCATGGCGGCCGATGGGATCATCGTGCCAGTTCCCCCGTCGGCACTCGACTTTGCCAGTTCGGCGCAGTTCTGGGGCCTGTTTGCCGACCTCGGCAGCAATCTGGACAAAGCCTCCAAGCACGGCAAGACCTTCGAGTTCCTGCACGTGTTGCTGTCGCGCGTCGATCAGTCCGATGTCGCCGCACCTGCCGTGCGGCAATGGATTCAGGCGACCTATGGCGAGTACCTCCTGCCGGTGGAAGTGCCCAAGACCACAGTGACCTCGTCGAAAGCGGCGGAGTTCGGAACCGTCTACGACGTTCAGAAATACGAGGGTTCGGCCAAAACCTACAAGCGCGCTGCGGATGCTTATGACCGGGTGGTCGAGCTGGTTGAGCAATCGATTGTGGAATCGTGGCGTCACAGCCTTCGTAACTGATGAGTGGAAACCTGGTTTCCACCCGCGTGCGTGCCAGACGCAGCATCCGGTAGGAGAATCGCATGAGCATCGGCAAACGGCTTCTTGAATCTACCGCCGGCCTCGCGGCGGCCGTAGCCGCCAAAACCGAAGCGGGAACCGATCCGTCCAAACCCAGCGCGCCACGCACGGCGCCTGGCCAGATGATGGCTGCGCGCAGCGAGATGCTGTCGATGCAAGGCGAACTGGCTGCCTTGCGCGACAAGCTGAAGCAGTTCGATGGCTCGCTTCCCACCGTCAAGCTCGACCCGAAGTCGATTCGCGCGACTCGCTGGGCGAATCGCCACGAGACTTCCTTTGCGACCGCCGCGTTCGCACGTCTGAAATCGAGCATCGATCTGGCGGGCGGCAATACCCAACCGATTCTGGTTCGGATGACCGACGAGCCGGGAACGTATGAGGTGGTGTTTGGGCACCGCCGCCATCGAGCCTGCCTTGAGCTCGGGATTCCCGTGCTGACCGTGCTGTGGAACGGGCCGATGCCCGATTTGGACCTCTTCATGTCGATGGATCGGGAAAACCGCGAGCGAGAAGATCCGTCGGCATATGAGCAGGGGAGCACGTACATTGCCGCGCTGGAAGCCGGACTGTTTCCATCACAGCGACGACTGGCCGACGCGATCGGAGTCAGCCATACCTGGGTTCGCAAGGCGACGCTGGTCGCGCAGTTGCCGCCGGCCATAGTGGAGGCCTTCGGGTCACCGCTCGAGATACAACCGAAGCACGCGGAAGAAATCGCCGCCGCGCTCGAGCAGGACAGAAAGGCGGTGCTGCGCCGTGCTGAAAAGCTGCGCCAAGCGTCCAGGCGGCTGGCCGCGAGTCAGGTGGTGGCGCATCTCGCCGGACGCGCCGAGGATCGTAAGCCCGCGGAAAAGCTGCGGGTGGGCGAACGGACCGTCGGCACGTGGCGGCGGGACCACCAGGGCAGGGCGGTGATCACCCTTGATGCGGCATGGGGCGACGACGTCACGATGCAAAAACTGTCGGCGATCCTCGGCCAGCTGGGCGTGGAAACCTAGTTTCCAGCTGAACGCAAAGCGCATGCGCAATCATGCGACGCGTCGTTTGCCGCCGCGCGGATGAGAGGCGGAGCGGCGTGCATCTCTGGACGCGTCCAGAGAGGGTAGGGCGGGTCAGCGACGTGGCGCCCCGAAACCCAGTTTCCGCCGCACTGCGATTCAGGGCCCTTGCCGTGCCCGTCGCGAAGCCCAACCGAACTCACATTGAATCTTCCATTGCTTCGCATGGCAGAACGACCGGCAGGCGATCGCGGTCTGAGGAAATGCGCAGGCGCTGCTGGCCGGCCAGGAGGATGATTTCTTTGCGCCTTATCGCGGGGGCGGTTGAGCCGCCCGAAACCAGAAGGCGGCGGTCTGACAAGCAAGTACTGGAATAGAATGAAGCGGGGCGCTGCAGGGAAAGTTGGGCGTAAGGAGGGCCGGAAGTGGGTGTTCGCGAGGCCGGAACGTGCGTTTGCCCCTTGCCTCAAGCCAGACTACAGGGATCGATCACCAGGGGATGAGGGTAAGCAGTTGCTATCGCAATGAAGTGCACAGCGCGGAACCTGACGCCCCGGGGTTGCCCGTCGCGCGCATCGATACCTCGCGCAAGACGCCCTTGACATTAATAACGCAAGCGTTATACTCGTTATATTCGACTACGCGATGGCATCGATCGAGAAGTTGAGATTGGTGGTCTGGGGGTGGGGCAAGCCCTTCCTTTATCCGTTTCCGACGGAAGGCTTTCGGCCGATCCTTGCGCGCCAGAGGTCGCCGGCTGTCAACACGGGTGTATTTGATTTGCTTGAGTGGTTGAAGTACCGGACTTTGGACGGGGTGGTTTACGAGGATACTCGGGTCAATCCGGCAGATCCACCCCGCCTGATGTGTGAGATCCACGTGGTCCCATCAAGCCGCAAGACGGTCTTTCTCGGGCTCGGGTACGACGCCCGAGCGACGTCAAGCGGGGCGTTGGCAACCTGCTACTTGATGGGCTTGTGGTGTGCAGTCGATGGGGTCCGCATCGAGGATTTTGTTGCCGCGGCGAAGGCGGAGTTGCAGACGGCAGTCTGAGGCGAAGGAGGTATCCGATGGCTGGTATGACTGAAGTGGTAATGATTCCCGAGACGTCCGAGCGGGCCGGAACCGGGATGGCCGACACCACCGTGAACGATCTGCTCGCCGACGCCTTGAAGGACCAGGAGTTTGCAGCCGAGTACGAGAAGCAGCGCATCCGCCGCGTGCTCAGCGAGGCGTTATTTCGCCTGCGCAAAGGCCTCGGACTGACGCAAACCGCGCTGGCGCAGAGAGTCGGGTGGCGTCAGCCTTATGTCGCGCGCCTGGAGGGCAATCCGTCCGAAGCGGCGACGGCGATGGAACGCCTCGAGAAGTTCGCGAATGCCTGTGGCGCCTCGACGATGCTGTTGTTCGTGGATCAAAACACCGGAGCGATCAAGCAAAGTGTTTCTCTCGGGGCGCAGCCGAGCCTTCAGGCAATCGCCTCGCAACTGGTCGGCGCCCCTTCCGCATCACTCGGCGAGCCCCTGGATCCTTATCGGCTCGAAGAGATGAAGGCGGTGGTCGTGGCAGCTGAGCAGACCAATTTCGCGATTGGCGCGGCAACCGAGCGGCTGAAATCTCAGCTTGAGGCATTTCAGGGACAGGAAGCGCCCGTTGTGGCGATGGCGCGGTGATCCTTGCCCGGCGCGGTGCATCGACTTGACCTATGACCCTCGAGCAGTTCGTCAACTTGTCCGGCGCGTTGGGAACCTGTGCCTTGGCATGGCCGAGCTATGTCGGCGCCCGATTGGTTTGGCAGCTCAAACGAGGGGAGGGAATCGCCCGCTCGATTCCCCAAGGCCAGGAACAACTGCAGAAATGGGCAAGCGACGCGACCCGCACTATCGAACAGATCAAGGACGCGTGGAGCACGCGGGAGGCCCTCGCGCTTTTTGGCGGATTGCTCCTGACCTTTTTGAGCTACGCCGTCCCGCTCGCCCACCAAATCGGCTGGTTCTAAAGCTGCCTCAGGGAACAGATGACGAGACAGAGCATCAGGCGATTTCATCATCGCCACATGATTAGTTATCTTATCATGATGCTAATAAAGGGTCGACAAATCGGCACCGTCCAAACGACAATGCCGGATGGACTTCATTTCCGTAGGAGCCGACTGCGAATGCGCCTTGCCTTGGCAGAGACGGACGAAGCGCGCGCGAGGTGATCGGCGCCCGCTACTACGGAAGAAAGATCGGCTTGCGGTCGGCACTGGTCGCCTCGGATCCCGTCCCGGCGGGGCAGGGGGGCGCGTGGTGATGGCGCGATCCGGCCGACCTGCGGCTGTGCCGCGGTGACATGAACCCGCTCGCGCTCCCCGGCATCACGCCGGCGCGACGGCGCAAGCTGCACCTCGGCCACTTCGCCTTCATGCGCGCGGTGGTGCAGGGCATCGAGGTGCGCGCCAGCTGGCAGCGCTACCTGCGCATCGAAGGCGACGCCAGCGATGTGCGGGTGGTGCGTGCCACCATTGCCTGGATGCGAGATGAATTCGCCGCGGCCGCGCGCCGCGAGCATCGCTATGGCACCGCGCGGCTGGTGCTGATCGACGTTTCTCGCATCCCCGACACCGGGCCCGCGCTGCCGAACTTGGAGCAGTTCGCGGCCGAGCGCGGAATGGAAGAATTTTCTCAGGCCGAGCAGACCGCTGCCTACGAAAACGCATACGGACCGGCCAGCCAGCGCCAGCGTCGTCGTGGCAAATTGATTGCCCAGCAGCTCGACGCCTTGCGCTGGCTCGAGACCCTGGTCGCGCAGCCGCCGCTGGCGGGTGATGCGCTGGCCGCGTGGCTCAACCCGACGCTGGCTGATCCCTTGGAGGCCGCGGGGATAGGGACGCTGGGCGAACTGATCGAGCGCATCAACGGCGTCGGTCGGCGCTGGTTTGCCGGGGTGCGGGCGCTGGGGGAGGGCAAGGCCGAGCGCATCGTCGAGTGGCTGCGCGAGCATGAGGTGACCCTCGGCTTGGCAATCGGCCGCCACGTCGCGCTGGCACGCAGCCAGTTGTACTCGCATGAGCTCGCCGCCGTGGTCGCGCCCGCGACCGAGATCCGTCCTCTGGAAAAATTCATCGTGCCGGCCGCGCTCGACGGCCGGCAAGGGCTGTTTCGCCGGCCGCAGGCCCAGTGCCTGCTCAAGGCCACCGATGACTACCAGGCGATCCTCGCCTGGCTGCGTTCCAAGCACGGTCTCACCCCCGACCAAAAGGCAAAGCTCAAGGCGCGCCGGCGCCAGCGCGACACCAGCGTCATCGAACAGCCGCTCGACTGGCTGCAGAGTCTGTCGAACACCCAACGCGCTTATCGCAAGGAGGCCGAACGCTTTTTATTGTGGGCGATCGTGCAGCACGGAAAACCGCTGTCGTCAATGACCAATGAGGACTGCGTCGCCTACCGCGATTTTATTGCCGACCCGCAGCCGCACGGCCGCTGGTGCGGCGCGCGTGGCCGCGAACGCTGGTCGCCGCTGTGGCGTCCGTTTGCAGGGCCACTGTGCGGGTCGGCGCAGCGCCAGGCGGTCACCATTCTGAAAAACCTGTACGGCTTCCTGGTCGATCAAAACTATCTGATGGGTAATCCGTGGTCGGCAGTCGGCATCCCCAAAACCACCGGACCGAAGGTCAATGCCGGGCGCAGCCTGACGGTGGCGCAGTGGCTGTTCGTCGAACGGCAGTTGGAGATGCTTGCCGACACGTCGGCGAGCCGGAGGTTGCGGTTCGGGCTGCGACTGCTATATGCGACGGGAGTAAGGTTGTCGGAAGTAGTTGCGGCCACGGTCGACGATCTGCAGTGGGTCGAGTATCCGGCCGATGCGACCGATGGCGAACCGCTCGAAGGCTGGATGCTGCGGGTGATCGGCAAGGGTCAGAAGGAGCGTGAGGTGCCGCTGCCAACCGAGGTGGTCGGCGAGTTGGCGACCTACCTGGCGTCGCGCGGGCTCGATCCGGATCCCGAGGACATCGGCAACCAGGGCGCGTTCCTGCTCGGCAAAGCCAGCGACGCCGCCGAGCGGGCGCCGGGGCTGAGCGGCAGGGTGCATTTTGACGCGCGCGAGGGCATTGCGGGGTCGACGTTTTACGACCAGATCAAGGTCTTCTTCGGCGACTGTAGTGACGTGCTGCGCGGGCAGGGCGACGCCAAAGGCGCTGAGCGCTTGGGCAAGGCCAGCACGCACTGGCTGCGCCATTCGCATGCCAGTCACGCCATTGCCAGTGGCATGCCGATCGAGATCGCCCAACAAAACCTCGGGCATGCGTCACTGGTCACTACGACCGTCTATGTGACGACTGAGAGCAAGCGGCGGATGCGCGCGGTGCGGGCCTTTTGGGGGGAGGCCGAAAGCTGATTCGCCCGCTCTCGCAGACGGAATACAAACGGCCGCAGCGTCCGACGCGGACGTGATTGGGCTACCGGAAAGCGACCGCACCTCTAGTTTTAAACTGACCCGAATTCCGGGAGAACGTCAGTCGCCTTGCTGCATCAACTGGAAGTAGCAGTTCAAGTCCACGGATTGAGAAGCGGCACGCGCGCCTTTTGGTAGTCCGCAGTGTCACGTGTCACGATCGTCAAACCGTGCTGCAGACCCGTCGCGGCAATGATCAGGTCGGGCTGGGAGTAGGTATGTCCGGCTTTGCGGCCATCCTCGACCAGCAACCGCCACTTAAACATGATGTCTTCTGTCACCGGCAGAATGCGCTGTTTGAACATTGGTCGTACCTTGTGCATCAGCCAGTCTTGCAGCTCAGCCCGGCGATTGGCGTCTGCGACCAGCTCGATACCGAACCTGATCTCGGCCAGCGTGACGGTACTGACGAACAACAGGTCCAACGGCTGCGCCGCGACGAAAGCCGCCACTTTTGGCTCCGGCCGCAGCCGGCGTAACTCGGAGAGGATGTTCGTATCGAGCAACCAGCCCGTCACAACGTCACGTCCCGCACCGGCATCGGGGCGCGCTGCAACTCGATCGCGATGTCGCGATGGGGTGACGCCTGAAGCGCGTCGATCAGCGATTGGCCGGAGCGAACGCCCTGCAGTCGTCGGAACTCTTCGGCAGCTACGACGACCACTTCGTCGCGCCCATGCACGGTGACGTGCTGCGGTCCTTCGCTGCGCACCAGGCGTACGAGTTCACTAAACCGCGCCTTGGCATCCTGCAGGAGCCAATGGCCTGGGCGTGATGGCGCACGCGTTCGCGTCTGCGCTTCGATTCGATCACCGTTAATTCTAGTCATGCTGACTAGTTTAGCACAATCTGAGTGCATGTTGCCATCAGCAGTCCGTCACCGGCTCGCGGTTTGAGCTGCCTCCGACGACAGGCTCAGGAAAGTCTTCTAGCGATCTCCAGCCGATAGGCTTCGTCGACGGACATTCGTTTCGCGCTTTGCAGCGCCCGCTGGGTCCAGTCCTCTTGCGAAGCGGAGAGGCGCTTCGCCGGCGGCTCGGCGATCGCCCGCTTCGCTGAGGCGTCCTGCAATACGTTCATGATTGCACTCCAGTCTCGTCGCGTCCGCCCCTTCTCCCTCTCCGCGCATCGTTAGCTCCCAGACCTTTTATCTCTCTTGCCCTTGATCGCGTACCTTCGCGCTCGGCTCGGGCGCGTCTTTGCCCTCGTGAAGCGTCGCGCGGATTCTCGTTCGCCAGGTCCGCCGCGAGCTTGTCGCTGTAACTCTCGATGAAAGCGGGTGGCGCGAAGGGAATTACATCCTTGCGGATGTTGACCGTGCGGATCTCGCCGGCCCACTCGTACACATGTTGGAAAAGGTGCTTGTGGATCGCCTTGAGGTGGTCCAGGTCGAACTTGCCGGGGATGGGCTTTTCAACAAGCTGCGTGGCACGGCGAGCGCTGCGTTCGTACTCGAACGTCCGCCAGGCCCCTTCGTCCCGAAGTCCCGGCTTGTTCCTTAGAACGTCGGTGCCGGGGTAAACATACGGGTCGGCAAATTCACGCGGCATCCACCGCCTGATTCAACGCTGCGCGCTCGATGGCTCGGGCTCGCTCGAGACTCGCGGCGTGCATCTGCTCGTCCGTCATTTGACCCTGAGCATAGCGCTCGCAGTCCGCCAGGAATTCAGACGTGGGCACGTGACCCTCGATGCGCGTGTTCGCGAGGCCCTGGGCCATTGCGCGTCGGCGATCTTGCTCGGTCAGTGCTGCCATCACGTCCTCCGCTCCGTATAGACCATCGATTTTACCATTTTGATGCTCGGCTTTGGTGCTGTTTAACGGGTAAACGCACGTCGCTTCCGAAGCCTCAGCGCCGGCGCGACCGGGACGCCAAAGCGCGCGCGGCAGGGGGTGCCGCGCGCGTCGCCAACCGTTTGCTCACTGCACAGGGACACTGCCCGTTTCTTCCGGTGTATCAAGCGGGGAAACTGCTAGTCCACGAGAGTCCCGACAGTAAATTTTTTCGACAAAGCCGTCAGAGCGGCGCTATGTACTTGCCGCTTACCTCAACCACTACGCCGCGCGGTCCTGGTGTCGAAGAACGAATATTCTGACAATATGAACGAATAAACTGGCAATGACATGTTGCGAGGTAGTTGGATAGGATCGGAGGTGGGCCTACTGGAGAGCCAACA
>JBBRCX010000120.1:0-12062 GCA_038204465.1 Tepidisphaerales bacterium | reverse complement strand
TTGTGCGTGGGGCACTCCAAGCAAGTCCGCGACTTCGGCGGCAATTTTCTCAGACCAATCCTCGGGCTGCCGTCTCCAGTTTTCTTTGAAAAGCCACCGCTGCTGCCGCTGTTTGTCACTCGGATCATAGAGCCAGGACTTCGGCTTGCTTCCCATCTGCTCATCGGTCTCGGCAGGCCAGCCTGAAACATCCAGAATTGGATAGGACATGAGGGCGGTTGATTATGTCTGGGGAAAGTGTGCACAAGCAAGCTCACGCCCGCTGGAACGAAAAGATCGCCCTTCCGAACGGGCAGTACAGCGTTCACATCGTCGCTGGCGATTCAGATTACATCGACAGCGTGTATGCGATCAGCGCCAATGGCGTTCTGGTGGTGAGCGGCACGCCGACCGCCAGCCGGCACTGGTTCGAGAACACGGTGACGGTAAGCGTCACCAACGGGCAACTGACGGTCGCCAACGCGCGGCGGGCTCGAGTAACAACAAGATCGATGAGATCGATATCGTTGCGCTTTGACCGGCGCGGCGACGGCTCAGGCATCCCCGGTGTCCACGTTGAGTTTAAGATCGAATAACACAGGCGGCGAGCGGGACATCGGGGGCGGCGGAAGCTGGAGTCGTTCCGGTTGCTTCGCCGGCACGACGGGGCGGTCTGCTTGACGCATCACTTCAGGCAGTGCAATCTTTCGATATAACTTGTGGCTGAGTGCTTCGCCTGAGCTGAAGGGGGATCTCGCCGGGAGGTTCCTCATGAGCACACTCCTTTTCGCTCGAAAGAGCTGTCTTGTCTCGATCTGCGTATTGATCGCGGGTTGCACCGCTGGCGGGCGATCGCGTTCGCCCGACGTGCTGCAGCCGGTTGCGCCGGCTGGGGCATCCGCTACCGACCTGGGGGACCTTCATCATGCCGTTTCGACGTCGAACGCCGAGGCACAGCGCGCGTTCGACCAGGGGCTGACGCTGGTCTACGCGTTCAACCATGACGAGGCGATCCGTTCGTTCAAGCGGGCGCTGGAGTTGGACCCGAACCTGGCGATGGCGCACTGGGGCATCGCGCTGGCACTGGGCCCGAATTACAACATCGACGTCGATCCGCCGCGCGAGAAGATGGCGTTTGAGGAGATTCACAAAGCGCACGCGCTGTCGAAGCACGCGTCTGAGCCGGAGCGGGATTACATCGCGGCGCTGGCTGCGCGGTATTCGGATGATGCGAAGGCCGACTTGAAGAAGCTGGCGTCGGATTACAAAGAGGCGATGAAGGGATTGTCGTCGCGCTACCAGGACGATCTGGATGCGGCGACGCTGTATGCCGACAGCATGATGGTGCTGCGTCCCTGGAAGCTATGGACGCACGATCACAAGCCGGTGGAGGGGACCGAGGAGATCGTGGCGACGCTCGAGCGGGTTTTGAAGCGCAACCCGAACCACGTGGGGGCGAATCATCTTTACATCCACGCAACGGAGGGCTCGGCGCATCCGGAGCGGGCGATGGAAGCCGCGGGACGGCTGCCCGGGCTCGCGCCCGGGGCGGGGCACCTGGTTCACATGCCGTCACACGTTTACGTGCGCGTCGGCGAGTATGAGGCGGCGGCGACGAGCAACGAAGCCGCCATCGCCGCGGACCAGAATTACCTCAAAGGATCGGATGCGCAAGGGGTGTATCCGATGATGTACTACAGTCACAATATTCACTTCCTGGCGTTCGCGAACACGATGAACGGGCGCTTCGCGGAGGCGAAGAAAGCGGCGGAGCAACTGAGCGCGCACGTGGGCCCGCACGTGAAGGATATGCCGATGCTCGAGGGGTTCATGCCGACGCCGACGGTGGTGCTCGTGTCGTTCCATCGCTGGGACGAGATGCTCCGCCAGAGCGCCCCCGAGCCCGGGCGGCAGATCACGGCTGCCATGTGGCACTTCGGGCGCGGGGTGGCCTACGCCGCGACCGGAAAGATCGATGAGGCGCGGCAGGAGCGCGAAAAGTTTGTCGCGGCGAAGAAGGCGGTTCCGGAAGGGACGATGTATGGGCTGCTGAACACCGCGGCGGGCGTGTTCGCGGTGGCGGAGCCCTTCCTGGACGCACGGCTTGCGCTGGCGACAAACGACCGCAAGGGGGCGGTCGAGCGTCTGCAGGCGGCGGTGCAGGCGCAGGACGCGTTGACCTATGCGGAGCCTCCCGACTGGTACGTGCCGGTCCGCGCGACGCTGGGCGCGGTCCTGCTGCAGGATGGCGAGCCGGCGAAGGCCGAGGAGGTTTTCCGCGCCGACCTGGAGCAAAATCCGCGAAGCGGGCGCTCGCTGTTCGGGCTGAGGGAGAGTCTCAAGGCGCAGGGGAAGAACTACGCCGCCCAGCAGGTGGACGCCGAACTTCAGGCGGCGTGGAAGAACGCGGATGGGGCGTTGACGATCGACGGGCTTTGACGCAATGTCGCGTGCCGCAGCGGTGGCGACATCTGAAGCTGGTAAAGCGGCAAGCTGGCCAGCTGGCCCGCCGTCAAGAATCTTTGCTTTTATCGGTGCCCGACTCGACTGAGACTCGCCGAAGTCCATCGGTGGCTAATTCTTTCGAAGCTAGCGCGATTCGCCAAGCAGAGGTAGTTGGACTTTGACACTTTGGTCCTGGCCGTCGTCGAGGCCTGGGGCGGCGCCGATGAATTGTTTGTCGATTTTCCTGACGTCGCGCACAGGAGGGTTCTCCAGCGGGCGCAGGTCCGGGGAGTCGGGTCCTTCCTGGCGGCGGAGAACATTGTAGTACTGGTCGCGCTGCGCGGGCACCCAGCCGCTGTCGCGGATCAGGCGGCAGATCTCGCGCTCGCTCAATCGGTAGGTCGCGCCGGCCGCGCTCACGACGTTCTCCTCCATCATCACGCTCCCCATGTCGTTGGCGCCGAAATAAAGAGCGAGCTGGCCGATCTTCGGGCCCATCGTCACCCAACTGCTCTGCAGTGACGCAATGTTGTCGAAGAAAAGCCGGGCGATCGCGAGGATGCGCAGATACTCATCGGCCCCCGCCATCCGCACGACACGCCCGCGCTGGATGTCCTCGCTGGTCGAGTCGTCATACGGTCCGTGCACGTCCGGGTCCCACTCCTGCGCGCGACCGAGCGGCGTGTTCTCGCGCTGGAAGGGCCAGTGGATGAACGCCGTGTAAGAGCCGAACGACCGCGGGGCGGGGCCGCTGAACACCGACTTCTCGAACACTCCAGGCCAGCGCCGCCGCACCGATTGGCTGATCGCTTCATGCTCCTGCTGTCCGAGTGAGAGCGCGTAGTCCTGCAGATCGCGGAGAGCAGACATGTGCTCGATCCGCTCGCGGACAAACTCAATGTGTCCGATCAGCATCGTGCAACTGGTGTTGAGCCCCTCTTCGTGCGCGACGCGCATCACCCTCAGCCAGTCATCGCCGGTGCACTTGCCGATGCCGATGCGCCGCCGGACGCGCGGCGCGAAGATCTCGCCGCCTCCGCCCGGGATCGTATCGAGCCCGGCCGCGTGAAACCGGCGGATGATCTGCCGGACGTCCATCCCGAAGAAGCGCTCGAACTCGACGAACTCGGGCGGCGAGAACGCGTGCACGTGCACGGTCGGGAAATTCGATTTGATGTAGCGGAGCAGTCCCTCGTAGTACTCGATCGGCAGCGCGTCATTCATTCCGCCCTGCATCAGAATCTGCGTCCCGTTGATCGAGACCAGTTCGCGGATTTTCTCGCCGATCTGCTCGTAGTTGAGCGTGTAGGCGTCGAGGTCCTCATGATCGCGGCGAAACGCGCAGAAGGTGCACTTCGCGGTGCAGACGTTGGTGTAGTTAATGTTCCGGTCGATGACGTAGCTGCGCCAGTCCTCGGGGTGCATGCGCTGCGAGACCGCGCTCGCCCACTGGCCAAGGTCGTGCATCGAGGCCGACGCGTGCAACTCCAGCGCCTGCGCATCCGTCAGGCGCGCCTTGCCCTCCAGAACTGGATCAATGTCGAACGACAGCCTGTTCATCGCTTACCGAAGTTTATGAGGGCGCGGCCGAACTGGAAACTATGGAGGCGGGTACAGGTGGCCTTTCATCTGAATTGAAAGGCGTTTTGCGCACTTTCAGCGGCGATTGTGACGGGGAGGACCAGAGCACGTCGCGTCGCCATTGGATCGCATACGATGCGCCTTCGAAACAGGGCTGTGGTATAGGAACACTTTCACGAGCCCGCGGACCCATGACCCAGCACGCCATTCTTACCGCGATCGGCGCCGATCGGCCTGGACTGGTCGAGGAAGTTTCTCAATTTATCTTCGACCGCGGCGGGAACATTGAAGACAGCCGGATGGTGAACCTGCGCGGTCAGTTCGCAATCATGTTGCTCGTGGGCGCTTCTGAAGCGGTGGTCGCGCGGCTGAAGGCTGAGCTGCCGGAGCTTTCCCGGCAGAGCAAACTTCACATTGAGCTTCACGCAGCCGAGGCGTCGCGCGTCTCCGCTTCGGCCCAGGCGGTCCCCTACCGGCTGAGCGGCACCGGGGTCGATCAGGCAGGGCTCGTGCACCGCGTGTCGCACGTGCTGCGCGAATCGAACGTGAACATTGAAAGCTTGGAGACGCGCCTCACCGCCGCACCGTACACCGGCTCGCCGCTCTTCGAGATGGAAATGATCGTCTCGGTGCCGCGGGTCACACCCATCAGCCAGCTCCGGCAGAAGCTGGGAATTCTTTGCGACGAGCTGAACATCGACTGGAAGCTCGAGCCGGCGTAATTGCAACTCGTAGCACGGGCGTCTCGCTGCGTCTCGCCCGTGCCGGCGGATTCTTTGTGACGAAGATGCCGTCTTGTGAAGCGGCGGACTACCAGGGTGGGCGTCTTCCGGCGTCGGCGCGCCCGCGGTAGGCTCGCCGGCCGGGATCCACTTTTGTTCCTGGCAGAGGAGATTGAATGCGAAGTTTTCGTCCTGTTCGGCTGGCGATGTTGTTGCTCGTGCTGACGGCCGCGGCGGGCCGCGCCCAAGACGCACCGGCGGCCGCGAAACCGCCAACCTACATCTTTTCCCACGCCTATCACGTATTGCCGGGGACGCACAATAACGAGTCGGGCTACTTCTCGCTCTGCGAAGGATTGGACGGCGACCTCTACATCGGGACGGCCAAGTATGGCGAAAACGCTTACTTAGTCGAGTTCGATCCGCGCACCGGGCAGCAGCGGATCGTGATCGACACCAACAAGTTGTGCGGCGTCAACGGAAAGGGATACGCGGCACAGGCGAAGATCCACACACGCAACTTTGTCGGCCCGTCCGGGCAAATCTACATCGGCAGCAAGCAGGGTTATGCCAAGGAGGGCGACACCTCGAAATATCCCGGCGGCTACGTCATGAGCTACGACCCGCGCACCGTCCGGGGCACTAATCTCGGCATGCCGATGGAAGGCCAGGGGGTGATCGACGTCTCGGCGGACGAGACGCGTGGGCTGCTTTACGCCGTCACCTGCGAGGAGCAGCACTGGATGATCGGAGAGCTCAAGGGAGGCAAGTATCGCGACCTTGGCCAGCGGCTCACGCCCTATGCCACCACGCTAATCGCGTCGGATGGGCGCGCCAGCACGCTGACAAACGACTTTCAGCTCGCGCAGTATGACCCTACGACACAAAAGGTGACGGTCCGCCCGATCGACGTGGGTGGAAAGGCCTGGAGCAGGCCCGACGCTCAATCGGTGCCGACGTGGGTGCTCGCGCCGGACCAGCGCCATGCGTATCTCATTCTGATGAACGATCCGACGCTGCTCGAGATCGACCTGATGAGTGAGGGCCCTTCTGTCTCGAGCACGAACCACGGGAAGATGATCGAGGGGAAGAATCCCGACTCACGCTGTGCGCTGAGCGTTTCGCCGGACGGCGGTGTCTATGCCCTGGTCCGCATCGACAACGACCCTGGCTTCGGCGGCGGATACGTAAATCACCTGCTGCGCTTCGATCCGAAGGCAAAGGCCGTGAAGGACCTTGGCGTGCTGGCGATTGAGAACCCGGAGTTTGTCAATCTTGTCGGGGCGGATGGCAAGCCGGTCCCCTTCAGCAATGGAGGCGCCAAGCTGCCGGACGGGACGATGATCCCGGTGTACATGATGTCACTGATGGTGGCGCATGACGGGTCGGTTTACGTCACCACGATTTCGCCTTTTACCCTTCATCGAATCACCCCCGAGAAACTTGCCGGGGCCGGCGCGCCGGCGACCACGCAGCCGGCGCAGTCGTCTGCCGCGGGGCGTTATATCCAGGCGGCCCTGCAGACGTGCGATCATTCGGAACAAAACATCGAGCAGATCACCAAACTCGCGGACCGGATTGCCGAGCGTCACCTCGGCGGCGGCATGATCGGCTTTCCGTTTTTCCCCGACGGGTTCAGTCGCGAGCTGTGGGGCCGCAGCGGTGGAATTGTCCACCTGGGGTTCGAGAGGCCTTTTAAGGAGAATCGCAGCCAGGCCGAAAAAGCGAACGACGTCGGGCTGGTCGCCTACGACCGCGCGCCAACCGGAAAAGACCTGGACGTCTTGAAGACATTCCATGACCAGGGGGGTTACCTCATCGGCTTTGGCCCGAGGTCGATGCCGGAATTGAAGGATCGCATGGCGGCCTGCGACGCGTGGATTGATTCAGGAATCACCGGCGACGGGCGGGTAGTGGATTTTGGCAACGGCACGCGCGCCGGACATGCGAACGTGCTGGCCAATACCATCAACGGTTGGACCTTCGTCGCGGAACTGGTCAGTGCGCTCACTCGGCGCGGGCACATGCCGACGATGTGGAAGTCGTATTCCTATGAAGATGGCCGCGACTGGGGCGCCCGGTACCAGGGCAAGAAGCAGTTTCACGACGACTATTCCATCGCGCCGATCGTGGCGGGAGAGCTTGGCAGGCAATTCCTGCGGCAGATCCGCTACCCGATGCATCGGCTGGAGCTTCAGGTCGACGTGTTGCAAAACGCAGCTCAAATGATTGAAAAGGAGACGGCGGCGGGACGTAAAACTTTCGTCGCATGGTCCGGGCACATGCCCGGCGCCTACATTGGTCAGTTGGATGACGCGGGCTGGGCGAAGGCGGTGGAGTTTCTGCCGGCAGTGCCAAAAGGCGTGCCGACGTTTGACCTGCGGCTGCCGGAAAATTCGCTGGTTTTGCGTCTCGGCTACAACGGCCGCGACCCCAAGGAGGCCGACGCCCTCCTTCGCCACCACGAGCGCGTCATCGAATTGACGGGAGATCATGACGACCCGGCGTGGCAACCGACCGGCTCGGACATCGTCCTGCGGGGAAGCCTTGGATACGCCTTCGGCGACGCGTGCGTAAGCATCGAGAATTATCCCATCCGCCTTTTTGCCCCGAGCGGCATCGCCCAGCTGGTCGCCTACGCCGCGATCGACGCGCAAGTGAAAGCGGACAGCGTCGCGGCGAGGTGATGCAAGCTGCATGCTCACGGGCGAGACGCCCGTGCTACGACGGCGCCTGACGTCAGTTGATGGAGGGTTCGCCCGTCATTCGGAGCGGACGGGAATTCGGCCCTGAAGCTTGGGCGGCCGCTTCCCATGCCGCGCGCCGCTCTTGATCGGGACGTAACTCAGCTCCCTGCTCTCATCGACGCATCGCAGCATGAGACCGCCGCGGCTCATGTCACCGCGCCCGGCGAATTCCTCGGGAAAGACCAGCCGCTCGGCAAACACGTCGCTCAGCACGTCAACATATTTGCCGGTCGCCACGCTGCCCAGCAGAACGACCCTGCAGTCGTCCCCGGCCTGCGCGGCGACCTGCCGGGCGTCGCGTTCCAGCGGGTCGCGATATTGCGGGTCGTCTTCGTCGATGCAGCCGTCGCCAAAACGGCGCAACTCCGTCACCGACAGGCGCGTCTGGGGCGGGAGCAGCCCGCGATTGGTCGTTATGACCAGCACACCCGGCGCGCCGGGCGGCGGCGCCGTGAAGCGATTGGCGTAGGCAAGCTTGCCGCGAAAATACAACCCGCTGAGAAAGCTGAACACGTCGCCCAGCGAGGCGCCATCAGGTGAGCGCAGCCGCCGGGCAAGGTCGAACTGCGCCTTCTCATTCACCACAAATCCCGCGCGCTTACCGCCGCAATGCGCGGGGGAGAGGAGGAAGATGCGATGGTCGGGCATGAGGGCAGTTTATGCGGCATCGTGGGGAGAAAGAAGACTTCTGTTGGGAGGCATCGGCGCGGCCTGCGCTCAGGCCTGCTTGGTGGAGAGGGTGCACATTCAATTCCTTACAGAGCGGTACAATGTTCCTGTGGCGGAAGGTCGCAGCATTTTGCATGTCGACATGGACGCGTTTTTTGCGTCGGTGGAACAGTTGGATGATCCCGCGCTGCGGGGCAAGCCTGTGCTGGTTGGACATGACGGCCCGCGCGGGGTGGTGGCGGCGGCTTCTTATGAATCGCGGCAGTTCGGGTGCCGCTCGGCGCAGCCGATGTCGGTGGCAAAGCGCTTGTGCCCGCATGTGATGGTCGTGCCGGTGCGTTTCTCCCGCTATCGGGAGGTTTCCGATCAGGTGTTTTCGATCTTCGAGCGGTTCACTCCGGCGATCGAGCCGTTGAGCATCGACGAGGCGTTCCTGGATCTGACGGGGACGCGGCAGGCGGTGGGCGAGCCGCAGGTCGCGGCGCGACAACTGAAAGACTCGATCCGTGACGAGACGGGATTGACCGCATCGGTGGGCGTGGCGGCAAATAAGTTCCTGGCGAAGCTGGCGTCGGACTTGCAGAAGCCCGACGGGCTGACGGTGATCGGGCCGGACGACGTTGATCGCGTGCTGCCGCCGCTGCCGATCGGGCGCATCTGGGGGATTGGGCCCAAGACCGCGGCGAAGCTCGAAGCGATCGGCATTCATACCTTCGGGGATCTGCGGCGAATGGACCTGGACGCGCTGCGGCGGCGCATCGGCGACGACGCGGAGCACTATCGCCGGCTTGCGTTCGGCCTCGACGACCGCGAGGTGACGCCAGACCGCGAAGCGAAAAGCATCGGGCAGGAACAGACGTTCGGAACCGACGTGCCTGATCCCCAGGACGTGCGCGCGGTGCTGCTGGAACAGGTGGAGGAAGTTTCCCGCCGGTTGCGGCGTCACGGCCTGCGAGCGCGGGCGGTAACGGTGAAGATCCGCTTCGGCGATTTCAAGACGATCACCCGTCGCTGCACCCTGCCTCAGGAGCATGATGCGACCGAACCGCTCTGGCAGGCGGTTTCGGGATTGTTCGACGAGTGGGCGCACAACGAATATCAGCCGGTCAGGCTGATCGGAGCGTCCGCGGGGCGATTGACGGGCGGGGCGCGGCAGATGGAATTGTTCAGCGATCCGAAGTTGGAGCGGCAGCGCAGACTGGATCGGGCGCTGGATCGGATCAACGATCGCTTCGGCGCGTCGGTCATTCACCGCGCCCGCGGTGGACAGAGCCTTCCGTAGGCCGCGGTATCCCCCTTGCCCTGACGCGCGTCGCTCCCGGAAACCCGCTGGCAACCCACAGGAAACACATGGGCGACAGATGCGTCGATCCTACTTCTTGAGGAAGTTCGCCAGGAGGCGCTCGCCCTGTTCGGTAAGGAAGCTTTCCGGGTGGAACTGCACGCCTTCCAGGGGCCAGCTTTTGTGACGGACGCCCATGATCTCTTCCTGGTCGGTCCAGGAACTGATCTCGTAGTCGGACGGAAGCGTGCCGTTCTTGATGATCAGGCTGTGATAGCGCGTGGCGGTGAAGGGATTGGGCATGCCGGCGTAGAGCGTGCGCCCGTCGTGGCGGATCTGATCGGTCTTGCCATGCATCAGGCGCTGGGCGCGCACGACCTGGGCGCCCGCGGTAAAACCGATGCACTGGTGCCCCAGGCACACCCCGAGCACCGGAAGCTTCGGGCCGAAGTGGCGGATGATGTCGTTACTGATGCCGCCTTCGCGCGGCGTGCAGGGGCCCGGCGAGATGACGATATGCGTGGGTTGCAGATCCTCCACCTGTGCGACAGTTATCTTGTCATTGCGGAACACCTTCATCGGGCGATTGGGATCGATCTCCCCGAGTTTCTGCACCAGGTTGTAGGTGAAGGAGTCGTAGTTATCGATCAGCACGATCATCGCGCTCAAGTGTAGAAGCGGACGGGCGGCGGGGAAAGCGGACGGCGGGACGGCGGCGGTTCATGACTGCCGTCGGCGACGCAATTCCTTTTGAAGTCCGGCGGCGCTAGACTCTGGGTCATGCTGGCGATTCTCGCGGCGGTCGACTTTCGTAACCCGTTGTTCTGGGCGGTGTTCATCGCATGGATCATGTCGGTCGTGCTGCACGAGTTTGCCCACGGGGTCGTCGCGTACTGGGGAGGGGACTGGACCATTCGCGAGCGCGGCGGGCTCACGCTCAATCCGCTGCAATACGTCGATCCGGTCAACAGCCTCCTGCTGCCGGCGGTGTTCCTGCTGATGGGAGGAATTCCTCTTCCGGGCGGCGTGACCTATGTGCGCCGCGATCTGCTGCGGAGCCGGGTGTGGGAGTCGGCGGTTTCAGCGGCAGGGCCGGCAATGAACCTGCTGTTATTCCTGGGATGCGTGATTCCGCTGCACCCGCGATTCGGCTGGGTGAATTATTCGTTGCGCCCCGACCGGTGGAGCAACATCCAGATCTTTCTGGCGTCGACGGCGGTGCTGCAGATGATCTCGGTGCTGCTCAACCTGATGCCGGTGCCGCCGCTCGACGGATTTCAGATCCTCAGCCCGTATATGAAACCCCAGACGCGCCAGAAGCTCACGACGCCACCCACGAGCACGATGTTGTTTATCGGGTTGTTCGCGCTGCTGTGGTATGTGCCGTCGTTTTTCGGGCTGTTTTTCACCATCACGCGGAACGTGCTGCAGGTTCTCGGATTTGATGAGTACCAACAGGCGTGTGTCCTGTATGCGCTGCCGAAGGTGTTCAGTTCAGGATCGTGAACAGGCCGATCATCCCAGAAAAAATGGGAGCGCATAATCGGGTAGGAGGGCGCCTTGCGGCGCCCGTCCTCCCACACCACCGGACGTACTCAGCGTATCCGGCGGTTTCTTCTAACCGTTTAACGTTGCATACCTCGCGGTCAGGCTGATCAGCCCCAACGAGTCGAACCATGCCACTGACATTCCCTCGTTCGCCGGGGGACTGCCAGACAGTCGCCACCAACCCTTGCCGCTCTGGGCCAGGAGCCAGGCGCGCCGTCGCGGCACGCCCAGTTTCCGCAGCCAGTTGGCGATCGGTTGCATGAAGCGGCACTGTTTGAGACGCAGGCATCGCAGTTTGCGTCGCACCCATCCGTCCATTTCACGCAGCGAGCTTCGGCATTCCGCGTGGCGGAAGTACGTCACCCAGCCGGTGAGGAAGGTGTTGAGTTCGTCGATCACTTGCTCGATGCTCACGCCTCGGCTTCGCCGGGTGATTTGTCGAACCCGCTCCTTGGCGCGACTGAGGCTCTGGGGAGCGATCCCCAGATGCCCGTCGGGCAGCAGGCGATGGCCCAGGAACTTGCGTTCCTGCACGGGTGCCACCGCGCTTTTGTCCCGGTTCACGCGCAGGCGGAGTTTCTGTTCCAGCAACCGGGTGACGCTGGCCATCACGCGCTGCCCCGCTTTGGGCGACTGCACGTAGATGTTGCAGTCGTCGGCATAGCGGCAGAAGCAGTGACCCCGGCGTTCCAGTTCCTTGTCCAGATCGTCCAACAGCAGGTTCGCCAGCACAGGGGAGAGCGGCCCGCCCTGCGGAGTCCCTTGCTCGCGGTCGAGGCACACGCCGTTGCTCATCATCCCGGCCCGAAGGAACCGGCCGATGGTCCTCAGCATACGCTTGTCTTCCACGTGCAGGCTCAGACGGTTCATCAACACGTCGTGGTTCACGCGATCGAAGAACTTCTCCAGATCGATGTCCACGACGATGTCCCGTCCACCGGCCACGAACTCTTTCGCCTTCCGCAACGCATCGTGCGCGCCGCGTCCGGGTCGGAAGCCGTAGCTGGACTCTGAAAAGGTCGGATCCAGGATGGGTTCCAACACTTGCAGGATCGCCTGCTGAACCAGCCGATCCACCACCGTGGGAAT
>JBBRCX010000119.1:0-12190 GCA_038204465.1 Tepidisphaerales bacterium | reverse complement strand
GATGCAGATCTGCTCGATCCCTGAGTCAATGCATTCCTCGCCGATGATCTGGATCACCGGTTTGGTCAGCCCGTCGCGGTCAACCAGCGGAAACATCTCCTTCTGCACGGCCACCGACGCCGGGTACTGCCGCGTGCCCCTGCCGGCGGCCGTAATGACTGCCTTCCGAACTTTTGCCATACCCGCCTCCTGCTGTCCCGCCGCTGACGCCCGCCTGGCCACAATGCCATTTCGCCGGGCTCATGCGTCAAAGTGGTGCGCGACGCATCCTACCGGCTGCATGCCCGCATTCCAGCCACCGGCGGCCCGTCAGTTGCTAACCAGATTCGGTTTCGAATGTCGTTCCAGTAAGACCTGTCCGGCGGAGGCGAGTGTCGCCGCCACCGGCCATAACGTTTTCGTCATCTCTGCATCTTGCAGAAGGAGTTTAATCATGAAGAAACAGTTTCTCGTTTCACTGCTCAGCGCAACGGTCGCTCTGCTTGCAACCGCTTCCCTCAGCCACGCCGACGATCGGGAAAAGACCACTCTCGATAAGTTCCCCAAGGGAGTAAAGGAGTCACTCGAGGACCAGACCGCCGGCTGCCACGACATCGAATACTACCGTCTCAAGGAAGACGGCAAGACCCTCTACGAAACAATCTTCACCACCGGCGGCGGGAATCGCTGGGATCTGGTCGAGGAAGAAGACGGGCACATCGTCCGCAAGCGCCACGTCAGCGGACCTGGCAACACCGGGAGCGCTACCCCAGCCGAGCCGCGCCGCGAGAAAGTTGATCTCGACAACATCCCCAAAGAAGCACGCCGCTCCCTGAAGAAGCATGCCGAGGGGAGCAAGGACGTCAGCTACTTCAAGACGACTGACGAGGGCAAGGATGCCTACGGCGCCGAATACACCACGCCCAGCGGCAGGCACATGCGCCTCACCGTCAACGAAAAAGGCAAGGTCATTGACAAGGACCAGCTTAACGCCGCCACCGAAAAAGATCGCAAGGACGATCGAGACCGAGATCACAAGTAAGCCCGCGCAGCCTGTTCGCAGTTTGGCGGCCGGGCATAACTTCGCCCGGCCGCCCTTGTCTCTGCGCCTGCGCATCCCCCTTCATTCAGCTCTTTCAGCGGCGCCCAGCATGATAAACGTCCTCGGATCCGCGCTCTGATTGACCGCAAACTTTTCTGATGTGTCGACGATGACGTGGCCCGCCTCGTTCAGGCGGATTGCGAAGCGGGGGAGAGTGCCGGTCGCCGGCCCACCCAGCGGCTTTCCCTCGAGCGAGAAATGGCTGCCGTGACAGGGGCACTTCAACTCAGCCTCTGTCCTCTTCTTGAGGATGCAGGCTTTGTGCGTGCATATCGCCGACATCGCGAAGAGCTTTTCACCCTCGCGCACCAGAACTACCCTCTCGGTACGCGCGAACCGGTCGTCCACTCCCTGTGTGAAATCCGACACCGCTCCAACGTCGAGCTGCTTTCCTGAACGCATCGTCGGAGTCGCTCCGACCCTCGATGCGGAACACCCCGCGGCGCACGCGCAGGCCGTTGCCGCGCCGAGTGTGCTGATGACCAGCTCTCTGCGATTCAATTCCATCTCGCTGCTCCTGGCTCGACTCCGACCTCACGATCCCCACAATGTACGCTTCCTTCGCCGCATCCACGTAACTAATGCAATCTCCAATGACCGCTCTGCTCCAGGCCACGGACCTCAATTTCGCATACACCGATTGCCCTGTGCTGCGAGGAGTCACACTTTCGCTCTCAGCCGGCGAGGTCGTCGCGTTGCTCGGGCCCAACGGCAGCGGCAAGAGCACCCTGATCCGCATGCTCCTTGGCCAGCTGTCCGGCGCCGGCCACATCGCCTGGAACGAGCGCCCGATTGCCACGTGGCGCAGGCGCGACCTGGCCCGGGTCGTCGCGTATCTGCCACAGGCGCCCGCTTACGATCCTGAGCAGCGCGTTGCCGACCTGCTCCGCCTTGGACGCACTCCCTACTGGGGCGCTTTTGGCATCGAGTCGCCGCGCGATCTCCAGGTCGTGCGCGAGGTCGCCTCTCTGCTCGACCTCCCTGATCTGCTCAATCGACGCATGGACGCGCTTTCCGGAGGACAGCGCCAGCGCGTCTTTGTCGGCCGCTGTCTCGTGCAGGAGCCCAAAGCGATGCTTCTCGATGAACCCAACACCTTCCTCGATCTGCGCCACCAGGTCGAACTGCTGCAATTGCTCCGCCGGCTCGCGAGCGGGCGGGGCGTCGGCGTTCTGCTGGCTTCCCACGATCTGAATATCGCCGCCGCGCTCAGCGATCGGCTGATCCTCCTCCATGAGGGCAGCTCCATCGCAACCGGAACGCCCGAGCAGGTGCTCGACCCCGACCTGCTCGCCCGCGTCTATGGCCTCCCCATGGAGCGCGTCGAGCGACCGCCCGGCAAGGCCCCTGTGGTCCTGCCGAAACTCTAGTCCAGGTCGGCAGTGGTTCAGGTCAGCCACAAGGACTCTGTCGGTTATTATCCACCTTGAGCACCCTCATGATGCATTCGGCACAACAGGACTCCATGACCGCGGCATTCGAGCGCGACGGTTTCGTGATGACGCCGCGACTGCTCCCGCGCGACCTGATCGATCGGGCGAGCGAACACATGGACGCTGTGGTCGCCGGAAAGTACGAAGTCGCCCCTCCGCCTTACGGCAACGCTTATGGCCCCGGTGATGAGCAGAAACTAAAAAAGATTGATGACGCGCACATCTCAGATCGCACGCTTCACGAATTGGTCAGCGATCCCGCGATCGGCCAATGGGCCGCGCAGGTGACCGGCGCAAAGCTCGTGCAGGTGTGGGCTACGCAATTGCTCATCAAGCCTCGCGGCGACAGCCCGCTCAGCAACGTCGGCTGGCACCAGGACCAGGAATACTGGCGAACCTGGTGGGAAGGCGAGGTCTTCACCGCCTGGGTCGCCGTCAGCGACGTCACGCCCGACGCCGGCCCCATGCGATTCGTCCGCGCCTCCCACACCTGGGGGCTGCTCAACGCCGGTGACTTTTTCAGCGGCAACCTCGATGCGCTCAAGCAGCAGGTCCTCGAGCGGCATGCCGGTCCCTGGGAGGAAGTCCCCGCAGTGTTGCCGCCCGGCGGCGCAAGCCTTCACCACCGTTTCACCGTTCACGGCAGCGGCCCGAATTTCGCAGCGTTGCCGCGCAAGAGTTTCGCCATCCACCTCCGCACGGAGAATTCCCGCCCCGCCCCCGGTTCGACCCACCCCTACACCGACGTCAGCGATCCCTGGCGTTCCCCGGTCATCTATCGCGCTGCAACCGCCTGAGTCATCTGACTGAAATCGCTTCAAAGATCATCACGAAGCCGTTGCTCTCGCGCTCGCGCTTTGGCCGGTTTGTTCTTCGCCCGCACGCGCTTACACTTCCGCTCAATGAAGATTCACGAATATCAGGCCCGGCGCTTGTTGAGCGATGCGGGCGTCCCGGTCCCGCCTGCCGAGGTGGTCCGTACGCCCGACGGGGCCGCCGATGCGTTCAACAAGCTCAACGCTCCCATGTGCGTGGTGAAGGCGCAGGTCTATGCCGGAGGTCGCGGGAAGGCTGGGTTCGTGAAGCTCGTCAAGTCGTCCGAGGAAGCGCGGGCGGCCGCACAGTTCATGCTCACCCACCGAATGGTCAGCAACCAGACCGGTCCCGAGGGCGTGCCCGTCTCGGTCCTGTTGGTTGCGCCAGGTGTCGACATCGCAAAGGAGTATTACCTCGCCATCACCGTGGATCGCGCACGCAACACCGCCACCATGATCGCGTCGGCCGAGGGCGGCGTCGAGATTGAGGAAGTCGCGAAGAAGTCCCCGGAGAAAGTCCTCAAGGAGCCGCTGCATCCGCTCCTCGGTCTGCAGCCGTTTCAGGCGCGCGAGCTCGCCTACCAGTTGGGCTTCAAAGACAAGCTGGCCGCCGAAGCTGCGAAGCTCATGATCGCGCTGGCGAAGGCCTTTCAGCAGACCGACGCCTCGCTCGCCGAGATCAACCCGCTGGTGGTGACGAAGGACGGCCGGCTTCTTGCCATCGACGCAAAGATCAACTTCGATGACAACGCCCTGTTTCGCCACAACGCCATCGCCGACATGGCCGACGAAACCCAGGAGCGCCCGCTGGATGTGCGGGCCCACAAGGCCAACCTCAATTACATCGCTCTCGACGGCACGATCGGCTGTCTCGTCAACGGCGCCGGACTGGCGATGGCCACCATGGACATCATCAAGCTCCACGGCGCCGAGCCGGCAAACTTTCTCGACGTCGGCGGCTCGGTCACGGCTGAAGGCGCGATCGAAGCGTTCCGCATCATCCTGTCCGATCCAAAGGTGAAGGGTATCCTGGTCAATATCTTCGGCGGCATCGCCAAGTGCGACCTCATCGCCGACGCTCTGGTAAAGGCCGGCCGCGAGCTCGGCTTCAAAATTCCCGTCGTCGTGCGGCTCGAAGGCACCAACGTCGACAAGGCCCGGCAGATCCTCGAAGCCGCCAAGTCCGAGCTTCCCACGCTCCGCAGCGCTACCGACCTTGATGATGCGGCGAAAAAGGTGGTCGCCGCAATCGCTGCCTGATCGTCGGATCCGGCGCAGCCTTTTCAACCACCATGCGGTACGCTTGCGCCCAAGGGCTGAACGCGACGGGTCACGCGTCGCACGAGGTCATGATGAATCCCAGGAAGACGTGCCTTTTCCTCTCGCTCTTTCTGCTCTGCGTCGCCGGATGTCGCCACGAGAGCCCGCCCGTCGCTCCCGTGAGCACGTCGGGAACCGGCCGCACCTTCGACGAATACAACGCGCGCGAAGGACGCAACAGCGATTCGTTCTCAAAACGCGAACTGGAGGGTGACGCGCGCGATGCGCGGGGCGATGGGCGCAACCGCACCCTCGCCGCCGCCGACCCGCGCCGCGACGCGCTGGACCCCCCGGTCGGCCGCAAATGCCGCGTCCACCTGCGCCGTGATGCGATGGGCGCCGCATCCGCAACGCCGCTCGCGGTTGGCGTCGACTCCCCGTCGGGACGCGCCGTCCAGGTGACCGGCACGCTCGAACGCATCAGCGGCGACTGGCTGGTCATCCGTGGCGAAAACCACACCTACTGGATCCCCCGCAACGTCGTCCTCGCGGTCGATTTCGACGACGCCGCCGACGCAGGCGTCAGGTAGATCCCTGCTGAGATTTTCAGGGCTGACCCATCCGGGCTCTCACACTAGGATGCAACGCAGACTATTGGAGGTTTTCATGTTTCGTTTGATCAAACTTACCGCCTATGCGTTGTTCGGTTATGCCCTGTATGAGCTGATCCGCGGCATGATTTACGAGTCCGAGCAGTCCGGGCCGCGCCGGCAGGGCGGCGGCGTTGGGTCCCGCTCCCTCCGCCGCGCGCTTAACGAGGACAGCGGGCGAATGAACGTCACCGGTCCCGGGCGAGGCGTCCCCGTCGCGACGCAGGACGCCGACGGCGGATCGACCACTCACACGGTTGGCCGTGGCGTCGTCAGCTGAATTCCGAGTTCACAAGAGAATCGGTTCGACCGAAATAATTGAGCCGCATCGGATCGACGGCGGACCAATGCGCCGCCGCGCTTCGTGCGGCTCTCTTTCGTTCCTGGAAAGCGTATGCAGATCGGTTTCGTCGGCCTGGGAAAAATGGGCGGCAACATGGTGCTGCGCCTCGTCGTCGGCTCCCCCGATGGGACCGTGAAGGGCGCTCACCAGGTCGTCGGCTACGCCCGCGATCCCAATCCTGAACTCGAAGGCGTCGCCGGCGTCACCCTCGTCAACACCATCGACGCGATGGTCGCAAAACTCCCTTCTCCGCGCGTGGTCTGGATCATGGTGCCCGCCGGCAACGCCACCGAGGTCGTTACCAGCCAGCTTGCCGAATTGCTCAAGCCCGGCGACTTGCTGATCGACGGCGGCAACAGCCATTACAAGGATTCCATCCGCCGGGGCGAGGGCCTGGCCAAGCGGCAGATCGGCTTCCTCGATGTCGGCACCAGCGGCGGTGTCTGGGGGCGCGCTGAAGGCTATTGCATGATGGTCGGCGGGCTCAAAGACCACGTCGACGTCGCCCGGCCGATTTTCGACACGCTTTCCACACCCAGCGCGTGGGCCCACCTCGGCCCCGGCGGCTCGGGCCACTTCGTCAAGATGATCCACAACGGCATCGAGTACGGAATGATGGAGGCTTACGCTGAGGGCTTCGAGGTCCTGTTCAAGAGCAAGTTCCCCGTCAATCTTCATGACGTTGCCGCCGTGTGGAATCGCGGCAGCGTCATCCGATCCTGGCTGCTCGAGCTGGCCGAGGGCGTGTTCCAAACCGAGAATGACCTGCGCTCGATCCAGCCCTATGTCGAAGACAGTGGAGAAGGCCGCTGGACCATCCATGCTGCCATGGAGGCCGACGCCCCCGTCCCGGTCATCGCCGCGGCGCTCTTCGCCCGCTTCGCCTCGCGCGACCCGGTCAACTTCTCCGCCCGATTTACGGCCGCGCTGCGAAACCAGTTTGGTGGACACACCATCAAGCGCGCGGAGGCCGAGCAACTCAGTTCCGATGGCACCGTGAAGTGATCCGGGCAGCCGCCACGACGGCGCTTCTCCTATAGGTATTCCCGTCGCCTTGCACTTCGGTTGACGCCGACCGCTTTCCAAATTCCAACCCCCGCTGTACGTTTTCCGCAAACCTACCAAGGAACGGAACCATGCCATCGGCCACGCCTTGCGCGATCGTGATCTACGGGGCCAGCGGGGACCTCTCGCAGTTGAAGCTCGTCCCCGCGATCTACGAACTGTTCCGCGAAGGGCTCCTGCCCGAGAAGTTTGTCCTGGTTGGCTACGCGCGCTCCACCGAGAAGAAGGACCCGAAGTCGCGCCAGGTTATCGGCCCCATGAACGATGAGCAGTACCGCAAGGATTGCTACGAGGCGATCAACCGCAACGCTCGCCACAAGCCGATCGATGAGAAACTCTGGCGGAAGATGGAGCCCAACATCTTCTACATCGCCGGAGCCTACGACTCCGCCGACGACCAGGCGCGCCTCGGAAAGAAACTTGCTGACCTGGACAACACCCACCAGACCGGTGGCAACCGGCTGTTCTATCTCTCGACTCCCCCTGAGGCGTTCAACGGCATCATTCAGCGGCTTGGCGAGCGCGAACAGCGCAAGGAAAACGGCAGCGGCTGGAGCCGGCTCATCATTGAAAAGCCCTTTGGCCATGACCTCGCCAGCGCCCGGGCCCTCAACGCGCTGCTGCATCAGTACTGGGCCGAGGGGCAGATCTTCCGCATCGACCATTATCTCGGCAAAGAGACGGTCCAGAACCTGATGGTCATGCGCTTCGCGAATTCGATCTTCGAGCCGATCTGGAACTACAAATATATCGATCACGTGCAGATCACGGTGAGTGAAACGGTCAGCGCCGATGATCGCGGCGGCTACTACGACAAGAGCGGCGCCCTGCGCGACATGGTCCAGAACCACATCTTCCAGCTCATGGCGCTGGTTGCCATGGAGCCTCCCGCCGCGCTCGACGCGCAGAGCATTCGCGACGAGAAGGTGAAAGTATACAAGTCGATCCGGCCCATCCGCCCCGAGCGCGTCGACGACTATTGCATCCGCGGGCAATACGGACCCGGCGAATTTGAAAACAAGGGAAAGAAACAGCGCACCAGCGGATATCTCGAGGCGAAGGATGTCGCACCCGGTTCCAGAACCGAGACCTTCGTCGCGCTCAAGCTCTTTATCGATAGCTGGCGGTGGAGCGGCATGCCGTTTTACATCCGCACCGGAAAAGTGCTGCCGCGAAAACTGAGCGAAGTCGTCGTGCGCTTCCGCTCCCCGCCGCTGACGCTTTTCCAGAAGCAATGCGAATCCCCCGTCTTTCCCAACGACCTGATCGTCCGCGTGCAGCCGGAGGAAGGCATCAGCTGGCGGCTGAACGGGAAGGTCCCCGGCGGGGAGATGAACATCAAGTCCGTCGCCCTCGACTTTCTCTACAAGACCGCCTTCAACGTCGAGCCGCCCGAGGCCTACGAGCGCCTCCTCCACGACGCCATGGTCGGCGAGCAGACCCTGTTCATCCGAGGCGACGAAGCGGAGGCTGCCTGGACCGTCATCGATCCGATCGAACACGGCTGGGCCATCAGCAAGACCCCGCCTGAGCAGTATGCCCCTGGCACATGGGGCCCGGCGCGTGCGATGCAACTGATCGAGGAGGACGCCCGCCGCTGGTTCCAGAGCGACGACGGCGAAGCCGAGCCGATCGTAGCCTGCTCTCTGTAAAGATCTTGTTGGGGCGTTGCACAAGCCGGAAAAGTTATTCAAATCTCCGTCGAGCCGGTTCAGGCGAGCGATTTGGGCCGTTTCAGACTTGTCTGCCGGGCGTACTGGTCGTAGTTTCCTGAAGAGTCTGCGCACGCGCGGGTGAACCAAGGTGCTGCGCCGGACCAATGTTTCGGAGGGAGTGAATGAGTACCGGGGCTTTCTCGGACTGCGCCGCGTCCGTCGCTGTTTTCGGCGACAATCAATCGATCCATTTGTGGTTGGAAGAATTCGCGTCGGCTGTGCGAGCGGTTGACTACCGCCGCGGCATGCGCCTGTTTGCTCCCGATGTCTTGGCCTTCGGCACGCGCAACGAGAGGCTGGTTGGCCTGGAGATGCTCGTCGAGCGGCAATGGAAACAGATCTGGGGTGTTACCAGCGGCTTTCGCTTTGATTCAGATCGAGTCGTTTGCGGACGTTCCGGTCTGACGGCATGGGCGGCGGCGCCGTGGGAGTCGCAGGGGCGGCGCGCCAACGGCGCGACCTTCGAGCGCCGAGGCCGGGCAACATTCGTGCTGGAGGATCGCGACGGTTGCTGGCTGGCTGTTCACTCGCATCTCTCCATGAACCCATCCAGCGCGGACCTCTCGCGGATTGGGGACCCTGCAAACAACCGCTAAGCGCATGATCTATTTCCTGGTGCACAGCAAGCAGTCGTGGCCGATCACCACGTTCGTGGATTTCTTCGCTCCGCGTCTGGCGTCTACGGTCCGTGTGTTGCCGTACGAGTTGATTCCGCGCCGCACGCGGCTTCCGCGCGGCGCCTACATCTTCGCCGACCTCGAGCGCCTCTCTCCAGCCCGGCTCCAGTTAGCTGGATTCATCCATCAGCGGGTCCGTGAGGCGGGATTGCCTGCGCTGAATGACCCCCGCCGCGCGATGCGACGATATGATCTGCTCCGCAGCCTTCACGAGAAAGGAACCAACGACTTCAACGTCTACCGCCTCAGCGAAGGCATGACGCCCGCGCGCTTCCCGGTATTTGTCCGGCGCGAATACGACCATTCCGGAAGCCTCACGCCGCTCCTTCACGATTCCGGCGAACTCGCTCGATCGATCCAACGTCTCACCGCCGGCGGAGCCCGACCCGAAGAACTGCTCGTGGTGGAATACTGTGACACCTCCGACGCGGGGCTTTTCCGCAAGTACTCCGCCTTTCGCATCGGCCGCCGTGTGTTTGCCAGCCACGTGCTCACCGATCGCGTCTGGATGACCAAGGAGACGCCTGTGACAACCCCCGAGATCGTCGCCGCGGAAAACATCTATCTCCGCACAAATCCCCACGAGCAGCAGTTGTCGAACATCTTCGAGCATGCCGGTATCGGCTATGGTCGCGTCGACTACGGCCTCCGCGCCGGTCGCGTTCAGGTCTGGGAGATCAACACGAATCCGGTGGTGATGCCCCGCAAGTGGGCTTATGAGCCGCTGCGTTGGCCTGGCCAGGAATTTGTCGGCCGGAAAATCATCGCCGCCTTCGAGGCGATCGACACGTTCCAGGGCGCCGGCTCGATTCGCATTCGGCTCGATCGCGACCTGGCGCGTCGCTGTGCCCCGGATTCAACCGAGAAAGCCTGGATCTACGCCGCGCCGCTGCGCCGCAGTGTCTTCCACGAAGTGACCATCCGCGACGCCCTGAGGATTACCGCCGCTGCCGTCCGGCGCCGCGCAAGTGCGCTGTTTCAAGCCGCTGGCGATTCGAACGGGCGATCTTGACGACTCCGGCCGCCCAAAGCGGGCTCCCGGCACAGCGATGATCTATTTCCTTGCCCACTGCAAGCAATCATGGACGATGACGACCTACCTCGACTCCTGGGGCAGGTGTCTGGCGCCGCGCGTGCGCGTGCTGTTTTACGAAGCAATTGCGCGAAGGCGCTCCCTGCCGCGCGGCACGTATATCTTCGCGGACTTGGAGCGCCTTTCCACCGCGCGTCAGCAGCTCGCCGGCGCGCTCTATGAGCAGCTCGCTGCGGCTGGCGTCATCGCGCTCAATAATCCCCGGACCGCGCTGCGACGATACGATCTGCTTCGAACGCTCCACGATGCAGGAATCAATGATTTCAATGCATACCGGCTTCACGAAGGCAGTTCGCCGCGAAAATTCCCCGTTTTCGTGCGTCGCGAATCTGATCATTGCGGGAGCCTGACGCCACTGCTTGCAAACCAGTCCGAACTCGACCGGGCGCTATCTGATCTGCGCGAGGCGGGCGTCAGCGCAAGCGAATTGCTCGTGATCGAATTCTGTGACACCGCAAACGCAAGCGGCGAATACCAAAAGCTCTCGGGCTTTCGCATCGGCGATGAGATCGTTCCGCGACACATCCTCTACAGCAGCGCCTGGGTAACGAAGAAGTCCGAGCTGGTTGATGATCTGAAGGTCCGCGAGGAGATTGAATTCCTCCAGAGCAATCCGCACGAGCGGGAACTTCGTCGGATCTTCGACCTCGCCGGCATTCAATATGGCCGGATCGATTACGGGATTCGAAACGGCAGGATCCAGGTGTGGGAGATCAACACCAATCCCACTGTGATGGTTGCGCAAAATGAGTGCGCGCCGCAGCGCCGCCGCGGGCAGAACCTCGTCGCGAGACGTATTGCGGCGGCATTCGAAAAGCTCGATGAACCGTCGGCGCGTGGCTCTGTTCCCATTCGCCTGCCGCGAGCGATGGTCGAGCACTCGCTTCCGAACCTCACCGAGCGCGCGTGGCTTTATAGCGCGAATCTCCGGAGGGCATTCGGCAATGAGCTCCAGCTGCGCGACGCGATAAAGACCGGCGCTGAACGGCTTCGCGGTCGCCTTCGGCACGTCAACGATTCCAATCGTTACGGCGAGGCTCCGCCCTGAATGTCGTTGTCCGTCAGCATCCAAAGAATTGTGTCGGCTGCTCGTGCCGCTTAGTCTTCCGCGCCGGATCATTCGAAAGGACGTATGCAGGATCGACCGGCACCCAAAGAACATCCCGGGCAGCGCATCATCTCGCACAACGCGCGGATCGGCCTGATCCTCTTTGCGATCTACCTCGCCTTCTACGCCGGCTTCGTCGGCATCAGCGCATTTGATCCGAAGCGCATGTCAGAGCCGTTCCTCGCAGGCGTGAATCTCGCGGTGATCTACGGCCTGGCACTGATCGTCGCCGCGTTTGTCCTCGCTCTCATTTACGCGTTTCTCTGCCTGCATCACCACGAGACAGGCCCGGAGGACGCCGCGTGATTTACACCTTCTCCTGGACGGCGTTCGCCGTCTTCGCGCTGTTCGTCGGCAGCGTCCTGGCCCTCAGCTTCCACCTCGGCTCAAAGGCCCGTTCCGCCCGCGGCTACTACGCGGCGCACGGGCAGATCAACTGGTTCGTCAACGGCATCGCCTTCGCCGGCGATTACCTCTCCGCCGCCAGCTTCCTCGGCATCTGCGGCATGATCGCCTTCTACGGCTTCGACGGCTTCCTCTACTCCATCGGCTACCTGGCCGGCTGGGTGGTCGCCCTGTTCGTGGTCGCGGAGCCGATCAAGCGGCTCGGCAAGTTCACCTTCGCCGACGCCCTCGACGCCCGCTTCCAGTCGCGCGGCATCCGCCTCGCCGCCGCCGTCAGCACACTGGCCGTCAGCGTCTTCTACCTAATCCCGCAGATGGTCGGCGCGGGCGTCCTGATCCAGCCCTTGCTCGGCCTGCCGCACTACGCCGGCGTCATCCTCGTCGGGGCCGTCGTCACGCTGATCGTCACGACGGCCGGCATGGTCAGCACGACCTACGTGCAGTTCCTGAAGGGTTCGCTCCTGGTCTTCTTCAGCCTCATCCTGACGTGCATGATCCTGAACCGCGGGCTGACCGCCGACCCCACGCCGTCCGCGCCGCAGACG
>JBBRCX010000118.1:0-12226 GCA_038204465.1 Tepidisphaerales bacterium | reverse complement strand
GCGGGCTTGCTGGCAGGCGTGAGGCTGGACAGGAATGAGGCGGGCACGATTGAGGATTTGCTGCCGCTGTACTTTGAACCGGCGCGGCAGGCGGCACAGGCGATGACAGATACGCTCACTCAGGCCGTCGCCGCTGCGATGGTGGAGGCGCAGGCGGCGGGAACGTCGCTGGTCAAGGCGGTGCGGCAGGCGTTCGCAGACGCGGGTTATACGAAAAGTAACAGCAGCGCGATTGAAATGGGTGTTGCGCGGGCGATCGTTGCCGGGCATTCGGGCGGGATGCTCACGGCGTTCAATATGGCGGGCTTGAAGGTGCTCGGCGTCAAATACGTCGCGGTAAGGGACGATAAGACGACCGTGATTTGCAAGGCTTATGATGGCGTGCAGCTACCGCCCGATCATGGTTGGCTCGCGACCCATACGCCGCCGAATCATTTTAACTGCCGGAGTTTGCTGCTCCCGCTGTTCCGTCAGTTCGAGGTGACGGACGATCCGCCGTACGACCCGCCGCCGATGGTGGGCTTTGGGCGGGCGGTGATTTCGTATGCCGCGGCGTGAACCGGGGCGGGCGTGAGAGCTACAGCGTGCCGCCGAGTATGTCGTCAGCACAAGCTTTCCGAACTTTTGATCGGTGCGGTTCCATCCGCCCCCGATTCGCTCACAAGCTTAGGACAACCCGTCCCATCGCTCGGCATCTTCGCCGTTGTCGCAGTCGCGCTGCTGCTCCGCTTCGTCCTCGATGCGGGCCCGCTCCGTAGCGTCCGGCTCGCCGGCCCTGGGCTTCGCGGCCAGTCCGAGCGGTGCAAGCTGCTCCTGACGCTCGCCCAAGCTGAGACACTCATATTCGGCCGTGCCGTTGATGAGGCCCAGCACTTCGCGGATCGCCCGGAAGCCCTCAAACTCGGCTTGCCCACGAAGGCAGCGGACGCATTCCGGCGCTTCGTGCGTCGAGTCGTCAATCAGGATGACGGCCCGGCAATGACAGCATTGGGACTCGCTCCAGCCCTCGGGGATGGAGGGGTTGGCGGTTAGTACGTTGGAAGAAAAACGGCGGCTGAGTAAGTTGGACATTGCTCAAAGCTCCTTTCATGTCCCCCGGTGGTTACAGCCACGCGGGGGACGCAATTCGCGGCGGGGACAACTAGGCGAACAGGTGGCGATAAGAATCAAGGCACGCGACCAAAACCGGCTGGCCGCTGTCGCCGCGAACTACGCGGCGAACCTCAGCGGGCATCCCCGATCCGGGGATGAAGGGGGCATCCCAGCGACCCACGATTACTTCGCATCGCGACAATCTCAGGGCCACTCGGCCAGGTGCCCATTGCTCCGCGGCCTGACGGCACAATTCCATCGCAGCTGCCACGCGGCACTTTTCCTCGGCGTCCTCTTGCTGCCGAGCGGCTTCGGACTTCGCCCGATTTTCGACGGCAATTTTCGCGTCGCGCTCTTGCTGGCGGGCAAGAACGAACTTCACGACCGCCGCCTCGTGCTGGTCGATGCCGTCGATGGTCGTAGTCCATTGCTGCGCGTCCTGGTCCCACCAGGACTGCACCAGCGCGGCAGAGTGAATGGAAGCCAGAGAATCCAGGTCGTGCCGGTAGTCGGCCGACTGACCGAGCGACTTGCCGCGATCGGCCATATGCAGGTAGACCGGGCTGGCGGCGTCGGCTGGATTGGGGCAGGACACTACCTTCGTTTTGGCGGCTCGGACGGCGGCAAGCACGCAGTCGTCATGGCTCGCGTTTTCGATTCGAATTGTCATTTGCGTTTTCCTTTGTGTCTTGAGATGTTTCGGTGCGTCAACTACACATCGGGTATTGTAGTCCTATCGGCTACGGCATCAAGTAGAAAACAGCCCAATTCTTTATAATCGGCTGGATTCAGCGTTTAAGGGTGATTTTGTAGCCCAGCACCTTCGCCAGCCGCTCCAGCCGCTCCAGGGCGAGCACGTCTTTCCGCTTGCCGGCCTTGAAGTGCCGGATCGTTACGGGATGGATGCCCGTTGCCTTGCCCATCTCGGTGCTGTTGCGGGTATCCCGCTTCAGCGCGGCTCGAATCTCATCCTCGACAGACATGCGGCCACTGTAGCCCGTGTTGCTACAGATCGCAACCTTTAACCGGGAGTGTCTTGTGAGCGTGCCCGATTCGCCCTCGCCCATCGAGAGCCGCCTGCTCGACGTTTCAACGGATGAGCTGGTGGACGAGCTGCGCCGACGCGCCGAGGTGTTCTACCTCATCATGCGCCCGCTGGCGAAGGAGCGTTACGAATGGCGGCAGCTGATCGAGATGGGCAAGACTTCAATCTTCGCGGAGTATTTTCAGGACGAAAAGCATGAATGACACCTCCTACATCCTGCACGCCACCGACACGCAGGCCGCAAAGGACTGGCCTGCGCTGGGCGATGACAAGCCGGCCAAGATCAACGGCGTGGACGTGCGCTACTATTGGAAGCCCATGCTCCAGGTTGGCCGCTACGTCCATCCTTCGCATGGCTGGGAGCTTTCGGTGACGCCGGAGAAGCTGGCGAACCTCCACCGCAACCACAAGCGCCTGCGCGAGAACGGGATCAAGCCATTCGTGCCGGAGAAGCATAAGGACTACGACGCGAACAAGAATTTCGGGTGGCTTCTGGAAACGAAGATCGAGGGTGACACGCTATTCGGCCTGCACCAGCTCATCGGGCCCGACGCGCACCTCGCCGCCGCCCGCAACGATTCCAGCGTCTGCATCAAGAAGAACTACAAGGACGGGCGGGGCAACGTCTATGACGAGGTAATCGAACACAACGCACTATGTCCCGATCCGGTCGCTACCGGGCTCGGGGGTTTCGTGGCGCTCTCCGCTTCAGCAAGCGGCCCGGAGAGCGTCGCGCCTGTTTATGTCATGGCTGCTGATAGGAGTTCTACTATGCCGACCCTCACGTCGGAACAACGCCAGCGCCTTCAAAAGCTGCTGCCCGCCGGGGCGGCATTGCCGGATGAGGCGAGTACAACCGATTTTCTCATCGCGCAGCTCGAAACGGCAGCCAAGGTCGCGAGCCCGCCTCCCGAAATCGCGACCGTCCTCTCCCGCGCCACCGCGGCAGAGACCGAGCGCGACAAGCTCAAGAGCGAGCTGCAGGACAAGGTTCTCCAACTTTCGCGCACCAATGGCGAGAAGGATCAGCCGGTGCTCAACCGCGACCTGCACTACCTCAACCTCGCGCTCAAGTCCGAGCGTGACAAGGTGCTCGCCAGCGGCGCCATCACGCCAGCCATCGCCGACAAACTGCAGGCGAAGTTTGTGGGCGTCGATACCGCGGCGTTCCAGCTCACGCGCTCGCCCGTAGATGGTGGTGCGAAGGTGGAAGCGGGGATGTCTACGTGCGTTGAAATCTTCCGGGCTTTGGAGGGCAACATGCCTACTCCGAAGCTGGGCGAGCAGACGGGTATCCAGCAGCTCAGCCGGCAGACGCCGGGCGCGCCGGAGGACAAGGATAAAAAGACCCCTGAGCAGATTGCCAACGAGGCGTCTCAGGAGGTCATTGCCAAGAAATACCCGTCGCTCGTGGCGAAGTAAGCCGCCACGCCAGCGGACTGGCAACCATCCAACACAAGGAACCAATACAATGCCAAGCACTCAATTCATCGGCAACCTTCGTTCGTCACCGGCGTGGTTCAAGGACTTTGGTAACCGCGAGCATATCCTCGCCGTTCCAGCAAAACTTGATCCCGCGCAGTTCACCGATCAGTACGGCGTCACCGTCACCGTCGCCACTGGCGGCGCGGCGGCCGCCGCGACTTCCGTTCCCGTCACCGCACTGACACCCTCGGCGCTGGCGAACACTACGCTCATCGCCGCTGGCAACGTGCTGATTCCAACGGGGACGGTTCTTTACTTTGGCGGTGCCAAGGTCGCACAGCTCACCGCGGATGCGAAGATCGGCGACACCGCGTTGACGGTGGCAGCACTGCCAACCGCCCTGGCAGCAGGCGATGTCGCCACCTACAGCATGTATGGCACCGAAGCCATCGCTTCCGGGACCGTCGTAGGTCGTACCTATGCGGAACGCGACGCAATCACGGCGTACGGGCCGGCGGCATCGACGGACGATGAGATTTTCCTCACCGTGTTCGACAACCCGAATGTCCGGCTCAACGCTGACATCGAGTTGTGCCGGCACGGCTCACTCATCGCGGAGAATTACCTGCCCGGCTTCGGCGCCGCTGGCGTGCTGGGAACCAGCGCGGCGCCTACCGCCCTGCTCACTAAGCTGCGCACGCTGTATCGCTGCATCGTCGGCGTTCAGTGATTCCCCATCCATTCACCTTTTACCCGAGTTCTCACGGAGCCAGGGTCGGCCAACCCGAAGGGCGGGCACAGCACCCGCCCGGCTCCAAAACCTCATTCCTGCTGTGACACCCTTGCTGTGGGCGTCCAATAGAGGACACCCCAATGGACATCAAAGGTCTTGTCGAAACGATGATTCAGGGCGGCGCATTTAACAACGTCGTCAGCAACCCCATGGCGCAGTTCGGCAACCTGCCGGACAACCCTTACCTGCTCGCCGACCTACTGCCCGAGCGGCCGGTGCCGGTGAACGATTACACCGAGGAGGGAATCCGCTACCGGACTATCGTTGCCAACGCAGGCACGCGTTATAGCCCGGTACAGATCAAGGGAGGCGTCATCAGCGGCGCCTTCAAGGTCAGCCTGGGCAACTCCGACATCGGCTCGCAGTTCACCAGCGCCGATTATGACGCGCTGATCCGAACTCTCGAGCAGTTTACCGGGACGGCCGGGATTCTCGGTGGCAACGTCAACCGCCCGCTCATGTCGGCGGTCGCCATGCTCACCAATTGGGCGGAAATGACGCTCAATCAGCCGCTGCTGATGCACAACGAATTGCAGCGGTCGCAGGCTCTGGTAAACGCGCAAATCATCCTGCTGGGCGATAACAATTATCGCGAGGTGGTGAACCTGCCCAACCCAACCGGCGCCCGCGTGGCGGCCGGCGGAACGTGGTCGAACAACACCTACGATCCGCTTGTCGATATGCAGGCCCGGCGCAATTACCTGGCGAATAAGGGCTACAAGGTCAGTCGCATCATCACCTCCACCGATGTACTGACCATCATGGCCAACAACACGAAGATCCAGACCCGCGGTGGTTTCGTCTCGCTGGTAAGCGGCACGGTCGCCGGGCTGGCTTCGTACGTCGATCGTGCGGGCGTCAATGCGATGATCGCCCGCGACGGGCTGCCGCCGATCGAGGTCTACGACCGGGTCTACTTCACGCAGCAGGCATACGGCTACATTTGGCCTCGCGACACGATGATCTTCGTTTGCACGACCGGGCGCGACGAGCGCATCGAACGCGGCGACCTGGAACCCGTCGTCAAGCAGAACACCCTGGGCTACACCGCCATCGGCCGCACGACCGGGCAGTCAGCACCAGGCCGGGTCATCAAGACCACGCCGGTACCGGACCGCAAACCCCCGCGAATCGACGGCGAAGGCTGGCAAACCTCGCTGGCCGTCGTCACCGATCCCGAGGCGGTCAGCGTTATCACCGGCATCGCCTAATCCATCTGAGTTTCCCATTTCACCATCAACCGCTCTGCGCTTTTGCGCAGGGCAGGAGCACAACCCATGCCAAGAATCAACCTTCTCCGGACCTACACCCACAGTGGCAAGGACTACGGGCCCGGCGACGTGGAGATCAAGGAACAGAACATCCACGATGACATCAGGGCCAAGGAGGATGCCTACCGCCAGCACCTTGCCGCCGGTGGTGAGCCCATCGCGCCCATCACGGCGTCCCTGGCCGGCCCGGTGGGCGGCGAAGCGGAGAACGTGACCGCGCTCCCGCGCCCGCACACGCCGCATCCGGCCACGGCAGCGACGGCGAACGCTGATGCCGATACGGCGAAGCATAGTGTGCATGCGCCGACGGCGAACCCTCGTACGTCGGTATCGGCGCCGAAGCCGGAGAAGTAAACCTACGCCCCGCTCGCGCACCCGGCCATCGACGGGTGCGCGGGCGGATTGGGCTACGCGGGCACGAAGTCTCTCAACGCGCAGAAGGCGAGCAGGTGAATCATGAGCCGAGTAACCGGCAATCTCTACGTCAGCGGATCATTATCCGCAGGGAGCTTCAACCTTCCAGCCGGTGCGGTAGACAATGCCGCTGTCATTGCCGGTGCGGCCATCACTGCTGACAAGCTCCAGCACTCCCACCGAGCCAACTACGCACAGGCATCAGGCACAACCGCCGCCGCCGATACGCGCGTCATCTACACCGTTCATGGTGCTACTGGTGTCATTCAAGCCGCGAAGTTCGGGGCGATCACACCGGCCATCGGTGCTGCCACTGTCACGATCGACGTAAAGAAAAACGGCACAACCGTTCTCACGGGCACCATCGGGTTGAGCAGTGCCCAAGCTGCGCGGGCGCTCGTTGCCGGTACTATCGCCGGCGCTGGGACCGTGGTAGCTGGCGATGTGCTGGAAATCGTGATGACGGTTGCGGCCGGCGGCGGCACGCTCCCGCTCGGCGTGTTCGGGTACGTCGATATCTTCGAAGCCGCGCAGTAATGTCCACCCTCTCCATTACCTTCGAAATGGACCCTTCGCGCATGGTGAGCGTTCTCCATCGCGTCGATGAGGGCGTCCAGAGCGAAACCGGCGCGTTTCGGGCGGGTATCAACCGGGCTGGCGAAACGTACCTCGGCGCTATGCGGCAGCGGTTCAATGCGAACTCGGTGGGCGGCGGCGGGTGGGCACCACTGAAGCCAGCGACCATCCTATTGAAACGCCGCCGCGGCGCGGGTTCGTTAATCCTCGTGTTCAGCGGCAAGCTTCGGCAGTCACTGAGCCGCGGCAATCCCGGCAACATTTTTCAGGTCATCACGAACGGCGTGCGGGTTGGGACCTCAGACCGCACCGCTCGCTTCCACCAGGGCGGCACCCGATTCATGCCCGCGCGTCCGATCCTTGTCCCTCCCGACGCCGCGACTCGTCAGCAAATGGCAACCGATTTGACGACTGGCACCATCGAACAAATCAAGCAGGCGGCGGCATAGATGGCAGAGCCCTTCACCACCATCTACGACAAGATTTGGGCGCTGCTGGAGGCTAATACCTATGTCAATGATACGGTAAAGCCAGCGAACCGCATCAAGCTGACGGGCCCTGCCGCCGTTCCTGAAAAAAGCTCTAAGAAGGACGCGGACTTTCCCGAACTGGATCTGAAGTTCGGCAGGCGAGTCTATTCCGGCTACACGCTCGCGCCACGATACAGCTTCCGCACTGGCGTGCCCGCCGGGACGCCTAAGCAGCTCGTGCAGTTCTATGTTCTAACGCTCACCCATCGCGATCTGCGGGCCGTGGCGAATGACCCGCTGGAGGCCGCTGTTGTCGATGCCCTGCACGCCGCGGGGCCAAGCATGGGCCTCGTGCCGGCATCGTTCCCGTACGTGTTCCTAGGTGAGATATCCGCTGACCCGCTCATCGGCTCGACCGACGAATCGGGTCGGGCGTTGCGGACCCAAACCACGATCACTATTCCCGTTACGGTGCGCTTTGTCGGCGCGCCGCTCACAAGCTGACCCTTACAGGAGATTCCCATGCCCTACGTCTGGAAATGGAAAGCCGTCGATAAGGACGGCAAACCCGTCGAAGCATCGCCCGGCCTGGCCACCTTTGAAAGCCGCGGACCTGGAACGCTGCTGGAGATGAAGAATGCCGCGAAGATCCTGCTCGACAGCAAGCGGCAGGAGGCCTGGTACGCCGGACTTGGCGACCCCGGTTACAAGATCGTCGAGGACTCGTTTCAGGCCATCAAGGACGACAGTGTGTCTCTGCCCGGCGAGTGGAAGCCGCCGCAGGCGAAGCCGATGCAACTGCCCACGGAGTCTGCACCGGGCCAGCCTATTGGTGCTGCCACAGATGACGACGCCTGATCCACATTCCTGATTCGCCTTTTCGCTCAACATTCGTTTTTTGAGATTGGAGTAACATCATGCCAGCGACCGATCTGAGTGGCTACAACGGGGCAGTGACATTACCGACCGGACACGGCGGCGCAGCGAAGGGTTTCACCATTCGCCGCGCGATGAGCAGCAAGAACACGAACCGCTACGGCTCGGATCGTTTCGACCGTTGGCGCGGCGGCAGCATCGGCATCTCGGGGGATATTCGTATCTTCCTGCTGAAGGGCACTACCGAAACGGCACCGGGCATCGTCTCTCCTACGCCTGATGGCAGCACGATTACCCTTACGCTTGAAATTGGCTGCACGCTTTCTGGCATCGCGATTTTCCCGGATTTCAATCTGGACCATACGTTCGATGACCCGGCAATCGAAGCCGTACACGCTTACCGCTTCAACGGAACTGTCACCGAGACCTGGGCCACAATGTAATTCCTTCCTTCCCACTCCCTCACCTGAAAACCCATGCCTACAACTGAAGCGAGCGTGCCTGTGACGCTCAACCGGGAGGATGGTGCGCTTACGTTTAAGCGTCTCTCACCCTCAGACCGCATCAGGTTCCGCAACGCCTTCGCGCTGTATCGAAAGATGCAGCTCTACCGCAACCTCGCCATCGCGGAGGTGAAGGGCACAGACGCGCTGAAAGCCCTGAACGAATTCGATGCGCGGCCCATCGAGAATGAGGCCGTAGTCGAGTGGGTGAACACACCCGAGGGAAAGATGGAGGCGGTGCTGCTTTCGCTCCAGAAGGACAAGCCGGAGGCAATGGCTGCGGACGTGGATGCGCTGCAATTGAGCGACTACGAATTGTTGCAGGCGGCGGCGGGCGTGCTCCACCTACAGATTGTGAACAGCCCGGCGAAGGAAGGTGACCACCCTTTATCAGTGGGCGACCCTGGCGAGACCGTGACTGGCTCGGGGACGCCAATTTCATCCGGCGCTGGCTCCATCCCGATGATGACCCAATGACCTGGCCGGGCGACGTGTTTGACAAGTGCCTGTCGGACGCGGTTGACATGGCGCGCATCGACGCAGGCGCGAAACCCGACAAGCTTAAATCCCTCCACAAGCAGGACGAACTCCGCAAGCAGGCGAAGCGGATGGAGCGGGCGGGACTTGCTCCGTTGTGGCTTCCACGTAAGACACCATGAGCATTATCACTTCGGGAATCACATTCGACATCATGGCGCGCATATCGGGAATGCGCGCCGAACTTCGCGCCGCTGAGGCAGAGGTGAAGGCCACCGCTGCGCGCATCAATCAGATAAAGGCCGAAGTGGCGGTTGGATTCGACGCGAAGACCATCCCGCAGAAGGTTCAGCAGATCAATCAGGAGGTGTCGGCGGCCAAGGCGGCTCAGGTGAAGATCCCCGTCGGGTTCGACATAGAGCAGGTGCGGGCGGAGGCACGAAAGATCGATGCCGAAGTAGCGACGATGAAACAGGCCGTGAGGATGCCTGTAAGCATTGCCACGGATCAATCGAAGCCGATCGATGCGGAAGCAGTTATCAAACAGCAAGCGCCGAAGGCAGTGAGTGTTCCTGTCGTCGTGGATACCGCTGCGGCACAAACGCAGCTCAAAGCGCTGGATCAGGAAATCGCCAAGCTGAACGCCGAGCGGGTAACTATCGCGGCCGGCGCTGATACCTCTCAGGCACGTCAGCAGTTGTCATTGTTGGACTCCGCGATCAATGGATTGCAGCAGCAGCGCATTCAGCTACAAGCGGGGCTCGATACCTCGAAGGTACAACAGGGCACAGGCGCAGGTGCGGGCGGTGCTGCAATCGCCAGTGCCGGGGCCGTTGGCGTTCCCGTCGCAGTCGATACCGCCGCGGCGCAGGCACAGCTTGCTGAGCTGGATCGGCAAATCGCCACGCTGAATGCCGAAAAGGTGAACATCGCCGCAGCCGGCGATACCACCGAGGCACGCCAGCAGTTATCCCTGCTGGAAGCGGAAATAAACGGCATGGAGCAGAAGCGCATTGAACTACAAGCGCGGCTCGATACGTCCAACGTAGAAGAGGGCGCCGCGAAGATTGAAGCGGAAGCGAAGCGCCTGTCATCCAAAGACATCCAGGTAGACGCCAAGATCAATGCCGATCAGGCGATGGCCGATGTGCGCCAACTCGATGTAGAAATCGCGAAGCTGAAAGCCGAGCGGGTGAACGTTGCCGCTACGGGCGATACGAAAGAGGCTCGGCAGCAGTTGGGTTTGCTCGACAATGCGATCAAGGGCATGGAGCAGCGACGCATTCAGCTACAAGCCGAGCTGGATACGTCGGGCGTGAAGCAAGGCGCTCAGACCATTGACGCGGAGGCAAAGCGAATCTCATCCGAAGTCGTCCGGATGAAATCCGAGATGAATGTCGAAAAGGTGGTGACCAGTGCCCGCCAGATCGACAGGGAAGTCGCGGAACTGAATGCCCACCCGGTGGCAGTGCCCGTCAAAGTCGATCAGATCATCACGGCGCAGCGTGAGGTGGAGCGGCTACAGAAGGAACTGGCGGCGTTGAATGCGCAGGAGGCTCAGGCGCGTGGTGCGGGTGCTCTTGCGCCGGGAGCAGCTCAGGGTTTTCGCACTCAGCGGAATACGATTAACCAGAACCTTGGGCGCGCTATGGGCGATCTCGCGGTAGCAGGGGCGGGCGCTGGTGGAATGGGCGTAGCTCCAACAATGGAGGCGGCGGCAAAGTCCGCTGGCAAGGTAACAGCCGAAGCCAAAGCGGTGTCAGTGGAGTTAGGACATGCGACAGCCAAAGGCACGGATTTTGCCAATATACTCGGCAAACTTGCCACATCCAGAGGCATATCGGGCATTGCCAGTAGCTTGAAATCCATTGGACCTCCTGCCGGCATCGCCATAGCCGCGCTCAAGGCTGTGCAAATTCAATTAGAACTGCTTTCAATCGCGCGCGATGAATCAATTCATAAAGCGGCTGGAAACCTCGATGCGCTGGTGGAGGATGAGGCCAAAATAAATGCCGCCCGGCGCGGAGTTCCGCTTCTCGGACCTGCGGTGGCGTTTGCGCATGAGGCAGTGACGGGCGCTCAGGCGAAAATCGATAACACGAAGTTTGAGGCTGAGCGGGATTCGAAGCGAGCAGAGGAAGGCATACAACGCGGGAAAGCTATCCAGCGGATGCGTGAGGACGCCGAAGCCGAGAAACGCGCCTTAAACCTTGAAGCGGCACAGGAAGGACAAGATCCAGCAGCAGCAGCACTGCTCGCGATCCGTGCCAAACGAGCCGAGTTTGAAAGAGTTCATCAACTAAGCAAGACGCAGCGCCTTCCTGAAGTAGAGGCCGAACGAACAGGACTCATCGCCGCCGAGCAACGCGCCCAAGCGGCGGTCACGCGTGAGGTTGGTGCTGGTCATAATGCTAGGGAGGCCGCCGAGAACGAACACCAGAAGCACATGGCTGATATCGTCTTGGAGGGCGAGACTGCGCGGTTACGGGCCATCGGTGCGGTGCATGAGGCAGAGCGCAAAGAGTTCCTTGCCCATCTGGATCAGCAGGAGAAGGACGCACGGGCTGCGGTGGACGAGGCGAAGAATCGGCCGGTCAAGAATGAGCAGGAGCGCGTCCAGCGAGACACAGACATTGTCACTCGCACCGCCGAACTAAAGGCAGTGCAGACGGCGCGGCCGGCACGCGAGGCGGAAAAGGAAGTCGAGTTCCACAAGCAGCAGACGGACATAGTTGAGCAGGAAGCAGACAAGCAGAGGGAGATTGCCCGCTCCCTCGAAGATTACAAGCTCGCGGTCCTGGAGGCATCTTTACGGGCGCAGGGAAGGGACTACGAGGCAGATACCGTCGCCTTCAAACGTTCATGGGATGAAAAGATCGCGGCGCTGCAGAAGGCCGCGGATCAGGCAGAGAAGGAAGCCAAAAAGATTCAAGAGGCGGTAGAGAGTCCGGATCAGACGCGAGCTGATGCGGGGAAAGCTGCCGCAGATGCCACTGCGCGTGTAACCGAAGCAGAGAAGGCAAAAACTGAAGAAACGGCCGGACGTGAGGCACAGGCCCATAAATCCGCCGACAACCTCCGCGCCCAAGCAGCAGAACTCAACCTGCGCACAGAAGGACGATCCAAGGAAGCGGAGTTCGCAGCGCTCAAGCGCGAGACGGATGAACTCATTCAAAGCGCGGGCGGTGATGCCGACAAGCTGGAGGCGGCAACCGAAGTAGCCAAGGCCAAACTCGACGCGTTTCTGAAAGAGATGAGAGAGGCGGATCGTTTCACAGAGGGGC
>JBBRCX010000117.1:0-12347 GCA_038204465.1 Tepidisphaerales bacterium | reverse complement strand
CGCGTCGGGCTTTGTGCTTGGGCACAAGCGGTTGGATCGATTCCCATAGCTCATCCGGCACTAACGGCTTTGGCATCCATGCCTCCGGTTTTCAATCCTGCATTAACCGTAGGCACTATTTTTGAAACAGTCCTTTAGCCCAATGCTTGCTGAACGCGAATCGATTGGACCTTCTGGATGCGCTGCTTAACCGCTCGCCATACAAGGATGATTTCGCCGCGGAATGGGCATTTACGCGGACGCTCCTGGAATATCGTCGAAATGGTGACTCGCCTGACGTGAGAAAGCGGCTTGACGAGGCACAGCATCGCAACCGGTTTGTGGTGCCGCTGCTGACGGGCAGGGCGCAGATGCCGCCAATGTCTCCGTCATCTTTCAGCCCAGGCAGCGAGGATGAAGCGGTTGTCTGCATTAACCAGATCGCCGAAGGCTGGCACGAAACACCCGGCGCCGTTGAGTGGCTGGAGTCCACCACCGCCAAAGTTCAAAGGCGCATCCGGCAATGGCAGCGCGCACGAGACAAGAAGCGGAAGCGCAGGTAGTCCAATGTCGATTGTCGCCTGTGCGGACTGGCAAGTTGGCAGCCGATCGAACGAGCGGCCCAGAGCTATGACCAAAAGCTGTGGATGACGACGCGGCAATAAAAGCGGCGTACCTTGGGTGATCATTGCAATTCGTCGCCCGTTCGGCCCGCCAGCCGGGCGGACCGCTTGTGTTTGTGCTTTCGTGCTGGAAGACGGGTCGCAATTCGTGGCATGGCGTCGGGCGCCGGATGGGGCGGAACGGAAGAGACGTGGACTTCCAGTGGCGGAGGCTTGGCGTGTCCGTGGAGCGTGTTTGGAGAGTCAGCGGCGCGGCGTTGGGAGCGAGTCGGGGAAGTGATGGTGTTTAGATGGGCGGATCATGGGGACGGGATGGGGTCGGGTTGGGTTTTTGAGGCGTGACGTGGGATCGAACGTCATCGAACGCGGCCTGCGTTCTATCCGCATTTGTGTGAGAGGGGGTGGGACTTATACTGGCGAAAATGAACCGCTGTTTTTGAGCTTGAGGAGGTCGATATGGGGCGTCATCTGACGGATCAGCAGCTCGAGCAGTATCACAGGGAAGGATATGTCGTGCTTCGCGCGCTGTTTCATGCGGAGGAGATGCGCGAAGTGGATCGGGCGATCCGCGAATTGACGGAGAAGGCGCTGGGCGGCAAGACCGACATGAACAAGATCCTCGAGCTGGAGCCGGAGGCGGTGGACGGACAGCGGGTGCCGCGGCGCATTTACAATCCGTGCGTTCAGCACCGCGCCTTTTTCGACCTTGCAACCGCTCCGAAGCTGCTGGACTGCATTGAGGAACTGATCGGCCCCAATATCGGGATGCACCACAGCAAGTTGAACATGAAGCCGCCGAAGGTTGGCTCGGTGGTCGACTGGCACCAGGACCTGAGCTACTTCCCGCACACGAACAACGACCTGGTTTCAACTCTTGTTTATCTCGACGACGCGGACGAAGGCAACGGCTGCCTGCAGGTGCTGCCGCGACATCACCACCATTTCTTCCAGCATTACCTTCAGGATGGCAGCTTCGCCGGGATGATTACCGAGGAGATCGCGGATGGAAGGTATGGGCGGCCGATCTCGCTGGATGCGCCGGCCGGCAGCGTGATCCTGATGCACTGCATGACGCCGCACAGTTCATTGCCGAACCGCTCGGCGCGCGGCCGGCGCACGCTGATCTTCGAGTACCGGGCCGCGGACGCGTATTCGATTTACAACGGCGATCAGTCGGTGCAATTCGAGGCGATCGCGATGATGCTTCGCGGCAAGCGCCCGCACTATGCGCGATTCGGTGGCCCGCCGCAGCCGATTCCGCATTTCGTCGGTTTCAAGTCGCTGTATGACAGCCAGGAAAAAGCCAAGGCGACGTTGGGCAGAACTGCCGCGCCCCAGCCCGCGGCCGCGAGCTAAGGCTTGATGACATTTGTTGGGATGGGTTTCAAACCGGCCCGTCGCCTGGACGAAGACAACGTCGTCTCACCGAAAGCCGCCTCGTACAGGATCTCTACCGGATGCACGACGGTGAGGCTCTGTCCGCGCGCGGCCGCTTCGGATTGAATCTGCATGGCGCAGCCGACATTGCCGGTGACGCAGATGTTGGCGGCGGTGGAGGCGATGTTGTTGAGCTTGCGGGCCGCGAGGTCGGTCGCCATTTCCGGCTGGGTGAGATTGTATGTGCCGGCGGCGCCGCAGCAGATGTCGCTCTCCGGCAGCGGCACCACCTTCAGACCGGGAACCGCGGCGAGGAGTTGCCGAGGCGGCGTCACAACCTTCTGAGCGTGGGCCAGATGGCACGCATCGTGGTATGTGACGGTTTGATCGACGGGATACTTCAGCTCCGGCAGTCCCGTTTCGACCAGCACTTCGCTGATGTCGCGCACCCGCTGGCAGAATTCCTTCGCGCGCTCGGAATAATCGGGATCATCGCGAAGCAGGAAGTCGTAATCGCGCAGCATCGCGCCGCAGCCGGCGATGTTGGTCGTGATGAAATCAGGCGGGGCCGCGTCGCGCGGCAGGAATGCATCGATGTTCTGCCGGGCCAGCCTTTGCGCGGGATGATGGGCGCCGTTGTGATGATGGATCGCGCCGCAACACGTCTGCGACCGAGGCGTCAGCACGTCGGCGCCGGCAGCGGCGAGCAGTTCGACGGCCTGCCGGTTTACCTTCTCGAACATCACCGAACCGATGCAACCAGGGAAGAACCCGACTCGTAATTCCTTCCCGGATTGCCCGGCAGCGCGGGCCGGGACGCGCTGCGGCAATGTTCGCGGCCACAGTTTCCCTTTCGCCGGCAGCATCTGCTCCATCTTCCGAAGCTGGCTGGGCAGCAGTTTGAACAGCCCGGCCTTTCGCAGCAGCGGATAGACGCCGAGCATCTGCAGCAGGCGAGGCGGGAGCAGCGCGATCTTCAGCCGGGTCGGCTTCGTGAAGATGTGGAAGAAAATCCACCGCATGAGCCGGCCCTGCAACGACATGTCCTGCGATGACGCGAGCCTGGCCCGCGTCTCTTCGATCAGCTCGTGATAGACCACGCCGCTTGGACAGGCCGTCTCGCAACCGCGGCAGTCGAGGCACAGGTCCAGATGCTTGCGCACGGACTCGGTCGCCTCGATCTTCCCGTCGGCGAGGCCGAGCATGAGCTGGATGCGTCCGCGCGGAGAATCCGCTTCGTGACCGGTCTGCGTGTAAGTGGGGCAAGCGGGAAGGCACAGGCCGCAATGGACGCAGGCGAGCCCGCGATCATACGTGCGCGGGTCGAGCGACAGGCGCGCGCCGGTATCGCCCGGTCTGGCGGCAATTCGATCGGCGGCGGTTGTGATGGGATCGCTCAAGGCGATGGCCGGGGTAAAGGAGGAAGCTTTCCGTCAGGATCAAACGCGTGCTTGAGACGCTCAATTATTTGTCGCTCGATCGGGTTTGTCGAGAAGTCGAACGCGTCAGCGATCGTCTGCAAGGTTCCTCCAGTGGCTTCAGCCGCTGCGCGCAGCGGCTCAATCGCGGCCGGCTCTGGCGCGTTGCCGAGGACGATTCCAAACGCCGCGTCCGCAACCCATGTTTCGGGGTGCCCATTCTGAATGAACTCATGAATTCGTGCCGGCGGTATCGATGCTCGAAATGCGGCGGGTCCGCTCGCTTTCCACAGTGCCGCCCGATGCGCGACGTCATCGTCGAGAGATCTCGGAGTCATTTCGGCCGGATCCGTCTGCGGCAGGCTCCTGCGGTAATAATCGAGCGTTGGTTGATCCCCGAGATATCCCAGCAGGAGGGCATCGGTGCTCAGCAATGCCCACTGCGGCCGCAATGGCGTCGGCAGGAGGCGATTCACGAGCCTCGAGTCCGGCGCATATCGAGTGAGCAACGCGCCGTCCGGGCGGCGATAGGTACGAACCGTTAGCGTCAGCAATGTGCCGAAGACGCCGTGCTGCCCAACCATGAACTTGGTCAGGTCATAGCCTGCGACGTTCTTGACGGTGCGCCCCCCGGCTGTCACCAGCTCGCCCCGACCGTTATGAAACTGCACGCCAAGCAGCAGATCGCGCCATGCGCCGTAACCGAGCCGCAAGGCGCCGCTCGAATTCTCCGAGACGAGCTGTCCCAGAGGGGTATCAGGATTCCCATCGATCGGCAGCCACTGGTCAAGCTCCCTTAGCCGCCGCTGCGCGATCTTCAGCGGGACATCCGCCGAAAACGTCGCGGTCATGTCTCGCGCGTGGCAGTCGATCCCGCCCGGTGGGACGAGCGGCGCGCGAGCGGAACGTGAGTGATCATGCATTGCATACATTGAAAGAGGCGGAAGCGTTCAACTGAAACCCGCTCGCTTGGGGCGCGATCGGAAACTCCGCAGGCGCCGCTACCACCGTCTCGCCTGCGACGCGACTTTCATCGGCAGTCCGAACAGATCGATGAATCCGCGGGCGGCCGTCACGTCGTAGCCTTCCATGCTGAAGCTCGCGAGCTGCGGATCATACAAACTGTATGGACTGGTAACGCCGGCGGCGGTGGCCCGGCCCTTGAACAGCTTCACCTTGCATTGCCCGCTCAAGGCCGCCTGCGTGTGATCGACGAATGTCTGCAGCGCCTCGCGCAGCGGGTGGAACCACTGCCCGTTGTAAACCAACTCTGCATACCGCAGCGCTACCTGCTGCTTGTAATGATACGTGTCGCGCTCGATGCAGATCTGCTCCAGCGCCTTATGCGCCTCATAGAGGATCGTTCCGCCGGGCGTCTCGTACGCGCCGCGCGACTTCATTCCAACCAGCCGATTCTCCGCAAGCTGCGTCTGCCCGACCGCGTGCCGCCCGCCCATCTCGTTGAGTGTTTTCACCAGCCGGTCGCCCGAAAGCTTCTCGCCGTTTACCGCAACCGGGTTCCCTCCCTCGAACTCCACCGTCACGTACTCCGGCTCGTTCGGCGCCTTGCTGACCGGGACCGACATCATCCACAGTTCATCCTTCGGCTCATTACCCGGCGACTCGAGGTCAGCCCCTTCGTGGCTGATGTGCCATAGGTTGCGGTCGCGCGAGTAAATCTTCGTCTTGCTCTGCTCGACGGGCACGCCTTTCTTGTTCGCATACTCGATCGCGCTCTCGCGGTCGCGAAGCTCGAAGCCCGGGTCCTTCCACGGCGCGATGATCTTTAAGTTCGGGTCGAGCGCCATATACGTCAGCTCGAAGCGAACCTGGTCGTTGCCCTTCGAGGTTGCCCCATGCCCGACCGCGTCGGCGCCGGTCGCGTGTGCCACTTCCACCTGGTGCTTGGCGATGATCGGCCGGGCGATACTGGTGCCGAGCAGGTAGTCGCTCTCGTAAATCGCGTGGGCCCGGAGCATCGGGAAGCAGAAGTCCTCCGCGAACTCGCGGCTCAGGTCTTTGATGATGACCTCATCAGCGCCGCTCTTGCGCGCCTTGTCCTCGATTCCTTTCAGCTCATCGCCCTGTCCAAGCTCCGCCGCGAAGGCGACCAGCTTTACGCCAGGATAACGGTCCTTGAGCCAGGGTAGGATGACTGACGTATCCAGCCCGCCGGAGTAGGCGAGGACGATTTTTTTCGGTTGATAGTCGCTGGCCATCGTGTGCTCCAGGGCAACGAGAGTCGAACTGCTCCATTGCCATGAGGCCGTAGAGTATAGATGGTCCGCAACCATTGGCCACTCCGACCTCCTGCCGCCGGCATTGCCCTCTGACTCATCCCCGTCAGTGGAGCCACCCGCCTCACTCAATCTGTACGGACGGGACGCCGGGAAACAGGCGACGAAATCCATTGTGGGCTTTGGTGGGGTTTTGAGGGTTTTGGTGGACCGTTGCGGACCGCGAGGCCCTGTCCTCAGCGCACACGCCAAGACCGGTCTCTTGCCGCCCCCCCCCGCTCAGCCGCAGCCGATCCAGTTCGACGTAGATCTCGGGATGCATATCTTCTTCACTTGTCAAAGAGCAACTTGGCGAGAGCCAAGACACTATTACTCATTTTACATTCTTTATTCAACCAAGTCAAGGGCGGTTGCCAATTTTCCGCCAGCACCACGACCGAACAAACGTTGCCCGTCGCGGTATTCAGGCAGCAATGCTGCCCTCCGTTGCTTTCTCAGGAAGCAATCGGTTGAATCTTTTCGTGGAATCGGACCTGCTCGCGACGATCCCGTTGTTTGCCAAGCTGTCGCCTGCCGACCGCGCTGACCTGCAGGGGTTGATGCAGCCGCGCGAGGTGGACGCCAACACCCCTATCTTCTGGATCGGCGAGAAGGGCGATGAGTTCTTTGTCATCCGCGACGGGACCGTCACCATCAGCGTGCCCGACGAAAGCGGTAAGGAAGTGACACTGGCCACGATGGGCCCGGGAGATTTCTTCGGCGAGTTGTCGCTCCTCGACGGAGGCCGCCGGACGGCAACCGCCCGGGGCGAAACGACGGTTGTCCTGTTGGCGCTTGGCCGTGACGCCTTCCACAGCTTTGTGATGAAGCACCCGTCGTCGGCCATTCACATGATGACCGTCCTTGGCCGGCGGCAACGCGAAACCGTCGAGCGGCTTCGCGGCCTGCGCAACGTCAACGAGGCGGTGGACGAAAAACTCACGCGAACCCAGCGCCTCTTTCAGCGTGTTGCGGCGGTCGGCGCCAGTGAAATCTTCCTGCTCGCGAACCTGCTGTTCTTCATCGCCTGGATCAGCATTAACTCGTATCGCTACGCTGCCGCGCACCGTGCAGACCCAAAGGGAATTCCGGCGGTCTCTCTTCTCGACGCCCCTCCGACGTTCTTCTGGCTCGGCTTTCTGGTGACCCTTGAAGCAATCGTGCTTTCGATGTTCGTCCTGAACAGCCAGAAGCGCCAGGCGGAGCGCGACTCCATCAAGGCTGATCTCGATTACCAGGTAAACCGCAAGGCGCAGCTGGAGATCATGGAGCTGCATGCGAAGGTGGACCGCCTGCACGCCGTGCTGGCGAAAACATCCGGCGATCCCGATGCCGATGAAGCGCGCTCGACATGAGGAGTCATGGACAATCAACTTCTCGCCAACATTCCACTATTCAGCAAGCTTTCTCCCGAGCAGCTTCAGGACCTCGGCGCGCTGCTGAAAACGGTGCGGGTTGAAGCCCAGCAGCCGATCTTCTGGATTGGCGACGTAGGCAACGACTTCTTCATCGTGCAGCACGGTAATGTCGGCCTTACCTACCCGGACGAGAACGGCAAGGAGATGGTCCTGGCGTCTCTCGGCCCCGGCCAGTTTTTTGGGGAGATTTCGCTGCTCGATGACGGCCCTCGTACCGCTACCGCCCGCGCCCAGAGCGATTGCACGCTTCTCGCGCTGGGCCGCGCCCAATTCCTCCAGTTCCTGCAACGGCACCAGACCGCATCGGTATTGATCATCAGTGTTCTGGGCCATCGGCAGCGTGAAACGCTGGAACGCTTACGCGGGGTAACCAACGCTAATGTCGTTTCCGACGAGACGCTTACGCCCGGCCAGCGCATCGCCGATGGCTTCGCCTCGGTGATGGGAAGTTGGCCGTTCATTATCGTGCAGAGCGTGATCCTCCTGTGCTGGGTCACGCTGAATGTGATGGCATGGGTACAGCGGTGGGACCCCTATCCATTCATCCTGCTGAACCTGGCGCTGTCGTTTCAGGCGGCGTACTCGGCGCCAATCATCATGATGAGCCAGAACCGGCAGGGAACGAAAGATCGAATCAAGGCCGACCTCGACTATCAGGTGAATCTCAAGGCGCAGTACGAGATCATGCAATTGCACCAGAAACTCGATCGCCTGGAACGCTCGATGGGCGGGGCGCGGCCGCTCTCGGCGGCAACAAACGGGTCCCGTTGACGCTTCGCGCCGCGCGGCACTACCATCGACCCGTGGTGCGACCTTCAGCGGCGCGATGAGAAAGGGGTCGACGGAGCCCGAATGCAGCAACGCCAGGCGGACAAGCCCAGGCCGCCGCGAAAGCCGGTGCGGCCTCCGAATCCTTCCCCTTCAGCCGAAGACCTCCAGGCTGTCGCGCTGGGTCGGGCCTCCGACGAAGAACTGATGCGCCGCACGCAGGAGGGAGACAGGCAGGCTTTTTCGCTCCTGTACGAACGCTACAGTGCTTCGGTCCTTTCTTATCTGTACCGCATGCTCGGCAACCTGGAGGATGTGGAATCGATTGGACAGGAAGTGTTCCTTCGCGCCTTTCGGTTCGCGGCCACCTATCGATATCCGCAGAAATTCTCCACCTGGCTTTTTACCATCACGCGCAACCTCGCCATTAACCAGTCGCGCCGCCGCAAGCGCAGCCCCATTCGCAATCTTACCGAGTTGAACCTCGAGGGAATCGAGATGAGTGGCGATCCCTATCAGGTCGCCGCGAGGGCCACCGACGACGTGGAGCGGCAGGAGGAGATCGCGCGGGTGCTGACCGCCCTGGAAGGACTCCCGACCGATCAGAAGGAAGTCATCGTCCTCGGCATCTTCCAGGACCTTTCCTACGCCGAGATGGAAGCAATCACCGGGACCCGCGCAGTGACGCTGCGGTCCAGGATGTTCCATGGTCTCAAGCGTTTGACGCGCGCGGTCGGTGGCGAACGAGGCAGCGCTGCGTCATCAAGCGTTCCTTGAGGAATTGGAGCAGAGGGTGCGAATGTCCAGCAACGTCGAGGCCGATCCCTTCTTTCAGCTCCTGACGGACGCTTTGCGGGCCGGGCCTGGTAGTCCTCAGTGGCGCCAGGCGCTGTCGAAGCTCCGCGCAGACGGGCCCGAGGCGGATGAATACCGGCTGCTTTGCGAAGCGCGCGAGCATCTGGCCAGCGGCAATTCCTTCCGCTCCGTACGGGCCGGCCCCGAGTTCACCCGCAAGCTCTTTCAAAACCTGAATGAACACGCTGGCCAGCGACGGCCGGTCTCCGCTGCGACGATCGTCGCGATCGGATCGGCGCTCGTCATTCTCGGCGTGCTCGGGATTGTGGCGTACCTGCTGACCCGCGGGGGGCAGGCAGGCCGCAATGAGATTGAAGATTTGGCGGGAAACTATTTCTCCGCGAATGGACCCAGCGCCAGTTTCGAAGGGGGCGTCCCCGAAGGCTGGCGCATCATCGGTGAGCTTCCGCTCGATTTCTCGAACGGGCTGCGCGCGGGCGCGAGCGCGCAGAAGAGTCGATATTCAGGTGGCGGGGTTGTGATCGCGGAGCCGCTGAGTGCCGCGGGACCGTTCGAGGTTCAGGCTCTCGTTGCGGCGCCGCCGGGCGCGGATGCGGGCGTCGTTGAAGTTTTCGTTTCCGATTCGAGTGATTTCAGTCAGGATCGGGCGACGAGTCCGCGCGAAGTGGTGTGGCTGCTGAAGGGAAATCGTCCGGCTGTGGTGGTGAACGGTCAGAGCCAGGTCGCGGGGGCACCGGTGGAGGGCACTGTGCGGGTGCGCATCGCGGTGGGGCGCGACGTCGCAATTGTGAATGCTGATGGAACCGGTAAACCGTTGTGGTCCGGAGTGCATGGGCTAGCGCCGGAGCAGCCGCGGTATGTTGGCGTGCGATTTATCCGCGGCGAATTGGACAAGGGCGGGAGCGCGATCATTCAATCGATCCGCGTGCAGAGAAAAGCGGGGGCGGCGGGGGGCGCATCGTGAACCGAGGAAGGGCTGCGGCAAAGCCGGGACAGACTGGATCCGATCCGGCCGGTACGGCGATACCGCCCGCGGCCGAGGGTCCAGCGTCTTCCGATGTTGAAGCGGCCAGGCACCTGGCCGATTCTTATCGGGCGCTGCAGGCCGAGCTGGCGAAGGTGATTGTCGGGCAGGGGCCCGTCATCGAGCAGATCCTCATCGCGATCTTCGCCCAGGGGCACTGCATCGTCCAGGGCGTTCCAGGACTGGCCAAGACGCTGCTCGTTTCCACGCTGGCGCAGACGATGGACTTGTCATTTCAGCGCATCCAGTTCACGCCTGACCTCATGCCGTCCGACATCACCGGCACGGATATCCTGCAAGAGGACCCGGATACCGGTCGGCGGCGCTTCGAATTCCTCCCCGGTCCGATCTTCGCAAACCTGCTGCTCGCCGACGAGATCAACCGCACGCCGCCCAAGACTCAGGCAGCCCTGCTCGAGGCGATGCAGGAACATCAGGTGACCGCCGCCGGCAAGCAACTCAAGCTTCCTCAGCCATTTTTCGTGCTCGCCACGCAGAATCCGATCGAGCAGGAAGGCACCTACCCGCTGCCCGAGGCGCAGCTCGATCGCTTCATGTTCATGGTAATGGTGCATTACCCGAAGCGCGAGGAGGAACTGGAGGTCCTGCGGAGGACGACCGGCGTTCGAGTTGGCGCCGTGAACAGTGTCATCAACGCACAGCAGATTCTCCGGCTCCAGGAGATCGTGCGGCGCGTTCCCGTCGGCGATCATGTTTATCACTTCGCACTCGATCTGGTCCGAGCCACCCGGCCCAACGAGCCGGGCGCTTCGGATTTCGTCCGCCATTGGCTGAGTTGGGGCGCAGGGCCGCGCGCGGGACAGTACATGCTGCTCGCTGGAAAGGCGCGGGCGCTGATGCACGGACGGCTCTACGTAACCATCGAAGACATCGAAGCAGTCGCCGGACCAGTGCTGCGTCACCGAATCATCCTGAATTTTAACGCCGAAGCTGAGGGCGTCTCCGTCGATCAGATTATTGAAAAGATCATGACCCTCATCCCGCGCGGCAAGGGGGAACGCCTTCTTTAGCTCCAGCCGCCACCGGCCGATGCATCGCCTCGATTCGCTTGTGCTAAGATCGTCCCCTCATGCACGCAACCTCTGACCCAGCGCCCGCCGATTTCACCGCGACTGCCCCCCGGCAGATCTGCGGCTGCGAGATCGAACGCGCGCTCTCCGGCAACACCTTCCTCGCGATCGGTCCCGGTGGCCGCAGCGTCGTGCTCAAGCGGATGGAAGACGACTGCCTGCTTCGAGGATTACTTCATCCCAGTATCCGCGAGCGACTGCAGCGCGTCCGCGAACTTGCCCACGCGCGCGTCGCAAACCTCTTTGGAGTTGGCGTTGAAGGCGAGCACGCATATCTCATCTGGGAGTACGTCGGGGGCCGGCCGTTCCTGGAGCATGCGGCCGCTAACTGCCATGCACCGAAAGACTTTGCCGTTTTGTCGCGTGAATTGATCCTGAGCGTTGAGGCGCTGCACCTGCTGGGCATCGTGCATGGGGCAATCAAAAGTGGAAATGTCATCGTCGATCAGAGCGGCAGTGTTCGGCTCACGGGGGTCAGCCCATTGCTCTACAACGATCCGGAAGAAGACGTATCCGCGATCACCCATCTTCTAACTGAATCCGCCGCGGCGTGCGGCGCCGCTGGGAATGCTGCCGGACAGATGCTGTCGTCGTCGCAGCAACCGATGCAGTTGCGCGCCCTCGCAGCAATGCTGACCATCTTAGTCGAGTCGCGCGACGCACCCCGCCCCCAGAAGCGCCGCGATGATGGCGACCGCTGGCGCCGCCGACGCTCGTTGGCAGGCGCCGGGTTCGTTGCAGCCATCGGTCTTGCCCTTGGATTGTTGCTGTACCAGGCCATTCATCAAGCTCCGCCGCGCAGCATCAACTCACTTACGCGGGTCATCGCTCCGCAATAGGAATCCTTTCGCTTCCAGGAAAACATGAGTTTCGTCAGCCGTTACCTTGATCCAAATCTCGTGGAGCGGCTCGACCATCTTCAATTGTCAGCCCGCCGCGTCGTGGAAGGCAGCATCACCGGCCAGCACCGCAGTCCGGTGAAAGGCGCGAGTGTCGAGTTCCGCCAGCATCGCTTCTATACTCCTGGCGACGATCCCCGCAGGCTCGATTGGCGCGTGCTGGGACGCACGGACCGCCCCTACATCCGCGAGTACGACGAGGAGACGAACCTGCGCTGCGCCCTGCTGCTCGACACCAGCGGATCGATGGCGTACGGAAAAGGATCCGGCGGCAAATTTGATTATGCGGCAAAGTTGGTTGCATCGCTGGCATATCTGATGCTCGGCCAGACTGAGAGCGTTGGGCTCGGATTGTTCGCAAAGCGCCTTACCTCGTGGCTCGCCCCGCGGGCCGGCACTGCACAGCTTTCGCGCATGATCGATCTCCTGGAGCGTGCGGCCCCCGAAGGCGAGGCTGGCTTCAGCACCGCGGTCCAGGAGGCCGCCGACCGCCTGGGCAGGCGCTCGCTCGTCTTGATCGTCTCGGATTTTCTCACGCCGTGCGCAAAGCTTCGTGAAGGACTGGCCCGGCTGCGGCATGACCGGCATGAGACGATCCTGCTTCGCATTCTCGATCCGGACGAGACCGAATTCCCATTCCGCAAGTGGTCGCGTTTCA
>JBBRCX010000116.1:0-12684 GCA_038204465.1 Tepidisphaerales bacterium | reverse complement strand
GGGTTGGTGAATCTGGCTTGGGGTGCCGAGAGTGTTCTCATTGGTTTCGTTACGACGGGCGGGTCGCCCGTGCCACGGTTGACCGGTCGCGCGTCAGTGCATTTCCGCTTCGACCCGGCCGATGCCCTTGCGGTAGTAATGGAAGTGAACGTCGGGGTGATCGGCCAGGAGCGACATCGGCGTCGAGGAGTCGGGGACGCGCTTGGAGATCATGAGCGCGGTGAGACGCATGCCGAAGGGATTATCGTGCATGCCCGCGTGCCAGATGGAGACGCGGTCGGACTTCCACGTTTCGACAGGGCCGACGGTGGCGGCCTGCACGGGAACGCCGGCGACGTAACCCCCGCCGGACGTGCGCGCGTTCTGAATGACGGTCATGGGGTGCAGGTCGGTGACTCGGGCCTTGAGCTTGCGATACTCCGCGGGGCTTGGCGGGGCATCCTTGAACTTTCCCTTGCGGCGCGGCGGGTCGTTGAAGGCCCAGTGCTTCACTTCCCCCTGGCCGCCCTGCATCACAACGCAGCGCACCTGATCGTAGCTGCGGGTGTAGGCGTCGAGGTCGCCCGTGGGGAAATGCAGATGCGAGTCGGGCATGCGCAGGCGCTTGTCGATGCGGTTGAAGCAGAGCTCCAGGTCTGCTTTGGCGAAGGAGAGCGGGTGCTTGACCGGCACCGGCTTGCCGTCTTCGACCCATTCGTCCATCCCCCAGAAGTGTGCGTTGTGAAGCTTCAGCTCCAGCGCGTTGACGATACGGGCGACCAGCGGAAGCTGCTCGGTCGGACCGATTGGCCCGCAGATGCCGGTGGGATTGTCGCTCGTCGCCAGCCGCCACGCCTCGATGTATTCCAGCGCCTCGGCGAGATAGAACTCCTCGAGCGTCTCGTAGAAGCTGATCCTGAAGCCGGGGCGGGCCAGCTGCAGCAGGTCCTTCTCCTTGATCCGCGCCGCGTCCTCCATCAGCTTGGCGTCGAGGGTGGTGTAGTCCCACCATTCGGGGGCGACTTTGCTGATCGGCCTTGCCATTACTTTTTCTCCTTGCCAAACAGCTCGACGAGCAGATCGTTGTGCGGGTAGGCGTGGCCGAGATGCTGGATGAACGCCTCGGCGTATTCTGACCCGGCCTGCTTGCCGCGCTCGGCGTCGTGCCGCTTCATCGACTCGACATATTCGTCCATTCCATGATGGGCCCGCAGCCACTCGCGCTGGCTGGCGTGGGCGGCGAGCATCTCGGCCTTGCGCGGCGCCTGCTTGGTCACGTCGATGTAGGTGGTCGGCTTGACGGGTTGGCCGGTGGGGTCGATGCCCTCGGCGGGGTCGCAGTAGTACAGGTGGGGAACGTGCGAGCCCTCGCGCAGCGGCCAAAGCGAGACGTTGGGGGCGCCGTAGATGAAGCTGGCCGAGCGCGCCAAAATCGAGACCATCTCATGGTCCATCATGTAGTCCTTGGGCGCGTGGGTGAAGACGAGATCGGGCGCGATACGCCGGAACAGGTCGATCGTCTTGTGCAGGGTGGGCTTGTCGTAGACGACCATGCCGTCGCGCTCGTCAATGCAGTGATAGGTGGCGCCGATAAGGCTGGCGGCCTTCGCGCCCTCGCGGGTGCGGATGGCGGAGATCTGCCAGGCGTCTTCGACCATCGTGCCGCAGTCGCCGGGCGTCGCGGTGGCGATGTGCACGTGCCACCCGGCGTCCTTGAGGCGGATCAGCGTGCCGGCGCAAAGAAACTCCGCGTCATCGGGGTGAGCGAGGAACGAGAGAACGGTCTTGCTCATGTGAACCTCATGCAGTGCCGCGCCGGCGTGCACCCCCGGCGCCCGGTGATGTTCGGTCTACCGGTTTAGCCGCCGCGCCCACGCGGCGTCATGTGGCGGCACATCGTCCGCAGAAAGCGCATTAAATCAACTGAATGAGGGGCTGTACCCGCACGGCGACGCCGCTGCGGCGGATCACCTCTCGGTGGACTCCAGCACGATCCATGCGCCCGGCCCGGTCCCGGCTTGTTTCGTTTCGTCGAACGGCTGGATATGTCCGGTAATTGCGAAGCGAAAGCCGTCGGTCCAGCTGTAGCAGAGGAGCGGGACGCCGTCGGGTTGCGGCGGGGCGATGAGGTAATCGAAGCTCTTGTCGCGCGGGTCGAAGACCAGGAAGCGATCCAGGAAGCGCGGTTCCCGACCATCCACCGTCAGCTTGGCTCCGGGCGGCGGAGAGATGAGCTTTCCGGTTTTGGTGTCGAGGCGGCTGCGGTGGGCATACGTGCTGAGGCAGTAGTAGCACTTGCCGCCGCAGCCGAAGCCGCCGCCGATGAAGCCGTAGACCTTTCCATAGTCCGGGGTGGGGATGGGGTCGAGCCACCGCCCGGTCGCGCGCTCGAACGGCAGCAGTCGCCCGCCCGCCGAGTCGGCGCAGTAGAGGACCCCGTCCACATCCACGCGGCCCGACAGTCCAGCCTCGGGCCCCGGGACGTCCACGATGGAGACGAATGTTTCCGAAAGCGGATCGAAGCGCAGCAGGCGCGGGGGGTCGGGGAGGAAGATATTGACCAGGCCATCCGCATCGACGGCTCCGGCGGCGAAATCGCCTTCATAGCGGCAGTGCACGATGCGCGGCTGTGCGTCGGGCGCGTCCAGCATCAGCGCGTGGGAGTTGGCGCGGTCGAAGAGCATCACCTTGTCGCCTGGCGTCTTCGTGCCGTACCAGACGATCGGGCGCGGTCCGGGAATGGGGACGCGCCGTGCGTCATGCGCGGCAGGATCGTAGACGACGTAGAACGGCTTCTCGCCCAGCGTGATCACGAGCTTGCCGTGCCAGCAGAAGACCTGGTAGGCGGGGGTGTTGTCCATTTCCGGGAGATTGACGGTGCGCATCTCGCCGCTGCCCAGATGATGGGCGGCCAGGTCAGCGCCGCAGCCTTCCCACAGCCAGCCCTTCTCGTCAACGTCAACGCCGTAGGGGCGCCAGATCTGAAGCTCGTCATGGCGGTAAAGTCGGGTGGGAGGGAGCATTTGGGAGATGGTAGCGTGAATCACACGTTCGTGCCGACTCTGCGCGGATCATTGAAATACGGCGATGAGCAGCGTCCCATTGTGTCCATGATTGTTCCCGCCCAGCGCTCAGGCTCGCCCCCTGAGGTGGTATTGGGTGGCGATCACGCGCAGGTAGTCCTGTGGCGCCGCCTGCGAAGCGGCCAGCGCCAGCTCCCGATCCTCGCCGTAAAGAATCCACGGTTTGGCGCGCCGCGTCACCTCCTGCATCCACTCCGGCTTGTTCTGCAGGACATAGCCTCCCGCGACGATCAGCTCGGGGTCCAGCAGATTGACGAGCAGCCCCAAGCCCCACGCCAGGTAGTCGAGCACAGGGTTCATCAGCGCATGCGCTGCGGGCTCTTTGCGCTGCCACTCCTGCCACAGCAGCTCGACGAGTGCGCGCGGCGCCGCCGACTTCCTCGCCCGGCGCAACCACGCGGGTGCCTTTGGGCGCGCCCCTGCTTCGCGCACCTGACGCGCGATCGCCGGCCCGCTGCATAGCGCCTCCAGACAGCCGCGCCGCCCACATCCGCACGCCGGGCCGTTCGGATCCATCGTCATGTGCCCCAGTTCGCCCGAGCGGTCGTTCGCCCCACGATAAGCCCGCCCGAAGGCGCAGAAGTGTCCGCTGACGCCGTCACCGGCGTGCAGGTATGCCATGGTGTTCGGCGGCGCGCCCTGAAGGCATTGATACTCCGCAACCACCTGCGGATTTCCCAGCAGCCGCACCGGCACGCCGACTTCCGTCGTGAAGATCCGCTCCGTCGTCTGGTCCACCCACGGCAGCACGCTGCTTGTCAGCCCCGAACCGCTCGTCCGGATCGCGTTGATCGAAACCGCCGCGCCCAGCAGATCCTCGTCCAGCCGGATCGACGCGCGCCCCGCCAGCGTGTACAGCGTCTCCCTCACCAGCGCCGCTGCCTGTTTCGGCCTGGTCAGCCGCGGAACATTCACCGTCTCACTCACCAGCAGCGTTAGTTCCTGGTCGAGGATTCCCGCCGCCAGTTGCGTGCCGTCGAAATGAAACGCCGCCAGCCGCTTTGGGAGCCGGATGCCGTAGACGTAACTGGGGCGGCCGCGTTGCCCCGTCGAAACTTCGCGCCGGCAGACCACCCCGCGTTCAAAGAGCCGGGACAACACACCTACCGCCGTCGGCTCAGGGATTGCCAGGTCGCTGGCGATCATCGGCACCGACGCCATCCGCCGTTGCGAGAGCAGGCTCATGACCGAATGTTCGGAAAGCTTCTTGATCATGATGCCGATAACATATCGTTTTACCTGAAATACTGCAATAAATTTTCTTTCAATATTAAATGAGCCGGGTTAGGGTCTCCGTCCAGGGCAGGGACGCGATGGAAAAACTGGGCGTCGGATTCGTGGGTGCGGGCTGGATGGGCCGGGCGCTTCTGCGCGAGGTCAACAACCACCCCAACGCCCGCGTCGTCGCGCTTCACCAGCGCGACCGGACCAAAGCCGCCGAGGCGCTGGGCTCGATCGGGCTCCCCGCCGACCGTTTCCGAGCGAGCTATCAGGACCTGGTTGACGACGTCCGGGTGCAAGCCGTCTTCGTCTGCAGCCCGAACGCCCTGCACGGCGCGCAGACCATCTCCGCGCTCGAGGCGGGCAAGCATGTCTTCTGCGAAAAACCCTGTGCCACGGACTATCAGCAATATCGCCGGCAACTCGCGCTCGAACGCCAGAACCCGGCACTGATCACCTACGTGGACTACATCCTGTATTTCGACGAGATGGAGCAGCGGCTCCGAAAGATGGTCGCTGACGGGCTCTTCGGGCAGCTCACCCAGGTGCAGATCAACTACCGCCACGCGGTGGACATCACCGGGCACAAAGTCTGGAAGCTCAGCCGCGAACTCATGGGCGACGCCATTGGCATGGGCGTCGTTCACGCGCTGAGCGTGATGCACTGGCTCATGGATGCGAACGGCGCCCGCCCCACAAGCGTCTTCGCGACGAGCGCGAAGGCGAAGGTGCGCCCGTTCGAGCCTGACGCAATCTGGAATATCCAGGTCCGATACGACAACGGCGCCACCGGCACGTGCCTGGGCAACATCGACAACGGCAATGGCTACGACGCCCACCACAACCTCTACGGCACCCACGGCGGCTTCGTCTTCGACAGCGGACAAGACCGGCCGCAGAAAGTCCGCTACTGGTCGAGCCGGCACGCCGATGGCAAGTGGATCTGGCCGCTCGACCAGGCAAAATGCGCCGAGCAGCGCACGACGGAATTCGCCTGGCCACAGCAGACGACAACCCCCGACAGCGGCAACGTCATCCATCACCAGACGCGTGAAGCCGTCGCGCACTTCCTCTCGTGCGCAACCACGGGCCGCCGCAGCCCGCTCGGTTTCACCAACAGCGCGCCGATCGCCGACGTCGGCTGGGCGGCCCAGGTTTCCGCACGCACCGGCCGATCCGTCTCGCTTCCGCTGGACCCCGCGGCCACCGAAGTTCTCACCTGAGCCTATAGACGCACCCAACCAGACGACCCGTGATCACCCCCGCCTCCAACTCCGTGCTGCTCCAGAACGCGCACAAAGCGTTCGACCGGACGGTCGAGTTGCTCGGCGACGAGATCGATCCGCTCAGCGCCGACAAGATCCGTCACGCGCGGGAAAGGATCGAGCTGACCCTCTCCCCGCAGCTCGCCGACGGCCGCGTTCACGTCATCAAAGCTTTCGTGGTCCGTCACAGCGATGCGCTGGGCCCTTCCAAGGGCGGCATTCGAATGACCAGCGACGTCACGCTCGATGACGTCGCGGGCCTCGCAATGGAAATGACTTGGAAGTGCGCGCTGATCGGCGTCCCTTTCGGCGGAGGCAAGGCCGGCATCGTCGCCAAATCACGCTCGCTGTCCCCCTTTGACCGCGAAACGATCGTGCGATCCTTCGCTCGGAATGCCCGACGCCACATCGGGCCTCTCGTGTACGTTCCCGCACCCGACATGGGAACCACCGAGGCCGACATGGGCCACATCAAAGACACCATCAGCTTCGGCCAGGGCCACGCCACCACCGACGGGTGTTACGTCACCGGGAAGCCCGTCCTGCTCGGCGGCATCCCGGGCCGCCGCGGCGCTACCGGACGAGGCGTCGCCGTCTGCATCGCCGAGGCGATGCAGACGCTGGGCCGTCAACTCGAAGGCGCGAGTGTGGTCGTCCAAGGGTTCGGGAACGTCGGCTCGACGACGGTAGCGGAACTGATCGCCCGCGGTGCCCGGGTGATCGGCGTCGGCGACCTGGAGGGCGCGGTGTGGAATTCCGCCGGCCTGGATCTTCCTCGTTTGACGGCGCACGTGCGCAAAGCGCGCACAGTCGCCGGATTCGACGGCGGCGAACCGATCAACCCTCAGCGACTCCTGGAACTGCCCTGCGACGTCCTGGTCCCCGCGGCTGCGGCCGGCCAGATCACCGCTGCCAACGCCCCGATGATCAATGCCACCCTCATCGCGGAGGCCGCAAACGGCCCTACAACGCCGGAAGCCGACGACATTCTGCTCTCCCGTGGCGTGCAGATTGTGCCCGACATACTCTGCAACGCCGGGGGAGTCTTCGTGAGCTACCTCGAATACGCGCAGGAAACCCAGCAGGAACAGATGACCGAGCAGGAGGTCAACCAGCGCCTCGACCGGCGCATGGCCGAGCGGTTCCGCGAAGTCCTGCGGCTGGCGCGGCAGGCCGGCTTCACCCTGCGACAGGCCGCCATGCTCTTGGCCGTCCGAACCGTCTGCACCGCGGTCGCCGCGCGCGGCGCCCTCCCGTGACAAAAAAACCAGGAGGCATTTACATGGTTGTTTTTCTTCTGACTGACATGGAAGGCGTCTCGGGCATCGACGAGTACGACCAGTGCTACGACATCAAATCGGCCAGGTATCAGTATGGCTGCGAGCAGCTTACCGGCGACGTCAACGCGGCGGTCGCGGGCGCGTTCGACGCCGGCGCGACCGAAGTGCGCGTCCTCGACGGGCACGGGCCCAACGGGAACAAGGGATTCCTTGAAGACAAGATCGACAAGCGCATCAAGCGCACCTGGATCGAGTCGCGTAACCCCATCCGCTGGGAAGGCATCGGCGACGGCGTCGATGCCGTCGCAATGGTCGGCCAGCACGCGATGGCCGGCACGCTCAACGGCTTCCTCGACCACACGCAGGCGCCCAGGACGATCTGCCGCTTCACGCTCAACGGCCAGGAGCACGGCGAGATGAGCCAGCTCGCGATGTACGCCGGCGCGTGGAACATCCCGCTGATATGTGTCTCGGGCGACGAGGCCTTGTGTGAAGAGGCGAGACGCCTGTTTCCGCAGGCGCTTTCGACGCCGACCAAGCGCGGCACCGGCTGGTTGACCTGCGAGTTGTACGATACGAAACAGGTTCGCGACCGCATCCGCAAAGACATCGCGCAGTCGCTCAAGCAACTCGATCGAATGAAACCCTGGCGGCTCGGCTCACCCATCGAAGCCGGTTTGGAGTTCGGCTGCAGCGCCGACGCGGATTATTACAGTTCCGTTCCCGGCGTTCAGCGCACGCACGCGCGCAGCGTTCGCTGGTGGTTCGAGGACCCCAAGGACGTTTACACCTTTCCCAATGACAAATGGCACCCACTGCAGCGCGCGCCGAAAGCTTGACCATTCGCGATTACCCTCGCGCACTCGCGCGCTTGCCCGCTCCTGGTCAAAGGACCCGCCGGAGCATACGCAAGTTCAGTAAAACGCGCTGAATGAGAGGCGTACAACGCTCCGGCACATCCCGGCGACACAGTTCCGCAGCATCTGAAGAAAGCGGATTAAATCAATTGCATCAGGGGTCGGATCTGGACGGCGACGACCGCGAGGCGCTTTGGCTGGGAGATGCAGTAGTAGACGCACTCGGCGACGTCCTCTGGGCCATGGAGACGATCCTTCCAATGATGGGCGACTTGTTACCGCAAAGTCGCGCTCTTGAGCAACCGGAGAAACGCGGCGGGGTGGTCGGCGAGGTGCGCGCTGTAGCGGGTGGCTCGGTCGAGCTGATCGAGGAGCGTGTCGCCTGGGGCGAGGCCGCGCGGGTCATCGGGCGGGCCATCGTAGGCGGGGCGGGCGGCGTTCCAGTTTTCAATCAGGCGGTCGCGCATCTGCGCGTCGCGGTTTGCCTGGTCGCGGGCAAACGCAGCGGCGGCGGATTCATTCTTGGCCAGCTGGTTCAGCTCGGAAAGCAGGCGGGCGTTGCGCTCGAAGAGGTGGGCGAGGCAGTCGATGCTGAGACGGAAGGCCCTGAAATCGTCGCGGTTCGTGCGGACCCTGGGCTCCACTTCCGCCAGTTGCCGCTGCACCCTCGCCAGGGCGGGCGGCGCCTGCGGCGGTCGCTGGAGGAACTGCTGCAGTTGCTCGTCGCTGGCCCAGGGGACCGGCAATGTGGGCTTCATCCACGGGAGCGCGCAGCCGGGCTGCACGGGGGCGCGGTCGTAAATCGTCTGGAAGATGTCGGCCCAGGTTTCATTCCACGTGGCGCCGTAATGGCGCTCGACGAATTGGCGAAGGGCAGTGCTCTGGGCCGCGGGCGCACCCTCGTTCAGGCCGACGGCGGTGTAGGCGATCGCGTCGAAAATGGAGTTGGGGAGCAAGCGCGTCGGAACCCACCAGGTGACGAGTACGCCGAGCACTTTGGGGTGATCAATGTTGCGATACGCCTCGGCGAAGGCGTCCATGTTTTCCAGCTGTGCGCTCCCCGGGCGCGGGCCCCACTTGCACCACATCATCGCGGGGCCGCCGATCACGCGAAGGCCGTGATCGAGAGCGCGGCGCGCATCTTTTTCGACGGCGGAGGGATCCGACACGGCGTATTGCCAGTCGTGGATGATGATGTCTTTGTTAAGTTGCTCCGCGATGGCGGGGTCGTGATGCAGGACGTGGTCGCCCCAGACGATCAGCTCCTTGCCGAAGCTGCGCGCGATGTCGTTGAGGGAATTGAGCAACTCGGCCCAGATCTGCGTGCGCGACTTGTGCGCCAGCGCCTCACGGGACAGCGCGGAGCCGCCCCAGTTTACTTCATCGCAGCCGGCGTGGAGGTAGCGCGAGGGGAAGATGCCGGCGGCCTCGCGATAGAGGTCGTGCATGATGCGCAGCGTCCTGGGGTGGACGGGGATCATGCCGCCAAAGCTCTGCAGGCCCTGAGGGTCCTTGTCGGAGAGGTCGGCGTGCTGCGGGGCATCGGTGATGTACATCGAGTGGCCGAAGGATTCGATCTCCGGGATGAGCTCGACGCCGCGAGAAACGCCGTGGCGCACGATCTCGCGCATCTGTTCCGGCCTTAATGCGTGGCGGTGGGTGATGAGCTCGGGGTGACTCTGCCAGCGGAGCGCGGAGCCCTGATCGTCGGTGAGGCGGAAGAGCAGCGCGTTGAAGTTCCAGTCGGCGAGGAAGTCGATGAGCCGGTGGTAATGCTCAGGTTTCTCGGGGAGCCGGGCGGCGTCCGCCATGAAACCGCGCAGGGAAAGAGGGGTCGGCATGGGGTGAGACTATGGACGGCGGGGGTGCGGGTGCAAGCGGTGCAAGCTTCAGTCGGCCCTGCTTCTTGCGGCGGGTTGACGCGTGGCGGAGAATCGCAGTGCACCAAGCGAAGGGCGCGCCCGCGGCGAATCGATTCGGCATTGGAACCATGAGCGAAACTTACTTTGACATCCAGGTGAACGGGTACGCCGGGGTTGATTTCAACCAGGATGAACTCACCGGCGAGCAGCTGAATGCCTCGTGCCGAAAGCTGGAGGAGGATGGGGTTGGGGGGATTCTGGCGACGATCATCACGGAGCAGATTGATGTGATGTGCCACCGGCTGGCGAAGCTGGCGGCGCTGCGGGAGCGCGATCCGCTGGCCCGGCGGATGATCCAGGGATTGCACGTCGAAGGGCCGTTCTTGAATGAAACGCCCGGGTATCGTGGGGCGCATCCGCCGGACGCGATTCGGCCGGGGGACATGGATCTGATGCGTAGGCTGCTGAATGCGGCAGCGGGATTGACGCGGCTGGTTACGCTCGCGCCGGAGCGCGATGACGGGCTGAAGGTCACGCGGTTGCTCTCGTCGCAGGGCATAGCGGTGTCGGCGGGACACTGTGATCCGAGCCTCGATCAACTCAACGCGGCGCTCGATGCGGGGCTGCGCACGTTCACCCACCTGGGCAACGGCTGCCCGATGCAGATGCACCGGCATGACAACATCATTCAACGCGCGCTAAGCCTGGCCGATCGGCTGTGGCTCTGCTTCATCGCGGACGGCGTGCATGTAAACTTCTTCGCGCTGCGGAACTATCTCAAGGTTGCGGGGCTGGAGCGATGCATCGTGACCAGTGATGCCATCGCGCCGGCGGGACTGGGGCCGGGCCGGTACACGCTGGGGCGGTGGGACCTGCTGATCGGGGAGGACATGGTCGCGCGGGCGCCGGACGGCTCCCATTTCGTGGGGTCGGCCATGTCGCTCAAGCAGGCGCGGACCAACCTCGTGCGGCACCTGGATCTTTCAAACGAGCAGGCGATGCTCCTCACGGCGGTGAATCCGCGCAAGGCGCTGGGGATTGAGTGATTCCCGGGACGCAGTTGGTTCATTTGAGTTGAGAAGGCAGGCAAGTATCTGCGAAGGGGAATCGCTTGCAGGGGCAGGACGCCGGTGCTACTTGGGACGTTACTGGGGGCTGGAGAGCACATGCAGCGGAAACGTTATGCGGTGGTGGGTACCGGCGGGCGGTCGAGCGTGTTTCTGGATGCGCTGGCGGGGCCGTATCGGGAGTCGGCGGAGTTGGTGGGGCTCTGCGACGTGAGCCCGACGCGGATGGAGTATCACAACAAGATCAACTCAGAGCGGCACGGGCTGCCGCCGCGGCCGACCTACCCGGTCGAAAAGTTCGAGCAGATGATCCGCGAGCAGAAGCCTGACGTCGTGATCGTGACGACTCCGGATTATCTGCATCATGAATATGCGGTCCGCGCGATGAAGGCGGGATGTGACGTGCTGTGCGAGAAGCCGCTGACGACCGACGCGGGGCGGCTGCGGGCGATTTTTGATGCGATCGAGGCGACGGGGCGGAAGTTGCGCGTGACCTTCAACGTGCGCTACATGCCCGAGATGGCGGCGGTGAAGAAGCTGGTGCTGGACGGCGCGGTGGGAACGGCGGCGGCGGTGGACCTTTCGTGGACGCTCGATACCGGGCACGGGGCCGACTATTTCCGGCGCTGGCACCGCGAGAAGGACAAGTCGGGCGGCCTGCTGATCCACAAGGCGACGCATCATTTCGACATGGTGAACTGGTGGGTCGATTCCTACCCGCAGCGCGTCTTCGCGATGGGCGACCTGAAGTTTTACGGGCGCAAGAACGCGGAGGCGCGCGGCGTGAAGGTGGAGCATGACCGGTACACGGGAAAGGCGGACCCAAAGACCGACCCGTTCGCCTTCTCATTGCAGGGGGACGCGATGCAGGAGGGGCTGTACCTGAACGCGGAAAAAGACAGTGGCTACATCCGCGACCGGAATGTCTTTGGCGACAACATCACGATCGAAGACACGGCGATCCTCTCGGTGAAGTATCGCAGCGGGGTGCTGTTCAACTATTCGCTCATCGCGTTCAGCCCGTGGGAAGGCTTGCGGGTCGCCATTACCGGAACCGCGGGGCGGGTGGAACTGTACGTGCGGCACAGCGCCCACCTGCACAACGTTCCGGAAGAGAAGCGCGAGACGGCGCAGCAGGCGTGCTGCCCGATGCGCTCGCTGCGCGTCTATCCGATGTTCGGGTTGCCGTACGACGTGGAGATTGCGGAGCTGGCGGGATCACACGGCGGATCGGATGCGCTGATGCTCGCCCACCTGTTTTCCCCGAACCCGAAGCCGGACCCCCTCGGGCAGGCGGCTTCACATATCGACGGGGCCGCGTCGTCATTGATCGGGATCAGCGCGAATGAGTCAATGTCGACCGGGATGCCGGTGGATTGCGACAAGCTGCTGAAGCTGCCGGAGAAGATGGCGGCGGCGCGATCTTCGGCGCGTTAACCCGCAATCCATCTCATTGGAGCAAACGGATGAATCGGAACATCACCGTCGGGAAATACTTCGTCGAGATGGCGAAGAAGCACAAGCCGAAGTACCGCTTTGGTGGCTCGGGAAAGCAGGACTGGCAGAAGTGGCGCGAGGGGCTGTTGCCGGCAGTGAAGGCGACGCTGGGGCGGATGCCGGCAAAAGTGCCGCTCAATGCGGAGGTGGTATCGGAGCGCGAGGATGACGGGGTCATCAAACAGCATGTGGTGATCGACGTGGAGGAGGGGTTAGCGGCGCCGCTCTACCTGTTTCGCCCGGCTTCGGTGAAGGGGAAGCTGCCGCTGATCCTCGCGTCGCACGGTCATGGCGCTTATGGCAAGGATGCGGTGATGGGGAACCGGGGGACGCCGGAGCGGGCGCACGACATCGAGGTCGCCAACTACGATTACGGGCTGCAGATGGCCAAGGCCGGGTTCGCGACGATCGCGATCGATTGGCGCGGCTTTGGCGTGCGCGCCGACGCGGGCAAGCCCAACTGGCTGAGCTATGGTGTCGGGCGCGACCCGTGCAACGTGCACTATTTGCGGGCGACGATCATGGGCATGACGGTGCTGGGAATGAATTGCCATGACGGCGCCTGCGCTCTGG
>JBBRCX010000115.1:0-13101 GCA_038204465.1 Tepidisphaerales bacterium | reverse complement strand
TTCAGGACCGCTTCATTGGAATGCTCGACCAATGCGACGCCGAGTACGGCAAGCGCGTGCGCGACGGACTCGGTGAGGCGATGAAGATGACGAAAAAGCCCGCCATGGAGCAAAAGCCCATGGCCGCGAGCAAGCGATAAGCGACGGAGCCCTCCGAAACAGGAACGGGCCAGCGGCCCCCGCCGCCGGTCCGTCCTTTTTTCTACGCTTCATCACGCTTCCTGGGAGAGATCATCATGGCAAAAATGGGGATCGCCCTGCAGCTTTACACCGTCCGCGATCTGGCCGCGAAGGACTTCGCTGCAACGGTGAAGCAGGTGGCCGCCATCGGCTACAAGAACGTCGAGCTGGCAGGCTTTGGGAATTTGAAGTCAGCGAAGGAAGCGCGAAAGGCGCTGGACGACAACGGCGTCAAGATCGTGTCGAACCACGCGAGTCTCGCTCCGCTCGAGACAGAGCTGAACAAGACCCTGGACGAAAATGAGATGCTCGACAACAAGACCGTCGTGCTTTCATGGATGCCGGAAGACCGCCGCCAGGACGCCGCCGGGTGGAAATCCGTTGCCGGTGTTTTGAACAAGATCGGCGGCGATTGCCAGAAACGCGGCTTCGAGTTCGCCTATCACAACCACAGTTTCGAATTCCAGAAGTTTGAGGGAAAGCCGGGCCTCGACATCTTGTTCGAGAACACCGATCCAGAGCGGGTGAAGTCGGAGCTGGACGTGTATTGGGTGCAACACGGCGAGCATGATCCCGTCACGTACATCAACAAGCTCGCGAATCGACTGCCGCTTCTGCACCTCAAGGACATGATCGAAGGCCACGACAAGCGCTTCGGCCCCGTCGGCGCCGGCATCTTGAATTTCAAAGCGATCCTTGCCGCCGCTGAGAAGGCCAACGTGCGCTGGGGCATCGTCGAGCAGGACACCACCTACGAGACGCCGCCGCTGCAGGCGATCCAAACCAGCTTCAATAATCTGAAGAGGCTCGGCGCGATCTAACCTGCGGGCGCGACAAGTCTCGTCGCCATCATGCCGCCGTCTGCGGAGGCAAAGGTTCAACCGCGTCCGGCTTCGCGCGGCGAAGGAACGCGTCTCGAACCCCGCGACGATTCAGGTAGACAAGCAGGAAAACCGGGAAGATGAGCTTTCCGACCACGTACAACACCGCCAACAGGATCGATTGCGGATATCGCGGGTTTGAAGTCGACGTACGCAGCGTACCGACCAGGCGGACCATCATGACGGCCGCCAACACCGCCAGCAGGAACTCGATTGCCGCACCATAGAGCAGCCAGCGCCGCCCCCAGGCGCGGCGATTCAGCAGGCCGGTGCCTCCGACCAGCAGAAGCAGCATCGCGATGACGCCGGGCACGGACGACAGCATCACCCAACTGGTCAGAGTTCCGTCATAGCGGATCTGGTCGAGCATCGGGTGCGAGATGTTTCCCGCGAAGAAAAGCGGCGTGAGGCTCAGCGGAACGAGGACCGCGCCGGCCAATCCGTAAATGGCGGAGACTGTGCCCACCAGCCTTGTCGATCCAGGCCATGAAAGTGATTCGCTCGCGTCGTATCCAAGTGCGGAATCGCTTGACGATGGTAATGCCAAAGGTGCTCCTTGGGTGGAAGAAGAACCGAACATACCCGCGCCTGCGGCAATTCAGCAAAATCTCAACCGTTGGGACCTGTGCCGGCGCTGCGCGCGTTACCCACGTTGCCGCTGACGGCTTTCGCCGTACAATCCGCCGCCGCATGTTTCGCCACGTCCCCAACGCACTCACCGCCGGCCGTCTTGCGCTCGCCGGAGTGTTCTTTGTCCTGCTCAGCTATTACCAGTATACCGGCCGCGGCGACCCCACACTGCTCAACACCGCCTTTGTCATCTACTGCGTCGCGCTGGCAACCGACTTTCTCGATGGCTTTCTCGCCCGCCGATGGAAGGTCGAAGGCGCGTTCGGACGCGTCGTGGATCCGTTCGTGGATAAGGTCCTGGTGATCGGCAGCTTCATCTTCTTCGCCGGGAAGAACTTCATCATCCCCGAGTCAGCGGGGTTCATGGTGGTCAAGACGATCACCGGCGTGGCGCCGTGGATGGTCGTGATCATTCTCGCCCGGGAACTGCTGGTCACCAGCTTTCGCGGGCTCAGCGAAGGCGGCGGGCAGAGTTTCGGCGCCGCATTCAGCGGTAAGCTCAAGCTCGTCTTCCAGTCGGTGACCATTCTGGTCATCCTGATCTACGTCAACTATCTGCACCCTCACTGGAACGACCAGCGCGAGCTGGTCACCATCGCCGAACATTTCCGCGACTTCTGCATCTGGGCGACGATCGCGATCACCGTCATCAGCGGCCTGCTCTATGTCCAGCGCGCGGTGGATGTATACCGCAAAGGTCTCAAGACGCTGAGCGAAGCAGAGGCGCCGCCGGAATGAATCACGCACACGCATCGGAACCAACGGAGGCAGCTTGAGCGCGCTTTTATACTGCATCTTTCTGGGAATCGTCGAAGGGATCACTGAGTTCCTCCCTGTCAGCTCGACAGGACATCTGTTTCTCATCACCAACCGCTTCGGCTGGCTGAGGGACGAAGAGTTCACGAAGACGTTCAACATCTTCATCCAGATCGGCGCCATCGCGGCCGTTGTCGTCTACTTCAGACGCCGCATTCTCGAGCTGCTGTTCGGTCCGCGCGCGAATGTGCAGACCCCGCTGGAAATCGCCGCCTCGGGCAGAAGCTCGGATTCAGCCGCCTCCGTTGCCGCCGCGCCGGCGTGGGCGTCGATGGCGCCGACGGAAGTCGCAACCGCCGCCGAGCGCCAGCGCGTGATCGCGATGATCCTCCTGGCGACGATTCCCGTTCTGATCATCGGGAGGCTCACCAATAAGTGGGTCGAGACCCATCTGGAGAACCGGCCGAGCGCCATCGCGGCTGCGCTAGCCATCGGCGGCCTCGTCATGATCGTCATCGAGTGGCTTCCCACGAACGTGACCGCGCGGCGCGTCGAGGGCATGAGCTGGATGCAGGCGATGGCCGTGGGATTCATTCAGGTGCTCTCGGCCGTCTTCCCCGGCACCTCCCGCTCGGCTGCGACGATCATGGGCGGCATGGCGGTGGGCCTGTCCCGCGCTGCCGCGACGGAATTCAGCTTCTTCCTTGCCATTCCCGCGATGACCGCCGCCTGCGGCTACAAGTTGTGGCAGTACCTCCGCGCTCACCCGCACGTCAGCATGGAGGAACTGCTCCTGCTCGCCATCGGCACAATCGTCAGCTTCTTCGTCGCGTGGCTGGTCATCGCAGCTTTCATGGGGTATGTCCGCCGCCACAACTTCATTCCGTTCGCGATCTACCGGATTGCCCTCGGAGTTTTAGTGATCCTGTACTTCCGTCACTCTTCCGGCTGACGTCGAATGATCCGGAGAGGAAAGATGGGAAGCTCCGCCACCGCATCTCTCCATGGTCCAGCGTCGGAAAACGGCCGTCGGATCCGGCGGTGTTCATAGACCGCTCCGGATCGATCCCATAGAATCAGGTCAGTTCTTTCCGGCAGAGAGCGCTGCATGGTTCTGGTGATCCTTCGAGCGTTGTTTGTCCTGCTCATGGCAGCCGTGGGTTGGGTCTACCTTCAGCTCGGCTGGCTCACGATGGCCATCGCCCTGACCGTCGGCGTCCTCTTTGTGTGCGTTGATATCCTCGCCCCGCGCAAGAAGCTGGCGGTTTTCGCGGGAACTTTCTTCGGCCTGCTGGTCGGCATTGCGATCGCGTACGCATTGAGCTTCGTGGTGCAGCTCGTCGTGGACCAGGCGGAGAGCGGCAGAGTCATCTCCAGCGATCACGCCAGGACGATCGTTCGCTTCATCAACCTCGTCCTCGGCATCACCTGCTGCTACCTCGCGATCAGTTTCATCCTCCAAACCAAGGACGATTTTCGCTTCATCGTTCCGTACGTCGAGTTCAGCAAGAAGACCAAAGGCGCCCGCCCGATCCTGCTCGACACCAGCGTTCTGATTGATGGACGCGTCACCGACATCGCGGTCACGGGAATCCTCGAAAGCCAGCTGATCGTGCCGCACTTTGTGATCGATGAGCTGCAGGCCGTCGCCGACAGCAGCGATAAGCTGAAGCGCAACCGTGGCCGCCGGGGGCTTGACGTCGTCGCAAAGCTGCAGGGCCTCAAGCCTGCCGATGTCATCCTGTATGACACAAACCGCGACACCGAGCGCGATGAGCTGGATGTGGACGGGCGGCTGATGGACCTCGCCAAGGAACTGAACGCGCGCGTCCTTACCAACGATTACAACCTCAACAAGGTCGCGCAGCTCCGCGGGGTCGACGTAATCAACATCAACGACTTGTCGAATGCTCTCAAGCCCGTCGTGCTTCCGGGGGAAAAGATGACCGTCCGCGTCGTCAAGGCGGGCGAAGAATCCGGGCAGGGGGTTGGATATCTCGACGACGGCACGATGGTCGTCGTGGAAGGTGCTCGGCAGCGGCAGAACGAGGACGTCGAGTTCACCGTTACCAGCGCATTGCAGACCAGCGCCGGCCGGATGATCTTCGGCCGGCTCTCCGACGCCGGCATCGCGTCGCCGGCGCGCCGCCCGCGCCCGCGCAGCGACCCGCAATCGACCGCCACCTAGCCCACTCGCGCCAGGGCATTGGCCTGCGCATCGCGCTCTTGTAGCTTGATCCCGGTTCGCGCCCGCCCATAATGCTGCGCACCAGACGATGAAACGGCCCGCTGTTTTTTTCGACCGCGACAACACGCTCATCGCTAATGACGGCTACCTCGGTGATCCGGCGCAGGTGAAGCTCATCGAAGGCGCCGCGGACGCGGTGGCGAAGGTGCGCGGCCTCGGATATGCCGCCGTCGTGTTCAGCAATCAGAGCGGCGTCGCCCGCGGCATGTTCGGGGAGGACGCGGTCCACGCGGTGAATTCACGGCTCGACGAGCTGCTCCAGGACCACAATCCCGCCGCCGTCATCGATCGCCATGAGTTTTGCCCTCACCACCCCGAGGCACGCGTCGAAGAGTATCGCTCCGACAGTGAGCTGCGGAAGCCCAGGCCGGGGATGATTCTTCAGGCGGCCCGCCAGCTCGCGCTCGATCTGCCGCGCAGCTGGGTCATCGGCGACGCGATGCGCGACATCGAGGCCGGCCGCGCCGCTGGGTGCCGCACGATTCTCTTGAAGCCGCAAGGCGTGCCCGCTTCGCCGGCGGCCCTGGAATCCAGCGATGTGGCGCCCGACCACGAGGTCGCAAACCTGAAGGAGGCGACGGCGATCATCGAGAGCAACCCGCCGCCGCCGACCGCGGAGGATGTAACCATCGAACCGCCCGCGCCCGAAGCGGTCCCTGCGGCTGTGCCTGAGTCACAGGAACTGTCCGCTGTCCCCTCAACGGTTAAAGCGAGCGCTGTACCACCAGTTGAATCGAGCGGGCGCGCGTTAGAGATGCAGGAAGCCATGGAGCGAGACGAATCTCCTCCAATAAGCGCCAGTGCCCCCTCCTCCACGATACGCGGCTCATCAGCAACAACGGTTCCCCAAACCGATGACCTCGAAGAGGAGCCGGCAAACCTCGTGCGGCTGAAGGGACTGGCCGAGCAGATCCTCGAGGAGATCCGCCGCTTCAATCAGCACACGATCAGCGACTTTTCCGTCAGCAAGCTGCTGGCCGGAATCGTGCAGATACTGACCCTTGCCGCGCTGTTCTTCGCCTACCTCCGCTGGAGCACCCCCGACGCCGGGAACATCCTTCTGGTCACCCTGATCCTCCAGACCATGACGATCGCGCTGCTGATCATGGGACGACAGCACTAAAGCACTCGTGACGCCTGGCGCGATCGGTTTGCGGACGACGAGAATCGCCCTCCCGCGCAGAAGGAAGGGCGGATCCGAAAGACCCGCCCCACGCACGCGTCAAGCTCGAGATCTACTCTGCGTAGTGCACGCCGCAGCCGTACGCCTTGGTCTCGGGCTCGCTCACCGATTTGCCTGCCAGCAGCTCATCCAGCGCCTTCTTTACGTAATTCACTTTTCCGCTGTCCCTGCTGCCGTCCGGGTCGTTGTCGATCGCGCCGATGTAGGCGAGGTTCCCCCCCTTATCGACGATATACATGTGCGGCGTATTGGTCGCGCCGTACAGCCGCCCCACCGTCCCCTTCGAATCATCCAGGACCGGCCGCGAGAGGCCCGCTTGTTCCGACCACTTTCGGTTTGCTTCCGAGGTCGCATTGCTCGTGGAGTTGATCGCGAGCCACACGACGTCATTGTCCTTGTACTCATCCGCGAGAGTATTCATGGTCTTGTGCTCGTAATGCCGCTTGACGAAGGGGCACTCGGGATTGGTCCATTCCAGGACCACGAGCTTGCCCTTGTAGTCGCTGAGCTTCACCGTCTTGCCGTCCTGGCTCTGCAGCGAAAACTCCGGCGCCGGCTTGCCGACCGCGGGCTTGTCCGCCGCGCGGGCCAGGGTAAACACGAGTGTGACGACCGCCACGATCGCGGCGACAGAAACTGATTTACGCATCACTTCTCCTTATGACCTGACCCAGTGCGTTATGCACGCGGATCTGAACATTATTGCGGCTTGCCGCCTTCACGCAAAGGCACATCAAGCATCACGCCGCGCCGCTCCCCGCCGCGAGTGCTGTAGCCAACCACGACCGGCAACTTGCCGGCCGTCAACTTCTGTCCCTTCAGCAATGTTATTTTGAAATCAATCCGCGTCACGTCGCCTTCGCTTCGAACGGCGATGTCGTCTACGCTCAGCGCATCGTTCGCGGTGGGGAAGAGGTCCACCCCCGTCGGCGGCTCTTTCCACTGAATTCGAATGGAGTGAGCATCCGGCTTGGCGCCGTCGACAACTTCGGCGCTGACGATATCTGGTGCCAACCGCACCTCCACGGGTACGCTCGCCGCCGAAATGTCGAACAACCTCTCGTTGTCGCGCTGAACGGCAGCACCGGAATGCAGCACCAGACTTAACTCGCCGCTGCCCGGCAAGCAGACGTCTTTGCAGCTGAGCCATCGCGCCTTGGCCGAGATACGAAGATCACCCGGCGGCAACTGCTTCGGCGGAGTCACCCGCGCCGTCAGCAGCACCTGCTTCTCATACCCGAAGCCCACTTCATTGCCCGGCTGCTCGAATCGAGAAGGAGTTGGAAACGCCAACGGCCCTGCCGCGAAGCCTTCCGGCAGGGTAAACTTCACGGCCGTCGGCAGACCCAGCACGCCGGGATTCGTCCAGTAAACGTGCCAGCCCGGCTCGATCTGCAGCAGCACGCCCAGCGTAAACGGCTCGCCCGCCTTCACCGTTGAAACATCCGCCAATAGTTCGGCCCGGACAAGCTGCTCGGGCGGTGTTGCCTGCGCGCGGCCGTCGTGGAAAAAAGACGCCGCGATCAGGGCAAAGACTACCGTCCGCACAGCCGTCATATATCTCCACAACAGGTTCTGCCGCCTGCCTATTCCCGGTATCGCGCGATTTCACGATCAGACCCGCGCGGGCCGCAATTGTTTGCACATTCCAAAGTCCGCACCGCTGTCGGCCGATGGACGCATGGCTGGTGTTTAACTTCCGTCGCGGCTACAATCCATCGGCAATGAGGGCCTCGGAGGGTCGCTGACTTCCTCCAGTCAACTCAGCAGGTCGCGGCAGCCGCGACAGGTGTCGCGCGGCGGGTTCTGCTCCAGCCTGACGAATGAACGTCCATCCCGCAGCATTCTCGCTCGCCGCCGGCACGGGCTTCCCCGGCGCCCCCGCCCTCAACGCCAACGTGCTCGTCCTGAACAAGTTCTACCAGGCGATTCGCGTTATCAACGTGCGCCGCGCCTTTTCGCTGCTTTGCCGCGAACTGGCCGAGGTCGTCCACATTGAGACCGACGCGAAGGGGCAGGCCCGCTGGCAGAACTTTGACTTCGAAGGCTGGCGCGAGGTGTCCGAGCTGAAGGCGGAGTTTGAGCCGGACGGGTTCGACTGGATCCACACGGTGCGCTTCCAGATCGCGGTGCCGCGCATCATCCGCCTGCTTGGGTATGACAAGCTGCCCCGCCAGGACGTGAAGTTCAACCGCCGCAACATCTACGCCCGCGACGGCAGCCGCTGCCAGTACTGCGGGCGCAAGATGCCGACTCCCGAGCTTTCGCTCGATCATGTCGTGCCCAAGAGCCAGGGCGGGCGCAGCACCTGGGACAACATCGTCTGCTGCTGCGTGAAGTGCAACGTAAAAAAGGGCGGCCGCACGCCCGAGCAGTCGCACATGCACCTGATCGCCAGGCCGGTCAAGCCAAGGCGCAGCCCGGTGATCAACATCCGCCTCGCCGACGAGCGCTACTCGAGCTGGAAGCAGTTCCTCGACAACGCCTACTGGACCGTCGAGCTCAAGTAGCGACAGCCCTCACTTATCCTCAAGTTTCTGGAATCGGGACCAGATGAGCCGGCCGCCCGCGCCGGTCAGTCGGAGGCCGTCAACAAGAAGCCCCGTACGCCGCTCCTCCGCATTTTGGACGGCGGCTAAGCGGACTTGGGCTCGGCTTGGCAGACTATGAATAATTTAGTCGGATGTAGCTCCGAACATGGCGAAGAATGCTGCGGCAATAGCGGGCGCGATTGTGCCCAGTACGCAGTCGCCGACCGAGTGAATATCATAATGCACCGTAGCGAGCAGTGGACGCGCCTCCCGCTGTATCACGCGCCATGCCAGCAGGGGAAGCGGCGCATTTCGCGCAGCCATGGCGGCACGAATTTCTTCTGTTTCCGCATCCGTCTCCAGGCCGGCTAAGAGTAGGCTGGCCGCACCGACCAGATTCCGGCGCTTCCACGCGATGATTCCGCTGGTTTGAGTAATGCCGACCCACTCGAAGCCGAGTTGTGGCGTCGGCGGTATTTCGACGGTGGCGCTAAACCCTTGCTGACGTTCCAGCAGTGATTTGCGAAAGTCCTGCACAATCGGGCCTGTTTCCCATTGGAGCATCTCGGGAGGCGAGACGAGCTGCACCTGCTCGCTACGTGTCGTATAGAAGGAAACCGCAGAGAACTTGGGCATCGTCTGAAGGTACTCGGACGTCTTGATACCCGACAACAAATTTAACCTGATCCCCCGAAGAACGAACTCCGCCCCTCGGTTCCTTCCATTACGGAGGCGAAAGATTTTGGTTCGATGTATTGTCCGCAATTGAGTCGTAGCCAGGAGCAGGCTGGAATCCGGTCCGCGATGTCCCAGAATCGGACCCGTGCCGCAGCGCTGTCAGTTCTGCGCCAGATCGCGCGCAGTTGCGCAATCTGTGACCTGAAAGGCGTCGGCGGTCGAGCGGTTTTGCGGCGGTCGGTTGATGGTCAGCGGCTGGCGAGCGGATTGCATCGCGTGGTGAGGCGCCGGGCATGACATGGCAGGATTCTGGGGGCGCTATGGCTGGGTGGTGGGAGATTCATGGGGATTCGATGGAGGGTCGATGGTGGCCGGATGGGAAGGCGATGGAGCGGCGATGGGGAACGGATGGGGTGCGCTTGGGTTTTTGACGTGGGAAATAGGTTTTTAGACGTTCTAAAGTCGGTTGATCCTAAATTGGTGCTGGCGTGCGTGGGCAGTAACGGAAAGCAGTCATGGCACAGAAAATCGGTTGGGGCATTCTCGGCACTGGGAAGATCGCAGAGGTCCTGGCGAAGGCGCTGGCCCAGTCGGCTACCTCCACTCTGCTGGCAGTCGCGAGCCGGAGCCAGGGGTCTGCCGATCGCTTCGGGGATGAGTTCAAGGTCCCGCAGCGCCATGACTCGTATGAGGCCCTGCTCGCCGACCCGCAGGTGCGGGCGGTCTACATCTCGCTGCCGAATCACCTGCACGCCGAGTGGGCCATCCGCTGCGCCGAGGCGGGAAAGGCGATCCTCTGCGAGAAGCCGCTGACGGCCAACTTCGCTGAAGCGATGGCCGTCGTCGAAGCCGCCCGCCATCGCAAGGTCTTCCTCATGGAAGCGTTCATGTACCGCTGTCACCCGCAGACGGCACGGCTCTACAAGCTGGTGCGCGAGCGGGCGATCGGCGACGTGCGCGTCATCCACGCCAGCTTCAGCTACAACATGGGTCTGCATTTGAACAACATCCGCCTGCAGAACAGCGCCGCGGGCGGATCGATCATGGACGTCGGCTGCTACACGCTCTCGATGGCGCGCTTGATTGCAGGCGCGGCGAACGAGCTGCCCTTCGCCGAACCGATTGAATTGAAAGGGACCGCACACATCGGCGGGCAGAGCCGGGTCGATGAATACGCGTCGGCGACGATCAAGTTCCCCGGTGAGATCCTGGCGAACCTGAGCTGCGGCTCGCAGGTGAGTGTCGATTCGACGCTGCGCATCTGGGGATCAGAGGGCAACATCGCCGTCCCCAATCCATGGTTTCCGGCGCGCGACGGCGGGACCTCCAGCTTCTTTCTGCAGAAGACAGGCGAGGAAAAACCCCAGGAGATCAGGATCGACTCTCCCGCGGGCCTCTATGCCATCGAGGTCGACATCGTCACCGAGCATTTCAAGCGCAGCCGCGAGGCGCCGCATCCCTGCATGTCGTGGGAGGACAGTCTCAACAACATGAAGGGCCTCGACCGCTGGCGTCGTGAGGTGGGACTGGTCTTCGACAGCGAGCAGGCGGAGGCGCAGACCAAACCGTTCTCAGGCAGGCCGCTGGCGCCGCGCCCCAAGCACAAGATGAAGTACGGCAGAGTGGAGGGGATCGAAAAGCCGCTCTCGCGAGTCGTGATCGGCAGCATGGTCATACACACCAGCGCTATCCCCTACAGCTATGCCTTGCTCGATCACTTCTTCGAGATCGGCGGCAACACGATCGACACGGCCTTCGTCTACGGCGGCGGAGAATCGGAGAAGGCGGTCGGGGCGTGGATTCGACAGCGCGGCGTGCGCGATCAGATCGTTCTGATCGGCAAGGGCGGCGCAACGGTCGGCGTCACTCCCGAGCTGATCGACGTGCAGCTGCGCCAGTCGCTCGATCGGTTCGGGCTCGACCTCGTCGATCTCTACATGATGCACCGCGACAACCCGAACGTTCCGGCGGGTGAGTTTGTCGATGCCCTCAACGAGCACCGCAGCGCCGGCCGCTTCCGGGCGTTCGGCGGGTCCAACTGGACGCCTGCGCGGCTGCAGGAAGCGAACGAATACGCCAAATCCAAGGGCGTTCCCGGCTTCGTCGCCAGCAGCCCAAACCTGTCACTGGCGGAGTGGAACGAGCCGATGTGGACCGACTGCGTGACTGCTTCCGACGCGGCATCGCGCGAGTGGTATCGCGAAACGGGCATGGCATTGTTCGCCTGGTCAAGCCAGGCGAACGGCCTGTTCACCGGCAGGTTCGGCCCACAGGACCGGGACAATCCCGCGCTGCGCGAGATCGTTCGCGTGTGGTTCAACGAAGCAAACTTCAAGCGAATCGAGCGTGTCAAAGAAATCGCCAGCCGAAAGAAGGTGAGCACGACGCAGATCGCGTTGGCGTACGTGTTATGCCAGCCGCTGAACATCTTCGCGCTGATCGGCCCGCAGAGCATCGAGGAGACGCGCACCTCGGTTGACGCGCTCGACGTGGAGCTCTCGAGCGAGGAGCTGCGCTACCTGAACCTGGAGTCATGAGCCGGTCGGGAGCCTGGTCGCGTGCGAAGCCCACGCTCGTGTCTAGCGCGCCGGCGGCCAATCCATCCGCAGTTTCTCGATCGCGGCCGCTCATCAGCTCTTGGAGGGAAAAGATCGCTCGGGCGCAGATGGGATCGGCTGCGGCCGATCACGTGTGCTTTCCCACCACTTTGACCATTCACGGCGCACCGTTTCCCCCGCCTCCCCTGGCTCGCTGCGCCATTGCTGCGCCGTCCGTCCCTGTGTCCGGCCCGTCAGTCGTTCCAGCGCCCGCGCGGCGCTGGCGCGAATCTCGCCGTCGCGATCGCCCAGCAACTCGATCAGGTCGGGGATCGATCGCGGGCCGGCCGCGTCCGAGAGAATGCGCGCAGCCGTACGCCGCTTCTGGTCCTCTCCGCGGGAACGCTCGGATTCGATGTACCTCGTGAGCGGCACGACGCAGTGGTCGCCGAGACTTCGGATCTCCTCCTCATACATGAAGGCCATTTTCTGCTGACCGATCTGCGCGAACAGATCATCGATGCGCCGCGCAAGCTCGGGGTTGTCGCGCCCCTTCAACATCAGAATCTCATTGACCCACCGTGTTGCCACGAGCAGATCGCCCGCGCGGCCGGGTTCTCCGGAGCGGCCGTTGCTGATCGTAAGCCGCTCGCCGGAACTGATTGTTTTCTCGCCGACCGCGTCGCGCACTCGCGTCGTGCCGTCGACCACGGTCACGGTCGCATTCGAAGATGCGCATCTGAAGTCCACCTGCGCCGCGTCTGCCGTCGCGGTCGCCAGGGGCAGGGAGACGCGCAGCGGCTCACGCGCTCGAGCGACCGTGGACCACATTTGCCCGCTCGCGAGTTGCAGCTGCCGGGCGGAATCGAAGGTTAATTCGCTGCCGGCGTTGAGGCGCAACTCAGACCCGTCGGCGCCACGGAACTCGCAGCGTACGTCTGGACCGGTCCGAACGCGATCGCCCGGGCGAACCGCTCCGCCGGTCTCCATCGCGCGCCACTGGCCGGAACCCGGATCGTGGATCTCGACGACACCCGTCGCGAGCGCGAGATGCGCGATCGGTTGCGGCGGCGCCTTGCTCGTCGGAGCGATGCCGAGCGGCGCCGGTCGATTCCATGGCTGAAGCAGGACAACCGCCAGCAGAAATCCCGCGGCCGCCGACGCAAGCATCGACCGCCACGGCAACTGGCGAGAGGAGAACCTATGAGCCGCAATGACGCGGTCCGCTACAACGATGGCAGCCTCCCGGCGCGGCCCGAAGGCCCTTCGCAACTGCTCGTGCTGCCTCGGCCACTCCTCCGCCGCCGCGGGGCAATCGGCACAATCTCTCAGATGCTCATCGAGGCGCAACTGCTCCTCGGGCGAGATCTCGCCGTCCAGTCGGGCGGAGATGAGATTGAGGGCCGTCTCACAGTCCATTCGTGCGCTCCACGTCAACTTTGGAATGGGGCGCGCGAGGCGCCGCGCCTTTGGCGCC
>JBBRCX010000114.1:0-13182 GCA_038204465.1 Tepidisphaerales bacterium | reverse complement strand
GGTGCGTAACGCGGCCGGCGGCTTAATGCGCCGTGCCCGCGCGTTCAGCGCGGCGCCAAAACGCTGGAGGAAAGGTGGCCGTCCGTGTCGACTTCGGTCCGGCAACCGCCGCAGACGGAGGCGCCGACGAGCAGGGTGACGACGAGAAGGATGCCCTTCATCATGACCTCTGTTTCACACCGCGGCACCGGCCACTGGATGGGCCACTGGATTCCTTATCGCGGCATTGAGATGGGCGAAGCGGCGTGGTCGGGATCGCCTACCTGGCCTTCAGCTCGGCAGCCAAGGATGGCGGTGGCGGCGGACATCAACAACACGGCGGCAATGATTAACTTCATGGCGGTCTCCTTCTCTTGGATAGATGAAAGGTGCGAAAACCGTCGTGGCGGCGCGTACCGCCACGACGTTAAGTCTCAGAATTCGGCTAGCGCGGCGCACCAACCTGTGAAGAGGTGGTGTCCACTTCGGCCCGGCAACCAAGCATGCTTGTGCCAAGCATACCGAGCGCCAGCACTGTGATCAGCACACGCAACATAACTTCTCCTTGCCCGTCAGGGCGTTAGGGTCTCTCAACCTATATGCAACCCGTGTGCCGGACTGGACCGTGAGGCTCTTCCCAATCGCGGCACACGCGGTATCATCCACCGACCCCTCCGGATGGCCAAGACCGTGGAACAACCTGACGTCCTGGTGCTCGGCCAGCATCCCTCGACCTACCTGGCGGCGGCGCTGCTGTGCGTAAAATCCAACCTTCGCGTGGCGCACTCTACCATCCCGGACGTGCAAGAGCGCGATCGGCTGGTAATTATCAACCCTGCGTTCTTCAGTTTGCATCCGATGCTCGAAGGACTCAAGCCCAAGCTCGAGATGGTGGCGATCTATGGGCTGCAATTTCTTTCCACCGATCCGGCCGTGCGAAGCGATCACCGGAGCAAGTCGGTCCTGGCGTATATTACCTCGTCGAAGGCGGTTCGCTCGGCGATGATTCAGGTGGCGGAGGAGCAGGGAGTCACCCTGCTTACGCCCAAAGAGCTGGTCATCCGAGCGCTGGACGAGACCGGCATCGATCTCACGGTGGGAAAGGCGCACCTTCGGCCGGCGGTCCTTGTGCTGGGTGACGAGCTGTCGGAAGCTCAGCAGAAACTGCTGGGGGTGCACGAGGGGTGGGGTGCGAACGTGCTGCATCGCTATACTTTCCTGAGACTGGCTGGAAGCAAATGGGCCGACCTCGGGAGCCGGCCGGTGATGCCCATGTCGCTGAACCTGCGGGAAATGCTCTGCTGGGGATGGCTGTTGCCGGGGACAAAGGGCGTGCAGATTGCGGTCGAGCAGCCGGTGGAGACCCTGTCCCAGGTTCGCCCGGCGGACCTGCTGTCTCATTGGGTGGACGTGCTGCGTTTCAACGGTATCCTGAATGAGAAAGCGGCGCTGCCGCTGGACGGGGCGGAGTGGATGGACCTTCCGCTTGCCGGCGCGCTGGAGCGCGAGGGCGTGGCAAATCGGACGCTCCTGATCGGCCCGGCGGGCGGGTTTTATTCCGCCTGCAGCGAAGACATTTATCCCAACTGCTGGTCAGCACTGTCGGCGGTGGACACGGTGAAAAAGGCACTGAATGAGGAGCATCTGCAGGATGCGTTGCGGCCGTTTCGGCACAAGTGGCGGACGACGCTGGGCGACTATCTGCGTGGGCCGCAACAAAACTTCCGGTTCCTGCTGCCGCTGATCTACCGGAATCAGGTCATGACAACTCGGCTCACCGAAGCGATCCTCTTAGGCAAAAGTGTCGTCCGATAAGAAAGGGGTCCAATAATACGCTGTTTCTTGGACGTGGGGCCGATATCGGTCCTTTAAGATAGGTAAAATAGGTAGAATGGGAGCAGGATCGGCGGGCACTTTTTGAGTTATCGGACGGATTATTCTGCGCAGCATGGGGACGAATCGAGCTTAACACTTGCCAAGACAATGAGTAATGTCGCAGGAGCGACAGGGTCCGGGCGGTCAAGTTTTGCCGAATCTCCCGTCGATACGAAACATGTCGACGGGCACGATCCGTTGATAGCTACGGCGATGGAGTCGCCGGCTGTTTTTTAGGTCGTCGGTGGAGGCAACCCGACAAAGCCTTGGAGTGACGCGATGAATCCCATCAACAACGTCGGCAATCATTCGCCGGTCAACAAGATCGTCAGCAAGCCGGTGCAGAAGCAGATCCCGGCCGACGCCCCGAAGCAACTGCCCGCGACGGACAAGCTGGAGCTGTCCGGCGTGAGTCACATGCTCAAGGCGTTGAAGTCAAACGACGTTCGCGCCGCGAAGGTTGCCTCGGTCAAGGCGCAGATCGCAGCGGGCATTTACGAAGACAATAAGAAGCTCGACATCGCAGCCGACCGCCTGCTCGATGATTTGCTCAAGTAGGGGGCTCGGTGCCACCTGCGTCCAATATGCCCGCACCCGCGCGCTGGGCACTGTTGCCAGGACTGATAATGCTGTGTCTCGCCGGCTGCCACGCCGCCGGCGCGAGTGGGTCGGTCGGTCTGGACCGGGCAGGGCGGGAGACGCTTGCCCATTACCCGCATGGCGACGCGCTCGACGCGACGATCAAAGCGCATGCCGAGGCACGCCGATCGATTTGGGTTCAATTCGAGCTCGGCGCTCACGTGTGATAGTCCGCGTTGATCGTGATGTATTCCTTGGACAGGTCGCAGGTCCAGCAGGTGGCCTGGGCGCGGCCGAGGCGGCAGCGCAGCTCGACCGCTACCTCTGAGGCGTTCAGTGACTGGCTGATCTCATCGGCATTGAAGGGAACGGGTTGGCCATTGCGGAAGACGGGGGCGCCCTGCAGCGTGAGGGTGCAGCGGTCGGGATCGAAGCGAACGCCCGCGAGGCCGGCGGCGGAGACGATGCGGCCCCAGTTGGGATCATTGCCGTGCATGGCGCATTTCACCAGCGGGGAGTTGGCGATGGCCCGGGCCATGGCGCGGGCGTCGGTCTCGCTGGCGGCTTCCTTGACAACAATTCGGACGACCTTGGTGGCGCCCTCGCCGTCGGCGGCGATCTGGTAGGCGAGGGATTGGCAGACATCGCTCAGCGCATCGGCAAAAAGCTTCGCGGTGCGCGGCGAGTCGATCTTGACGCCGGCTGCGCCCGAGGCGAGCAGGGCGGCGGTGTCGTTCGTGCTGGTGTGGTCGTCCACGGTGACACAATTGAACGTCGCGCCGCTGGCGTCGCTGATGAGGCGTCGCAGCAGCGCCGCGGGGATCGCGGCGTCGGTCGTTAGGTAAGCGAGCATCGTCGCGTGGCGGGCCCGCGATCTTCTTCGCCCTGATACGGAGCGGTGGTTGGCATCTGCGCCGCGCTGCGCCGAGCTCGCAAGCGCCATGCGCGGGCCGATCATTCCGCTGCCTTTGCACACGCCCGCGAGCGTGACGGTCTGCCGGCCGACCTTGAACTCGACGGCGGCGGACTTGCGTTTCAGGTCTGTCGTGAGGATTGAATCCGCGAACAGCAGCGCGTGCTCGAGGCTGTCGCCGAGATATTGGGCGGCGTCGGCGATGCCGCGCACGATCTTCTCCATCGGGAGCGGCACGCCGATGATGCCGGTGGAAGAGGGAAGCACCTGCCGCGGCTCGCAACCTGCGACGGCGGCGGCGAGTTCGCACATGCGCCGGGCGTCCTTCTCACCCTGCCGCCCGGTGCAGGCATTGGCGTTGCCGGCGTTCACGACGACCGCGCGCAGGCGGCCGGTGGCGATGTGCTCGCGGCCGACCTTTACCGGCGCGGCGAAGACCTTGTTCGTCGTGAAGACCGCGGCGGCGGTCGCGAGGCTGTCGCAGATCAGCAGACCGACGTCCGGCTTGTGGCGGGATTTGATGCCGGCATGAACGCCGGTCGCTCGGAACCCGAGGGGAGACAGCAGGTGAAGGTCGGGCATCGTATCTCCTCGCGCCATCGTGGTGGCGGGCGCGCCATCATCGTGGGGGGTGGGGTGTTGTTCAATGAGATTCGCAGCACCGACCAGGTTCTTAGCCGCGGCAACACGCGCCGGCGGGGGTTGCTACGATAGAGACCGATGCGCTGCCGCATTCTGACCATTCTCTGTGGCCTGTCCCTGCTGCTGTGCGTGGCCGTTTGTGTGCTATGGGTTCGCAGCTACTTTGCCGTCGACCGCATGGTGGTGTGCCCGGATCCAGACGAGCGGATCATTTATACCCATCGCGGCAGGCTTTCCTTCCGCGCAGATCACTCTTGGCCGGAACTGAACGATCGCAATTGGGGTGAGGACTATGAGTCAGGCCTATGGGGATTTGGCGCGATGGCCGGATCAATCAGTCGAGGGCATGACAATTGGATATCGGCCCATTATACGAAGTGGTCGTTCATTCCGCTGTGGTTCCTCGCTCTGGTGTTCTCTGTCGCGCCGGCCCGCGCAGTCCGCTCATATCTGATCAAGTGGCGCCGCGCACGCGCGGGCAATTGCCCCTGCTGCGGCTACGACCTGCGGGCCAGCCCGCAGCGATGCCCGGAGTGTGGGACGGAAAACCAGACCAAAGTTAAAACTGACTCCACCACCGCCTTCCAGTGGAGACATGCCGGCCCCGTACGCAAAGGTGCGGACGCGGTGAACGGGCGTCGGAATCGGCTGTAGTCGCCGTCAAATCCACAACAATCGAATTCGGTGCGTCCGGCGGATTTGCTTTTCGGCGGCGGGCTCTTACTTTTCGCCTCGCATGGAGTATCCCCTCGTCTTCGGGTTGTTGCTGGCGGCTTGCGCGGTGCTGATGTTCTTCGAGCGCCGCGGGCTGCCGACGACGCTGGCGCTGGATTTCAAGGGCGACGTCAAACGCGAGTCGCGCTGGCTGGCGCAGTATGGGCAGGCGGTCTGCACGGCGACGGCCGCTCTGCTGGTCTGGCGGCTGGATCGCGAACACCCGCGGCGCGCAGTGGCGCTGGTGGTGGCGGTTCTCGTTGCCTCAGGCGCGTCGATGATGGCCAAGCGCCTGCTGGGTCGCGTGCGACCGGGACGGGAAAACGCGGGCAAATTCCTGGGCCTTTCGCTGGAGCACGCCAACTATCGGGAGAGCTTTCCGTCGAGCCACAGCGCCTGCGCCGTGGCGCTGTCGGTGATGCTCGCGGCCTTCTACCCGGCCGGCGCGGTAATCTTCTGGGCGCTGGCGATCATTTGCGCGGTGCTGCGGTACATCCTGGATGCGCACTGGCCCAGCGACGTCCTCGGCGGAATTGCCCTGGGCTACCTGGTCGCCCATGTGTTCCTCGTCTACTTTCCGATCCGCTGATCTGGCAGGGCAGGTCGCCGCTGGATTCTGAGCCCACCGGTGTTGATCGGCGCCCGATCGACGGCTAATTCTTCCCAAGCAATGTCGTTGAAATGGGATTTCTCGACGGTGGCGGACCATCTTGGCCGGGCGGTGGGCGGCGTGGAAGGCGAGTTGCGGCTGGAGCAGGCGGTCTACGGCTTGGACGCGCGCGACGAACGCTCGCTGCAGTCGCTGCTGGCCGAGCGATTGATCGCCGCCTACGACGTCGCGCGCGAGGTGCACTACCCGTCATCGCGCGGCAACAAGCTCACCCACCGCCAGCGCTGCGACATCGTGCTGACGCCCCGGGGCCGCCCGCTGCGCCTCGACAGCCGGCCGCCCACGCTATTCGATCCCGCGCCGGATTTGCTCTGCGACCCGACCGATGCGCTATGGCTGGAGGTAAAGGTCGCCTACCAGTTTCGCGAAGGCGGCGCGCGGCACGCCGGGTATGGCGGGCAATGGCGCGACGCAGTCATCAACGACCTGAAAAAGATGGAGGTCGAGGAGCAGATCCACGAAGCCGGCCTGGTGCTGGTGGTCTTCAACGAGTCGCGCGACATCCTGGAAAAGGACCTGCAACTGTTCGAAGACATGCTGGCGCGAAAGGAAGTGCTGGCGGGGTTTCGGCAGGTGAGAACGATCGAGATCCTCGAGCGCATCGGCCATCGCCTGTGCACCGTGGCGGTGTGGCCGACGATTCAAAGGTGAGGAGATTTTCGACTTTCGATTTTTGATTTGCGATTGGGCAACCGCCGCGCCGGCAGTTGATGCGTGAAATCAATTCGGCCGCGTAGGCAGAGGCTGATACTCAGGGCGAGATTCCAGTTTTTTGCATATCTCGCACAACATTCCACGCGAGAAGGGCCGCGCCAGCCAAGCCGCCAAACACAATGATCTGGAAAGCCAGTTTTACCCACCGATCTGGATCGATTCGCTTCGGCGTCGGTGTTGCGTAATCCAGCGGCTTCGGCTTCATGGTAATCCAGCATCCTACCTCCTGCCCACTCGGCGCGCCTCATCCATCAGCTTCTGAATCGCATCGCGGGCACGATGCGCCGCCACGTCCAGCGGATCACCCTCGGGGAAGTGCAGCCGCTGCATGCGCGTGCAAAGCTTGTGGAGGTATTGGAGCTGCCGCGACACCGCGGCCATCAGCTTCTGCCGCTGGGCTTCGGTGAGGCGCGTCGAGTCCATGCTCCGAGCGTACGCGCTGGCGGCATCGCCAGTCGCCTCCTGCTAGGCGTATTGGTTCGGTAGCAGACAAACAGACGGTTATGATCCAGCGAGGAATGAAGCGCCGGCTATTCAGCGTGCTCGCCGCGTTGTCGCTGTTGCTATGCGTGGCAATGCTGGCGTTTCGGGTGCGGAGTTATTGGGTCGGGGACCTGTTCTACTGGACCTCCATGAGCGTCGTTGCCAGAGAACCTGAATACCCTGCGATGAAAGCCGCTCTTTGGCGATTGCTCGGATTCGGATATTGGTCTTCAACTCATGGGGTTGCCGCCGACATGACAAGGGACCGGATGATCTGGTTTCCCCTGTGGTTCGCTGCGGCGCTATTCGCCCTACTACCGGCTCTGTGGATAGGGGAACAGAAAAAGGGCCATTGCTATTTTTCCAAAAATAAGGATGACCCGTTTTCCAAAATCTTGTAGCAGACTTCAACCGTACGCGCCCTTGGGATGGAATCCGAGGACCCGCCTGCGTCGCTCGTCGGCGCGGTCGAGTACGTGTTTGGGAAGCTGATAGTTCACGAACGGGTAGAAGCGCTGCGAGATGAACCGCTTGCCGTAGGCGAGCTGGTGCAGGTAGCGCGTGCGGTCGGAGGTGTTAGGGGCGCCGCGGTGCCAGCACTGCCCGTTGTGCAGGTAGATGTCTCCCGCGCGCCCGAAGATCGAGACCGGGCCGCGCCCGTCGAACGTCGGGTTCTTCTTGTCGTTGGGATGCCCGCCCGAGTAGTGGCTGCCGGGGACGAACTGGGTCGGCCCGTGCTCCTGGCTCTCGACGTCGCTGAGCAACACCTGCACTGTCAGCAGGAACATGGGCAGCTTCTGCGTCGGCGGGATCCGAGTTTCTCCCTCGCGCGGCTCGATGAAGGGCGGGTCGTCTACATGGAATATGTCGATCGCCTGCCCCGGGGCGTTTCGCACCGCGTTCTGGGCGATCAGGTGACACTCCGGGCCCAGCAGGTTCTCGACCAGCCCGATGATCGGCTCGCGGGTCAGCATGTCTTCGAAAATCGCGTTCGTCTCGAAGAGCCGCACCAGAATGTAGGGCGCGTCGTCCGGGCCGGTTCTCCTTGTACTCCGGGTCGTTGAAGACCGTGTCGATGCCCGCCCGTAACTCCTGCACCTCGTGCCTGGAAAGGACTTGTGGGATGAGTCGATAGCCGTCGCGGAGGAAATCCGCGGTGATCACTTCGAGCTCTTCGGGCGCGAACGGCTCTTTGTTTCCGGGCGCACGTTTCGTTGATTCGGCCAGCATGGTCATGCGCGAACGCTCCTCGTTAATCGATCGTGACAACGTATCGCCGCTTCGCGTCGACTTCCACTCTAAGAGAGCATTGCCTCCCACGCGATGAGCACCCCCCCTTCCGCAACAAGCCGACAAAGCCATGGGGTCAAGGCAGAATTAAACGGGACGGGTCCTGGGACGGGTAAGGCTGTCGCGCCGCCGATCAAAGCCGGCCGTGTTCGCCCGCTTCGCGTGGGCGCGAATTGAAACGATTGCGGACCACGGGCGAGACGCCGCGAGACGCCCGTTCTACGGTCGGTCGTTTCACGCGTTCGTTTTGTTCGGTGCGCGTTTGAGTTGGAGCGGGATTTTTAGGCGTGTTTTTCAGGTTGTGGGGTGGTGAGCGGGTGGGTTGGGGGCGGGAAGTCGCTGGGGATGCGGTGGGAGGCGGCGGCGTTAGGCCGGGGTGTGGATGGGTTGCGGCTGGGATGTGGATGGGCGGTGGCTGGCGTCCCGTTGGTGTTGACGTGGAGCGGGGATGGGTGATGGATGGGGCGGGGACGGGAGCGGCATGGGAGCGGTATGGGTTTTGGGGGTGGAATCGCGGGTTTTGGATTGGCGGGGTATCGCGGCGGAAGAAATAGGGCGGGTTTAAAAAACCGCGCCCCTACGGGGATTGGGCGACGGGTTGGGTGGCGCCGGTGGCTAGCTTCGTGGGATCGAAGTCGGGGGTGATTTCCTTGCGGAGTTCTTCGAAGGCGGCGTGCCACTTGTCGCCGCCGACGCCTCGGGCGCCTTCGCGGACGTATTCGCGCTTCAGCTCTGTCTGGGCCGCCTCGAGGTCCTTCCTTGCGTTGGCATCGTCGGGTTTGGCCTTGGCGACTTCGGCGCGGGCCTTGAGGTATTTGTAGGAGGCTTCCCAGTAGGGCTCGTTGTCCTCGTCGCGCGCTTCGCCGGTCTTCGGATCGATCAGGTGGCGGTGGGCGGTGCCGAGCTTACGGTTGGTGAGCAGACGGCCGAGGGAGTCGCGGGCGGCGCTGTAGCTCTTCAGCTCGAACTGGGTGAGCCCGATGCCGAGCACGACCAGCGGATCGGGGAAGCCGTCGGCTTTGCGCGTGTCGTCGAGGGTCTGGCGGTAGAGGGCGGCGTTCTGTGGGGAGAGCAGGTTTTCGAACGCCTCCATCGCGGCCCGCAGTTCTTTTTCGCGCTGGGCCGGCTCGGTTTCGAACATTCCGGCGAGGCGTTTGGTCTCGGCGTCGTAGACCATGTAGCGGTAGGTGTATTTCTTTACGTCAGCGCTCGGGTTTTCGCTGGCCCATTTGACGAGAAAGCCGCTGAGCTTCGCGCGGTCGTTGATGAGCGACTTCATCTGCGCCTGATCGCCGGCGGCCTGGGCCTTGTCGAAGTCCTGGTTGAGCTTCTGCAGGAGGGTGAGGACGATGTCGGAGCCTTTCTGGCCGCCGCTCTTTTCGATGAGCTTTACCAAGGCGTCGGATGCCTGGTTGTACTGCTGGCTGTCCATGAAGGCGCGGACGCGCAATTTCAACGCTTCGGTCAGCAGCACATCCTCATTGGGCAGGCTGGCGGCGGTTGCGTCGAAATCCGCGAGCGATTCGATGACTTTCTTCGGGTCTTTCTGCTCGGTGGCGGCGATCTGCGCGGAGGTGAGCATGACGCCCGCGAGGCGCATCTTCTGCCGCGTCTGTTCGTTCGCGGTGCCGGACTTCATGGCGGCCGCCGCGAGAATGCGCACCTCGTCGCTGGTCTTCAGTACGTTGCCAACGAGTGCCTCGCGCGCCGGCCCCTGCAGGAGCGGCTTCTTGTCCGGGCCCTTCTGGTCCAGCAACATCGTCATCGCGATCATCTCGTAGTATCTGGCGGGCAGGTAGGTGCGGTCTTCCTTGGGAACCATGCGGTAATACTTGATCGCCTCCGGGAACTTTTCGTTCTTGCGCAGGCGGTTTCCGTAATCCAGGGCCAGCTCCTTGTGGCCGAATTGATTGATGGCGATCGGCAGCAACCGCTCATACAGCGCCATGACCGCGCCTGGATCGGCCGGCTGCGTATCGGATGACGCCTGCGTGGTGAGCTCAGCCGGTTGCGTAGTACCGGCGGATTTCTGCAACTCGAGGATCAGATTCGCGGCGCGGTTGAACGCCAATTCTGTGTTCTGCGGCGTAGTGTGGATCTTCTCGACGTAATCGAGGAACGCGCTCGCGGCTTCGACCTTCTTTCCGAGGCGCTCCTGGAAAGCGGGAACGTAGATGGCGGCGTTGTCGACCATCTGCGGCGTTATCTGGGGGTCGGCCTTGCGCGACATCAGTTCCTGCGCGGCCGCGATCGCATGATTCAAGTCCTCCTCGCTCGCCTGCTCTTTCGCGGGCCTTGACGTCTCCTGGATGCCTTTTTGCAACAGCGCGGTGAGCATCAGCGGGTTGAGCGTCTTGATGTCGGCCGTCGATGCCAGCCGCTGCACCAGCTGTTCCGAGATGATGGAGCGAAGATCGGGGCGCTCTTCGCTCAACTTCGTAAGCGTGGCGACCGCGGCGTCTTCCGCTTTCTTCGCCTCCTCGGAATCGGGTTTGGCGGCGGCCTTCTCCGCCATGTGGATGCGATACTTCATCATCGGCACGATCGCACTGAGCCACGCCTGCACGTCCTTGTCCTGCGGCAGGTTCTTGGTTTGCCACTCCTGCAGCTCCGCAAAACCCTTGGCGGCGGCGTCGAGGCTCTTGCTCTCGACGTCGCACACGACGGAGAAATAGCGCGCTTCGTACTGCTGAAACGGCGTGGGCGGCGGCGCGATGTCTTTGCCGGTGATTACCAAATTGAACAGCTCCTTCGCGGCGGGATAGTCAAACTTGGCCATGTTCAACTTTGCCATTCGATTTCGGACGACTACCTGTACGCCGCTGCCGGCATTGTCGAAGTCTTTCAGATAGGTGATGGCGGCATCAGCGATTTTGGCACGCTGCTCGTTCTTGCGATCCAGCGCCAGAACCGCGTCATACTGCGCCATCTGCCGGGTGAAGTTGGCGGAGGTGAACAGGTTGTCCCAGTCGGTCCAATCCTTCACCAGCCGATCGTCGTTGCGATTGGCGCCGAGCTTCCTCTCGGCCTCGGCTCGACCCTTGTCGGCCAGCTCGGCGGCGCGCGCCAGCATCTTGTCCACCGTCTCGACGATCGGCTTCAACCGCCGCTGGGTGGCCGCGTTCTCCCCCCAGTATTCGATGGTCGTGACATCGGGCTCAATGGCGTTCTGGATCAGGACGGCGGCCTGCGCCATCAATGTTCTGGCATCGGAAATGGTCGGCAGCGCGGCTGAAATACCGTTCACGACGCTGGCGATGAGGGCCTGACGGCGCGAGGCCGACATCGACTTGGCGGGGTCGCTCAGCTCGCGAAGCGCCATCAGCGTCGACATTGAGTCGCGCTCCTGCTGCGGCACCTTGTTCACCTCGAAGGCCCTCGACAGCAGGTCGCTCAGGCCGCGGCTCGCGAGCTCGGCCATCAGTGTCTTGTCATTCAGCGTGTCCAGGTCATTGGCGGCCTCGCCAGCTCGGCCGGACGCGGGGGCCTGGGCGCGCACGAGTCCCGCAGCGGTGAGGCTGAGCGTCAGAATAAGAGCGGTGAACTTGCGACGTTTCATCCAGTGACCTCGCGTGGGAACGAATCAGCCAATTATAGGGCGGCGGGGCCGCAGGCTACATCTGGGAGTGCCGGAGAGTGTGCTCCAGCGGAAGGAAGAGTCGCCGAATCCGGGATTGTGCTTGAATCAGTGCGACTTGGCGAAACCGACTTTTTCGAAATTGGCTTTCAAGGCGGCCTCATAGACGGCGGTGAGATTTTCATACTTGATGGCGCCCGAGGGCGAGAGCACGACCTGGATTTTGCTCGCGGGCGTGCCCGTTGCCTCATATGCCTGCCGCTTCTGGACGAATGCTGCCTCAAGCGATTTTGCATCGCCCGCGACGCGGATATTTCCGGCGACAACCCTGAAGCCATATTGCGGGTCCGGATCCACCGACACCAGCAGCTGTTCATCGGGGATGAATCCCGGCGGTGGAGGCTCGCCGCCGACCCCTCCTTTGGCTTGAATAGGAATGTTGCTGGTGAGGTAGTGCTCGACGCCGCCGAAGCTCCCGGCGAGCATCAGGAAGATGAGGATCACCATCACGACGTCCACCAGTGGCGTCATGTTGGGCCCTGAGTCGTAGTGAACCTGCTTCGCGCCTCGAATTCTCATTGCTTTTCTCGCAGAACGGCGCCCTTGATTTCATCATCCTGGCGCGCCGGCTTCCGCCTTCACCTGCCGCGTCTGGAAATTCACGTTCTTCACCTTCGCCTGCGCGCAGGTCACCAGCACCTGCTCGAGCATCGAGTACTGCAGGTCCTTCTCCGCCAGGATGATCACTTTAAAGTTCGGGTTGGGCTGGACGTTCTTTTTCGGATCGCCCTCGACCGCCGCCTTCAGCACGCGCAGCAGCGGCTGGTCGGTCACGCTGCCGAAATTCTGCTCGATCTTGATCTCGCGCGGCTGCGTGGAGCCGTCGATCAGCGCCCGCACCTCCGGCTGCTTCAGGTGACGCGAAAGAAAGTTGCCGCTCTCATCCCGCGGGTTCGGATCGGTCACGTTCAAGGTAAGCGTATTTCCCATGTCCTCGATCTTTGTGCCGAGGATCGTGGAGGGCGGCTCGATCTTGCTGTCTGCCCCGGTGGCCACCCCAATCTTCGCCACCAGCATGAAGAAGATGATCAGGCACATGACGATGTCGATGAGCGGCGTCACGTTGACGCCACCCTCTTTCATCGCAGGCATCATGTGCTTTTTCATAGACACTCTTCCGTCACGTCATTTCGAAGCTTTTCGGACAATCAGCCGGAGACGCTTGGAGTGGGCGCCGGCATTGGCGGCGGCGCCTTGCGTGGCGCGCCCACGGGCTGCGGCGCGGCGCCCGCCGGACGCGCTGGTGCGCCGGCCATCGGTCGCGGCTCCTGCGGCTTGACCATCAGCAACAGCTCTTCCGCCACAAGGGCCCCGCGGACGGTAAGGCGGTCCACAATCGTGCGGAGGACGCCGAAGGCCGCCAGGCACGGCACGGCCAACATCAGTCCGAGGAACGTGTGGGTCAGCGCAGTTGAAATACCGCCGGCGAGTTGGTCGGGACTGGCCGCACCCTGGGCGTTTTTCATCGCCTGGAACGCCTCGATCATCCCGAGCACCGTGCCCAGGAGGCCGAGCAGCGGGCCGAGGTTACCGATGATGTTCAGGTATTCGATTTTTCGGAACTGCTCCGCCGTCTGCTCGCCGATCGCCGTCTCCATCGCTTCTTTCATGCTGCTGAAGCTGGGAGCGCGCTTCAGCGCCGGGTTGAGCGCCCGGCTGATAAAGCTGGGGTCCGTTTCAGTGAAC
>JBBRCX010000113.1:0-13216 GCA_038204465.1 Tepidisphaerales bacterium | reverse complement strand
ACGGAAGTTGTCGCGTGTTTTGCGGTATTCCGCATTATGTAGCAGGCCAGACGAAAAAGCGCAATACCTTACAAGCGCCGAACATTGCGATAGTTTCAGAAACAGCGACCGCGGATCGTTGCAGGCGGCTGAAGTGTTACGGTTCAAGTAATCTCCGCACTCGGCTTGCGAAGGTCGAGTTGCATTTTATTCGATGCGTCCACAAGACGCGTCGAAGCGTCGCCAGCATATCGAGATACGACGGATGATCCTTTTCGCGCAACCATCCACAGACTTTGGCGCCTTGGGGCTGGGCCGAGACGGCGTTGACGCCGTGCCGCAGATACCAGCTTTTGACCAACGTCTGCACGATCAGAGCGAAGGGGGCCTGACGCTCGACGGTTCGTCGGCACCATCCCTGCACCTGCTCGAATCCGCCGGTTTGCTTCCCGTCGTGGATGCACTCTTCGATCGGCCAGCGCGCCGCGAAGCGTTCGATGATCTGTTCGTCGGCTACGGTCGGATCGGTGCAGAACAGGTAATCGTCTTTCTGTTTGCCCGAGGGGTCGCGGACGATCAGCAGCTTGATGGGCTTGTCCTTGCTGACGTGATACCACAGGCAGACGACCGGGAGCACGCGACGCTCGACGCGTTTGCCGTAGGCCAGCGCCTTCACCGTGCGCCAGCCGGTCTTGCGACGCGTGGCGAGTTGCCTGGGAGCGGGCAGGCGTCGGCCTCTCTTCTTGCGGCGGCCGCGTTTGAAGCGTTTGCGTTTGGGGGGCAGCGCGTAAATCGCCGCGTCGGATCGCAGGCGCGAGACGAGGTTCGAGCCGACCTGACTTGCGGCGGCGACCACTTCCCTGGTGGCGTACTGACCATCGGCGGCGACGCGAATCGTCCGCTGGGGCAGGGCATCGTGTGCCGCGCGGATCATCTGTGCCGCGATCTGCTGGCGGGTCAGGAACGGATGGGCCTGGTCGCAGTCGGGCCTCTTGCGGTAAAGCGCAAAGAGCACCGGCAATCCGATGACCCACTTTGGCCAACGCTGGTCGCGCATCGCCACGCAACCGATCACCCAGTTGTGCGCCCAGTGCACCACCGTCGCCAGCGTGTTGGAGGCCGACGCGTCTTTGAAGTACCCCGCCCAGGCCACGTGCTTCCCGCAACGACCGCAGGTGGTGTCGTCGATGTCCAAGTCGATCTCCGACGCCACCGCGCAACCATCGATCAGCGGCACGACCACGCGCACCAGCAACAACCGGGAGATCTCCGGCAGCGACCACGCCGCGCGATAGAAAAACTTCTCGTATACCGTCCAGTGCCGTGCCGCGTGAGAAAGAAGCGACGAGCCGATCGTGCAGACCAGGTTCGTCACCGTCGGCTTGGAACGACACAGCACCCATCCGGTGACGATGTGAAGGAACGTGATAAGCGTCGGCCGCGTGAACGCCGGCGCGAGCAGTTGACAAAGGGCCTCCCAGCCCGATACCAAGGTGGCATCCATGCCGACCTCCGTTTGTGTCTCTTGCGAAACACAATTGGACGGTCGGCGTGGTGTTTTGTGGAGTCCCGATGTTCATACGCACATCGAAAAACGGCTAAAGTTCACCTCTTGTGAATCGGGGATTTTCGATCGCCGCCCACACACGACAGCCACCATCAACGCTATGTCTTAAAGTTTAAAGAGCCCCGAAAGATCTGCGGTTCAATCGAGACCGCGCAAGATCAACTGATCAACAATGGTTCGCCAAAAGGAAGTGAAGATGCCGACTGCCGCTTCCACACACCCCGATCAAGTGCCGGACGCTACCATGGTATCGAGCCGTTTCAATAGAATAATCCTTACTTTTTCCGAAGGATATTCCTCGCCGCTATTCGCAGGACGCGGCAGCGCATCAGGCGCGCGCTGCGACAGAGAAGCTGATGCATGAGGCGCGGCGGGTCGCCCGGCGGTAAAGCAGGGTGGCGCTATGCCACCCGTGGAACGTGTAGAAGCCAAGGCATCGGTTGCGCCCGTCCAGCGTGACGTGCGCGCGGCGGCTGATTTTGTAAACGCAGCAGGATGGATTCAGGGGTTTGGTCGGGGCATAGCAGGCTCCAAATGGGGGTTTCTCTCTCAGTGAGAGGAAAACTTTCCGCATTTGGCCGCTCTGCCTGACGTGGGCCGGTGCGCTTCCTTACGCGATTGGCCGTACTTAGTTCAGTGGGCGATACAGGGCTCGAACCTGTGACCCCCAGCGTGTCATGCTGGTGCGCTAGCCAACTGCGCTAATCGCCCGAGTGTGGCCGGGAATGCGCCCGGCGAAGGGGCATTATAGCTGGTGGGGTGTTGGTCACAAGGGCGGCGACGGGAGGGAATGGCGGGTGAATTGCAATCGCTGGTTTGGCGCTCGGTCGGGGTTGGGATTGAGCGGGGGTTGGCTGGTGTCGAGTTGGCGCGAAGCCGGTGAGTGTTTGGGTCGCCAATGGTGTCGGGCTGGTACGACGTTGGCGGGTTTCTGGCTGTTTAACGGATGCGGAATGGGGAGCGAGTGGAGGGCTGATGGATCGTGCATGGGAAATGAGCGGAGAAACGCGGATGCCGGGTCGGCCGGCACTGGCTCCTGGACGTGGGCGCCCTTTTCATGGCACTTTGTTTTGGGTCTCCGGGAGACGGGGCTCGGTATGCCGCGGGGAAGCTGTGGATCGTCTGGCTTATCGAGATGGGGGAGACAGCATGTGCTGCTGGAGATTCGATCGTAATTTGGGGCGCTATTGCGGTTTGGCAGTGAGGAGCGAAGCGGTCCATCGATCGCCGGAGATGCACCGCAGCTGGAGGTGGTTCGTCGGGCTGGCCGCGTCGAAGGTCACATGGAGCGCGCCGTCTGGTTGAACGGCGATCGTGCAGCGACCTGAGGCTAGTTGGGAGACGGCTCCGCGGTCGCCGGCGATCGGGCCTTCGTAATCGAGATAGAGGCGGCGGTGATTGCGGAGCCGAACGATCGCAGCGGGTTGGTCGATGGGCCAGTGCTCGAAGCGCCAGGTGGCGAGATCGGAGCCGGGCTCGGTCTCCAGCATCAGGTCGTAGTGAGGGGGATCGACCGCGCTGTGATGGAGCACGACGAAGCGAAGCGGCAGCTCTTGGGCGGGGCCCGGCGCCGCGGGGAGGGAACGCTCTGACGGCTGGCTTGGCATGCTGCCTTCGGATCAGGCGACCAGCATCGGCGAGGGGACGTAGCTGCTGCGCACCTTGCCGGTGGGGTCAACGCTGCTTTTCAGATCGCAGGGATGCGCTTCGGGACCGAGCCCCCAGTTGCGGGCGTAGTCCGAAGCAAGCTGCCGCATCTCGTCCATCGACAGCTTCGGCTTCGCGGTCGATTCGGCGGCTTCCTTGATCTCCTCTTCGTTGAGCAGGGTGCCGGTGATGCTGGTGACGGCGGAGTCCATGAGGAGCCACTTGCACGCCAGCTGGTGCACGTTCATCCCGTGGTCGGCGGCGTAGTGCCGGATGAGCTCGAGCTTCTTGAGCCCGTACACCTTCCATGACTCGTCGCGGAACTTGCGATGATCGTTTTCGCCGATGGTGGTGTCGGCCTTCACCTTGTCCTTGAGAATGCTGCTGTTGTCGTGCACGCGCGCGAGAATGCCGGCCCTGGTTGAATGGGCGGTCTCGCAAAATTCGCGCCCGGGGTTTTGTTCGAAGAGGTTGTAGACGGTTTGAACGGCCTTGGCGTTGTGGTCGAGCATCGCCTTGATGCCCTCTTCGCGCCATCCGATCGCGGGGCCGAGGGAAACGCCCCACGCCTTGATCTTCCCCTCGTCCTTCACCTTCTCCAGTTCGGCGAACAGATCGTCGCGAAACTGCGGGAGCTTGATGTTGTGGGCCATGTAAAGATCGATCACGTCGGTGCCGAGTCGGCGGAGCGACTGCTCGAGCGCGAAGCGCATGAACTTCGGCGAGAAATCCTGCTTGCGCTCCTTGTGGGAGCCGGGCTCGCCCGGGTCGTTGTAGAAGTCGTAGCCAAACTTGCTGCCGATCTCGACCTTTTCGCGGGGAATGTTCTGAAGGAACTTCGCGAAGACGGATTCGGCGCGGCCGTTGCCGTAGGCATCGCCGTTATCGAAGAAGGTTATGCCCTGATCGAAGGCATACTGGCAGAGTCGCACCCCCTGTTCATCAGTGTAGTGTCCCCACCAGTCGACGCCGAAGATCCAGCATCCCAGCGAGACGGCGGAAACTTCCAATGATGTGTTGCCGAACCTGCGTCGTTCCATGCATCTGCTCCGCGAATGAGGCGCCAATGATGATAGCGCGGAGTTACACAGATGCAACGAGTGCGCCCGGCATTCAACTCGACGGGGCAGCTCATCAGGCAGGTCTGTTAAATCGGCAACAGCAGGCGCGGTGCTAGCGGAGTTCCACGCTCTTGTTTGATGCGGCGCTTTTGTAGATCGCATCGATCATTTGCATCAGCGTGACGCTTTCGGCCGGGCCGATCATCGGCGTGCTTCGCGCGAGAATGCACTCGCGGAAATGGCGCATCAGGGCCGCGTGCTGGACCAGCCTGGGGAGCTTGAGAACTGTCTCCTTGCATTCTCCTTTGGAGCTGAAATTCCGATACAGGGTGGGCCCGGCGCCGCGATAGACCTCGATCGCCGCCTTGTCGCCGTAAATGCGGCACAGCGTGCCTTGCTGTTGCGGCGGCTGGTTGATCGCCCAGCTGGCGGATAGCTCCAGTGATTTCCCACCTTCGAAGCGAATCAGGGCAAAGGCGGCGTCTTCGACATCATAAGTGGACGCTTCGCTGGCTGTTTCGCGAAACCTCTGCACGACCGAGCCAAAGACGACCTCGGGCTTGGGCTGGCCCAATAAGTGCCAGGCGAGATCGAGCATCTGCGCGCCGAGATCGATCATCGCGCCGCCGCCCGATTTCGATTTGTCGGTGAACCAGCCGGTGCCCACCGGAATGCCGCGCGTCCGCATCCAGGCGGCGCGGGCGTGGTAGACATCGCCTGCGTACCCCTTTGTGATCGCCTGCTTCGCAGCCTGCTCGCTGGAACCAAAGCGGCGTTGAAACGCGTAAAGCAGAGTCTTGCCGGCTTTGGCCGCCGCGGCGCTGGCTTTCTTCGCCTCGGCGGCGGTGAGCGTCGGCGGGGTTTCACAGACGACATGCTTTCCGGCCCTCAGCGCAGCCACCGCCATTGGCGCGTGCAGGTGATTCGGGAGGCAGATGCTGACGGCATCGAGTTCCTTATCGGCGAGCAGTTCGGCCGCCTCCACGTATTCTTTCGCGCCGTCGAACTGTTGCCGAAGTGCCTTACGCCGAGAGGGAATCAGGTCGGCGACGGCCGCAACCTGGAACCCGCCGGCCGTGCGATAGCCATCGGCATGCCGCGTGCCCGGCGCGCCGGCGCCGATGATGCCAACCCGAATTCCCTTTGCCATAGGTCCTCGCCGTGGGCTGGTTATAGGGGGAGTGCGGCGCCGGTTGCAAACCATGAGGCCCAGGCCTTCGGGGCAGCGCGGGTTCGTGGCGAACGCGTGTACGCAGAGATATAGTCGAGGCATGGCGGCGCCGACGCGCGAACAGTTTATCGACCAGGTCCTTCAGTGCGTGGCGGACAGGTTTCCGCTCGTGAAGATTGCCCGTGCCGATCAGCCGTTCGCGATGCGCGTGAACGGGCACGTCGCGTCGCTGGAAAACATCTACCGCATGGCGCTGCTCCGTCCTGACGAGAGTCGGCATCATATCGAGCGCTGGGTCGTGGAACTCTTGCGCGCATCGGAGGGGAGCCCCGATCGGAACGGCAGCTTCGAGCAGTTAAAGGATCGAATCTTCCCCATGGTGGTGCGCGAGTCGCCCGACGAGGCGAACCGGACGACGGTGGCGCAGCCGCTCGTTGAAGGGCTCGTCATTGCGTACGCGATCGACAGCGACCGGACAATTGCCTACCTGCCGTGGTCTCATTTCAAGGAGTGGGACATCACGATCGACGATCTTCACGAGACAGCGTTGGGAAACCTCGTCCATCGCAGCGAGACGATGAATGCGCATGCTGCTCCCGATGAATCGGGACGAATCAGCTTGATTCTGTTTCACACGATGGACGGGTATGACGCGAGCCGGGTGCTTCTGCCGGCGCTGCACGATCGGCTGCGCGAGCACCTGGGCAGCCCGTTTGTCGCGGGGATTCCAAACCGCGACATCCTGCTCTGCTTCCGGGACGACGAGGAGACCGTAACGAAACTGAGGGAGCAGATTGTCGAAGACCACCGCCGGTTGCCACATGGGGTGACCGACAAGCTGCTGCTGGTGACACCGGATGGTTTGGCGCCGCGCGATTGACTCATCGCGGAAGCGGCGCGTGAAAGGCCGTGGGGAGGATGAAGCGGAGATCCCCGATTGCCTTCGAAAGGTTCGTCATTGCCTTGGTCCACACCCTTGGCTGGTGCGGCGGAATCTGATTCCTATAATCCCCACGTCCTGCGAGCGAGTTGTCCCAGACCAGGAGCGTTTCGATGAGATTCGGCATTTGCACAGGGGCCGGCGCCAGTGGCTCGGTGAAGTCCGCGGGGTGGGATTTCGTGGAGGAGAACGTTCAGGGGATTCTGCAGGGCAGCAACCCGGACGATGCTTGGGACGGACGAGCGCGCGCGACGGCGGCGACGTTGCCCCTTCTGGCTGCGAACTGTCTCGTGCCGGGAAACCTCAAGATTACGGGGCCCGAAGCGGACCTGGGAAAACTGCGCGAGTATATGACGCGGGTATTGCAGCGCGCCGCGAAGACCGGGATGAAGGTGCTGGTGTTCGGCAGCGGGGGCGCGCGCAATGTGCCCGAGGGATTTGACCGCGAGAAAGCGCGCCAACAGATCATCGAGTTCATGAAAATGGCGGCTCCGATCGCGGGACAGAACGGCGTTACGATCGTCGCCGAGCCGTTGAACAAGCAGGAATGCAACGTCATCAACTCGGTGGCCGACGCGATGACCTACGTGAAGGCGGTGAACCATCCGAATTTCCAATGCCTGGTCGACAGCTTCCACTTCTGGGTGGAGGACGAGCCGCTGGAGAACCTCAAGCAGGCGATGCCCCATATCCGGCATGTGCATTTGGCGGACAAGGATGGCCGCGTTCCCCCGGGGCAGAGCGGGACCGCCGATTACCGGCCATTCTTTCGTACGCTGAAGCAGGGGAATTACAACGATTTGATCAGCGTGGAGGCTGGCGGGTTCGACGTAGACAAGGATGGAGCGAAGGTGCTGCAGTTCATCAAGCGGCAGTGGGACGAAGCGTAGGAACAGAGGGCAGACAGAGGACTCCAATGCTGATGAAGTACCGCCTGTTCACGCCGGGCCCCACGAGCGTTCCGGAGGCGACCCTGCTCGAGCTCGGCAAGCCGGTGCATCATCACCGGACAGCCGAGTTTCGCGCGATGTTCAATGAGGTTCAGTCGCTGCTGCAATACGTTTACCAGACGAAGTCGACCGTCTACACGATCACGGGCTCCGGGACGGCTGCGGCGGAGGCGGGCATCATCAATGCGCTGTCGCCCGGGCAGAAGGCCCTGGTCGTAACAAATGGTAAATTCGCCGAGCGCTGGTCGCAGGTGTGCGGCACATACGGCATCGAGCACAAGGACCTCAAGCTGGAGTACGGCACGCATGTCTCCGCGGAAAAGATTGCGTCGGAGCTCAAGGCTGCGAAGTACGACGCGGTGATCCTGGTGCATTCCGAGACCAGCACGGGGACCGCGTGCGACCTGGAGAATATCGGGCGAGCGGTGCGGTCCAGTGGGGACGTGCTGCTCATCGTCGACGGGATCACGAGCATCGGCGCGCTGCCGTTCTACATGGACGACTGGGGCGTGGATGTCGCGATTACAGGGAGTCAGAAAGCGCTGATGCTGCCGCCGGGGCTCGCGTTTGTCGCGCTGTCCGAGCGCGCCTGGAAAGCGGTCGAGGCGAACAAGGGACGGCAGGATTTCTATCTCGACCTGAAGAAGTATCGCAAGAGCATCGCGGATGGAGATACACCGTTCACGCCAGCCAACACTCTCATCGAGGCATTGCGCGTGAGCCTGCGGATGATCAACGACGAGACGCTGGAGACTGTCTGGAAGCGGACACACGTGACGGCGGAGGCGTTTCGCCGCGGGATGAAAGCGCTTGGCTTCGAGTTGTTCTCCGCGCAGCCGGCCGACTCGGTGACGAGCGTGCGCTATCCGGCCGGCATCGCGGACAAGGAGTTTCGCGGGCAGCTGAAGGCGCGGCACAACATTCACATCGCTGGCGGGCAGGGGACGATGGAAGGCGAGATCTTCCGCGTGAATCACATGGGATACACCGACGCGTACGATGCGCTCGCGGTCGTAGCCGCAATCGAACACGTCCTCAAATCATTGGGAAAACCTGTCAATTTCGGTGCCGGGGTCGGCGCGGCGCAGCAGGTGCTGGCCGAGCTGTTCTGAAGTGTCTCGATGGCGCAGAGCGAGAGAGCGCTATTCCCAGCGAACCGGCAGCGATTCGACCCCTCGGAACACGCCACCTGGACGCCATCTCAGCCTGGATCGCTCGAGCCGGATCTTCGGAAATCGCTGGACCAATGCGCCGATTGCGATTCCACCTTCCATTTTTGCAAGGGCGGCCCCGATGCAGAAATGAATCCCGGTGCCGAACGCGATGTGGCGATTCTCCCGCCGCGTGATGTCCAATCGGTCCGGCTCCGCGAACTGCGACGGGTCACGGTTGGCAGCGCCCAGTGATCCGACCACCAGGTCTCCCCGACTGATCTGCTTCCCGCCAATTACCAGAGCCTCGGCGGCGATTCGGCTCGTCCACTGCACCGGACTGTCGAATCGCAGCAGTTCCTCAACAGCGGATTCGATGAGAGAGGGATCCGTGCGGAGCAATTCGAACTGGTCCGGATGCCGGAGCAGCGCCAGCATTCCGTTGCCGATCAGGTTGGTCGTTGTTTCGTGACCGGCGGCCATCAGGAGCACGCAGTTGGCGAACAGCTCATTCGTGCTCAGCCGGATCTCGTCCAGCTCGGCCACGATCAGCGCGCTGATGAGATTGTCGGCCGGCTTGTCACGCAGGCGCTGGGCGACCTGGTCGAAGTAAACCCGCATCTCTTCGCGACTTTTCTCCGCGCGATGCTGTTTGTCGGCGGTCGGGCTGAAAGAGAGGGTTGCCGCAAAATCATCCGACCACTTTTTCAGCCGCTCGTAATCCGCGGCTGGAAAACCCAGCAACTCCGCGATCACCACGGTTGGCAGCGGGTAGGCCAGCTCGCGGATCAAGTCCATTCGGCCGCCAGGTTGCGCCTGATCCAGCAGTCGATGGGTGACCTGCTCAATGCGTGGTCGAAGCCGCTGCAGGGTCCGCGGCGTAAAGGCCTTGTTGAACAATCCCCGGATGCGCGTGTGCCGAGGAGGGTCGAGGAAGAGCATCGACTGCGGTCCCTCCGGCATAAAACCAGGCCCGCGGTCATCGGACGTCTGCATCCGGGCGCGCAATCCGTTCGGGAGCATGTCCATTGAGAACGGATCTTTTACAAATCGAGGATCGCGAAGATATGCGGCAACATCTGCGTAGCGCGTGAGCACCCAGACCGGCGCGATCGGATCGCGCCGTACCGGATCGCGTCGTCGCAACTTCGCGTACAGCGGATAGGGATCACTTACGAATCCCGGATGCCCGAGGCTCTTCTGCACGTAGACCTGGTAGGCGAGCATCGGCCCGCGCAGCATGCCCAGAACTGGCCGCAGCGCCGGACGGCGGGAAACGAAGCGCGTCAGATTCCCTCGCCGCCTCGGCATCCGCAGCTTCACCCATTGACGAACCGCAGCGTCAACGGCATCGGGCGTGAGTGGCGCCAGCGACTGCGCCGCCTCAGACGCCGGAAACATAAGCAGCGCCTCCAGCACATGCTCTGAACCGATATGCAGGTCATGTGATTCATTCGATTTGATCTTCGCAACGTCGAGCAACTGCATCAGCGCCGGAGCGAAGCTTGAGGCACGGGACTTTCTTTCTCCCTCGGTGCCTTTAGAGCGCAGAACATTCTTTGCCACAGCCGCCGGGGACAATCCGGCAGATTCCACGACGAACGCGGCGGCACTCTCCGTGTCGAGCAGCACTGCGGCGAGCAGATCTTCGACAGCAGCTTCCTCGTCGCCGCGACTTCCCGCGTACTCGAGAGCAGTGAAGAGGGCCCGCCGCAACCGCGGTGCGAATCGATTCCACATGGCGGGATTGTATAGGTGTTCGCTCGACTCTTTGCCGCGATGGCTCAAAGCAGCACTGGAACCGGCTCAATTTGGCGTCGCGCCCTCCAGCGGATACAACGCTCCGCCGATGGACGAGCGCATCACGCTTCACTTCGACGGCGGTTCGCGCGGGAACCCGGGGCCGGCCGGCATCGGCGTGGTGCTCCGCGCCCAGGATGGAACGGCGCTGGTGACGCTGGGTCGTTTTATCGGGCGGGTGACCAACAACGTCGCCGAATATCGCGCTTTGATCGCCGCGATGCAGGAAGCTCAGAAGCTTGGGGCGAAGAAAGTCTTGATCTGCGGCGACAGCGAATTGATCGTGAAACAAATGCGCGGCGAATATAAGGTGAAGAACCCTGATCTTCGCGTACTCTACGAGGAGGCGCAGGCCCTGCTGCACCAGTTCGATGAGGTGAAGATCGAGCACAACCTGCGGCACAAGAACGTGCTGGCGGACAAGCTCGCGAACCTCGCGATGGACCGCCGAGCCGATGTTACCGACGCCGAGGCCGACGAGTCGCCGCTGGAGGCTTCGACGCCGGCGCCGCCGCAGCGCGGCGACCGCTTCGCCTGTCCAAGGTGCGGCTGCGCTATCGAGCTTCAAAAGCCCAGTTCCAATCGCCCCCACCAGCTGCGCCCGTTCATCTGCCAATGCGGCATGAAGATGAATGGGATGTGAGGGATCGAGCTTCCTCGGGCCACACACGGATAACCTTTCATTGCCAAATCTCTTGCTCTGCCGGGCATTCACCTGGAATCAGGTGATAGCGGAGTCGGATTGGAAGGGGAGCACATCCTGGCTGGCGGGCCCCCGCGATTGGCGGCAGTTTGGCGGCAAACGGACACCGCCCCGGCATTGGCATAGAATGATCCACGGGTGGACCGGCGCAAAACCTTGAGGCGGATCGAACGGCGCCGCGTCGAACCGACAAATTCCGACCGTTGATTCAACTGGGGGCGAGAGATGGTATTCGCAATGACCGACGCAAATCCCGAGGCGAAGCAAGCCGGCCCGGGGAAGCGCCGAGTCCTCATCGTCGAGGACGACACGCTGGTTGGTATGGGACTCAAGGCGCAGTTGGAGAAGCTGGGGCATGTCGTCGTCGGCCAGGCGTCCACCGCGGACGAAGCGATTGCGTTGTATCGGCAATGGCAGCCTGACATCGTCTTGATGGACATCCGTCTCGATAGCGCCGACGGCGTTGAGCTGGCGGGGCGGCTTCTCAAGGAGCGTCGCTGTCCGATGATCATCGTCAGCGCATACAGCGACAAGGAACTGGTCGAGCGCGCCAGCGCCGCTGGCGTATTCGGTTATCTCATCAAGCCGGTGAGCGGCGAGAGCCTGCAGGCGCAGATTGAAGTCGCCTTGCTGCGGTTTCGTGAGCAGGAACAGCTCGTTCAGCAGAAGCATGAGCTCGAGCAGACGCTGGAGAACCGAAAAGTAATCGAGCGGGCCAAGGGCATCTTCATGAAACGGCTCAATCTGGACGAAGGGGAAGCACACCGGCGCCTCCAGCAGGAAAGCCAGCGTCGCCGCACCAGCCTTCCCGATCTGGCGAGAAAGATCATCGAATCCGAAGAGCTTCTCGGCGGTTAGCCCCGCCGCGCCCGACAGTCGCATTCACTGCGGCCCTGCCGGCAGTGTGTTGTAAAGAAGTAGAACTGTCACCGCTCGAGCTGAAGTAGCGTAGCAGCGGTTGAACCAGTAGTGGCTGCGCAGCCAGTGCCCCAGGACGAGTCAAGACCGCCGCGTGATGGCGGAGGCGGCAGCAGTTTCAGCGAAGCTGATTCGCAACCGCGGTTGGCGGTTCCAGCCCCTCCGGGTGCGTTCAACCGCCTCTACGCTTCAAAAACCCATCCTCAACCCATCAGAATCCCATCCGCCGCCCATCCGCCATCCATCCGATCCCCAGCCGCTCCCCATCTGCCATCCATCCGATCCCCAGCTGCTCCCCATCCGTCGCCCAACCGCCATCCGTCCCGCACCCATCCGTCCGCCGACGAAACCCCACCCCGTTCCCATCCAATCCCCGCGGCCAACCCGCCGCCACGCCACACTTCCACCGCCCAACCGCCGTCCGGCTGCAACCGCCCCCACAATCTCCCGCCAGCTCATTCCAGCGCCACGCCATTGATTCAGGGAAACAGAGCAATCGCATTCGTCGAACATACCCCGAACAAGCGCAAACCGCATGGGCACCGCGCGGCTGCGTAGGTTAGCTCGTAATAACCGGCAACTGACCACTCACCACTGATCGCTGGCAACATTTTATTTGCCACCGATGGGGCACGGATGGACACGGATCGGATGAACGCCAGGACGCCAGGTGCGGAGTCAGCTGCACGAGGCAGGATCAGCTAACCACGAAAGGATTTCGTTCCCTCTCCGACGTCCGGTATCATCGCGGGCGGGCGACGGGACGCGGGGCATCCCCGGCCGGCTTAAACCAGCACGCACTCCCATTTCTGGCCACCCGTATTATGCTTGAGCAAGCCTTCCGGAACATCGACGATGCACTCCGCAAAGAGGCGGGCTGCACCACCGAGCTCGATTACACCGAGCAAACCTCGTGGCTCCTGTTCCTGAAATATCTCGACGCTCTGGAGCACGACAGCGCCGATATCGCGTCGTTGGACGGGAAGAAATACGCGTACATCCTCGACAAGCCATATCGCTGGGAGTCGTGGGCCGCGCCGAAGAACAAAGACGGCACGCCCGACCACAACAAGGCGATGACCGGGGACGACCTGACCGACTTCGTCGATGATTCGCTCTTTCCTTACCTGCAGAAGTTCACGCAGACCGCGACTGGCCCGAACACGATCGAATACAAGATTGGCCAGATTTTCGGCGAGATCAAAAACAAGATCCAATCCGGCCACAACCTCCGCGAGATCATCGACCACATCGACGAACTGCGCTTCCGCTCGCAGACGGAGAAGCATGAGCTCTCCCACCTCTACGAGGCGAAGATCAGGAACATGG
>JBBRCX010000112.1:0-13802 GCA_038204465.1 Tepidisphaerales bacterium | reverse complement strand
CGTATTGCGTCCGACGGGCGCACGAAGAGCGTGCGCAGAAGACGCTTCAACGACATCCTTGACCTGTCCTGGTGTGCGAGACTGAACCCGGTCCCCGAAGAACGACCCGCCCTCCGGCTCCTTCCACTACGACGGCGGAAGATTCATGGTTCGAGATATTCATGTAAAAACAATTTTCTTGAAGATCGAGAACAGGCCTGTGGTGGACGGCCCTCTCGATTACGGCGGGGAACTTGGCCATCAAAGCTCGCGCCGTTTCGGCGGCTTGGCGAAACTTGCACAGACGCTCATGCTCCCTCTCTCAAAGGTCAGCAGGCCCGGCATCGGATATGAATCGGCCTCCCGCTGCAATGCCGGTGCAACTCCTACTCCGGTAGTTCCACCCGCATGCGACACGCGACGATCTGCTTCGCTTCGTCGGGAAGCACCGCGCGTTTGCGAGGTTCACGAGCGCCGTCGACCGACTCCGTGCGGAATTTCCGAACTCGAGGGATGGACGAAGGCGAACGTGTCGACGCTCGCCGACGCAGCCGGGGAGTTAAGTGGGCTACTCGACGTGTTACGCCACTTGCGCCAGTACCCGAGGCCCGAGTGCTTGAGCTGGTCTCTGTGTTCGTTCTGTATGCCTTTTGTTCGCGATCATGGGTTGGCGTTGGGGCGGTTGATGGATTGCTGCGGATGGCTTCCGGACGGTCGTGCGACGGGGTGCGGGCGGTGGGATGATGGGAGCGGGATGGATGCTCGACGGATTGCGGGCGGTGGGATGATGGCGCGGGATTGGAGCGGAGACGGGGGCCGGGTGGGGATGGGCTGGGGTCGCTTTGGGGGCGAGAAGGGACGGCGATGGGTGCGGGATGGGGTGCGCTTGGGTTTTTGGGTCGGGAAAGGCGTTTTGGGATGGGGATTTTAGTCGGAGCGGTTGGGGTCGGGGTTGGTTTCTGGTTCCGGGGGGAGCACGTGCGTTGGCTGGATTCCCTCGGCCGCCGCTTCCTCGCGGTCCATCGCGGGGGGGCCGGATGGGTTGGGGACCTGGGCCAGGACGTCTTCGGAATCGAGCACCGCCTTCGGATCGGGCGGCGGCTCAGCCGCTTGTGCGGGTGAGAGGGCCGGAAGACCCGGCAGCGTGGTGAACGGCATCTCCGCGGGGGGAGCGGTGGTGGCGGCCTTGCGCGTGCGCTGCTTCACCGGCACCCGCGGCCGCGGCGGACGACGGCCTTGCTTCACGTCTTCGTCCAGCTGCGTCTTGCGACGCAGGATGTGGTGATAGTGCTGCGCGAAGCGGTGGGCTTCGTCGCGGGCGTATTGCAGCAGCTTCAGGCCCGTGTTGTTGCGCGCCAGGCGGATCGGCTCGCTGCGCGCCTGCGTGTAAACCAGCTCTTCCTTCTTGGCCAGCGAGATCACCATCGGCGGCTTCACGTCCATGGTCTTGAAGACTTCCATCGCCGCGTGAAGCTGACCGAGGCCGCCGTCGATCACGATCACGTCGGGGTAGAGCTCGTTGTTGGTTCCGGCCTCGCGATAGCGGCGGCTCACCACTTCCTGGATCGAAAGGTAGTCGTTGTTCCCGAGCCCATGCTTGATCTTGTAGCGGCGGTAGCCGTCCTTGAAGGGAACGCCGTCGATGAAGCAGACTTTGCTGCCGACGGTCTCGCCGCCCTGCAGGTGGGCGATGTCGATGCACTCGATGATGCGCGGCGCTTCGGTGAGCCCGAGGGCCGACTGCAGCTCGACCACGCCCTCGCGCGGATTGATCACGAAGGATTCGGGCTGCCAGAATTCCTGCTCGCCTTTTTTCGCCCGCTTCCCCAGCGCCTCCAGCGCCTTGATCTCGTCGCGCAGCCTCGCCGCCCGCTCGAACTGCATCTGTTTCGATGCCTCGATCATCTCCTTCTCCAGGTCCCTCAGGACCGACTTGCGATCGCCGTCGAGGAATTTCAACAGCCGCTGGATGTCCTCCCCATAGGTCTCCTTGGGAATTTTCGCCGCGCAGGGCGCCGTGCACTGGCCGATGGCGTGCAGCAGACACGGGCGGAAGAACCGCCGGCCTTCGTCCTCCTCGCGGATGTCGAGGTGGCACGTGCGAAACTGGAACGCCTTCTGCAGATGAGTGACCGCTTCCTTCAGCGAGTAAACGCTGGTGAAGGGCCCGTAGAGTTTCACGCCTTCGGTCCGCGGCTCGCGCGTGACATAGACGCCGGGGAATTGCTCGCTGGTCGTGACCATCAGATAAGGGTAAGTCTTGTCATCGAGGAGCCGGGCGTTGAAGCGCGGCTGGATGTCCTTGATGAGCCGGTTCTCGGCCAGCAGCGCTTCCACTTCGCTCTCGGTCTGGATCACTTCGAAGTCGACGACGTGATCGCGCAGCGGCGCCTTCTTGTAATCAAGCCTGGTCCCCGGCTGGAAATAGCTCCCGACGCGATCGCGCAGGCTGGACGACTTGCCGACGTAGATCACCCGTCCCTTGTCGTCCTTCATCAGGTAGACGCCGGGCGCTCTGGGCAGTCCTTTGGCTTTCTCATTCAGTCGTTCGAGATGGTCATCCATGATTGATGCAGCGACTCCGCCGCCAGCCGACGTGACGGACCGATGCTGCGCTGCCCTCTGTCCTATTGTTGTCGCCTTGCGGCGTCGTTGCTACTTTTGCAGGATGCCTTTGGAAATCGTGCCGAGCATCGACCTCCGCGGGGGCCGCGTCGTTCGCCTCCAGCAGGGCGACTACGGCAGGCAGGTGAGCTACGACGTCGATCCGATTGAAACCGCACGAAGCTTTGCCGCGGCAGGGGCGCGCTGGATGCACGTGGTGGATCTGGACGGCGCGAAGGAAGGACGTCCCGCCCAGACCGACCTCATCTCCCGCATCATCCGCGCCGCCGGGTTGAAGGTGGAAGCCGGCGGCGGCGTCCGCTCGACCGACGACATTGACCGCCTCCTCGACGCCGGCGCCGCGCGGGTGGTCGTCGGCACCAAGGCGATGGAGGATTGGCCCTGGTTCGAGGGCCTGATGGGCACGCCGCGCCTCGCAGACAGGATCGTCCTCGCCGTGGACGCGAAGGACGGCAATGTCGCGACTCGAGGCTGGACCCAAACCACCCAGCGCCTTGCGACCGACGTCGCGAAGCAGGTCAGCGGCTTCCCGCTGGCGGCCCTGCTCTATACGGATGTCGCAAAGGATGGAATGCTCCAAGGTCCGAATATCGAGCAGACTCGCCGCCTCGCCCAGGCCGGGCCCATCCCCGTCATCGCCAGTGGCGGCGTGGGAAACCTTGAACACATCCGCCAGCTCACTGGCATTGGCATCTGGGGCGTTATCGTCGGGCGCAGTCTCTATGAAGGAACGTTGGAGCTGCGCGAGGCGATTCGCATCGCCGGCCTCTGAATCTACCGTCTTCCCAAACCGCAAGTCTCCGCCACGCGCTTCGATACGGACGGCAAAGGCCGCATAAACCGATCAGCGCCCACCGCGCGCGGCATTGAATCCATTTGCTTTTCCCCGCACTGATTTAAAGCCGTGATAGAGTCCGAGTACCCATCACGGACGGCTGGCCCCGGCACTCGACGCCGATGGCCCAGCCGTCCGTCACGAGGTTTTCCGCGGTACCAATCGGAGTTGATATGGGCAGCAGCACTGCTCGCGCAGGTTTCCTACATTCGGCCGCCTTGCTGGGAATCGTCGCCCTCTCCAGCGCCGCCGCGCCGGCGCCCAGTGCTCCCGTCAATCTCTTCGCGCAGGACAAAACTGACAGCGAAACGATCTTGAAAGACCGCAGGTCCTTTTCCGGAACCGAAAGTTTCCGCCACGATATTCTCACCGACATCGACCACACTGAGCCGCAATCCGAGCCGATCACGATCCCCCTCCCACCCGCGGTATGGTCGGGGCTCAGCGTCCTGCTCGGCGGGGGCTTGTGGACCTCGCTGCGCAAGCTTCGACGCTGGCTGACCTGATCTTCGCTATTCAAACTTCAGGGAGTGCGTGAACGAGCGGGTCCATTAGAACCCGCTCGTTTTTTTTGAACCTGTGCCGATCGTGCGAGGAATTTCAGCGGCGCAACCGCGCGCGGTAAAACTTCGCAATCATGTTTCGTCCTCTGGCATCGCCATGCCCATCGCATCGCTGCCGCTGCTTGCAATTCATCCGGAGAAAAGCCTTCCGATGAATCCCCCTTTTTCAGCTTCTCGGACGTTCCAATAAGAAAATCGCCGCTCATCGCGCGCGAATCGCGGTCGCGCGTTATGGGGCGTGGACAACTTGATTCGGAGCGTCGGCGCCTTGTGAAATCGTCTTGCATTGGACGATAAGCACCCAACGGAAAGTTCGTTGGTCGATGCTGTCGGCGTCGTCGGCGGGCACCGCGGGGATGTTACCCGTTGAGCCCCCCTCGTCCCTTCAGCCGCATTGGAGATGCACCATGCGGAATCGTTTCTTTTTCTCTCGCACCACGGGGATGCTGGCCGCGGTCGGCCTCTCCCTGCTGGGCGCTGGCAAGGCGTCGGCCGGTTTTACCAACGTTGTGCCGCCTTCCAAAACCGAGCAGACGCATGAGCAGGTGCTCGAGCATGTGTATGGCGGCAACTTCACCGCCTCCGGTAAGGACTACAGCAACGGCAGTATCACCGCCCTGCGAATCGACGACACGCTCGCAGGCGGCAGCCTCAACTCCGTCACCGGCGGGCCCGGTTCAGCCAGCGACCAGGTCTGGTCGGGCGGTGTCATCTCGGCCACCGCCAAGGCCCGCTTCGCGAAGTTCTCGCAGGCCTTCGGCTATCTCGCCGGCAGCACCGGCTCAACCTTCAGCAGCCTGTTCAACGTCAGCGGCAGCGGCTTCGACGCCGCCGGCTCGGCAACCGTTGACCTGTCGGGAAAGACCTTCCGCTGGGCACGCGATGGCGAGTCCGGCCTGCGCTCGTCACAAAACGCCGACAACTCCGATGGCCTTGACCATCTCGTGACGTACAAGATCACGGGAGCCAAGGACAACCGCTCCACCTGGATGCTGATGTGGGAAGACCGCGCCGGCGCCGGTGCCGACCGCGACTTCAACGACCTGGCGATCGAAGTCAAGGCGAGCGGCGGCACGCCCCCACCCGTCACCTCCATCCCGTTGCCGCCCGCGGTCTGGTCAGCCCTGGGAATGATGGCTTTCGGAATGATTGGCGGCGCGAAACGGCTCAAGGCAATGCTGTAACGGTTTCAGATCCCTCCCCTCCGCGCGGGGGTCGTCACACCCGACCCTCGCGCTTTTTTATGCGCCGAGTTTTCATCGCCCGACCCCTCGCTCCCTTCTGGAATGCCCGCGCGGCAGCGGGTAAGACAACCGCATGATACTCACGCTTTCCCCGACGACCCGCCTTCTCTTCATCGGCGACAGCATCACCGACTGCGGCCGCTCCACGGATCCCGACGGCCTTGGCCAGGGCTACGTCCGCCTCACCCGCGACTATCTCCAATGCAAGGACCCTGCCAACTCGCCGATCGTCATCAACCGCGGCATCAGCGGCAACAAGGTCGTCGACCTCGCGCCGCGCTGGGAAGCCGACGTGCTCGCCGAGAGCCCAGACATCCTCTCGATCAAGATTGGCATCAACGACGTCTGGCATGGCTTGGCCGGTGGACCGGGCGTACCCATCGATCAGTTCCAAACGGTCTACCGCGATTTGCTCCGGCAAGTAAAGGCGACGCTCCCCGAGTGCAAGCTGGTGCTCTGCGAGCCCAGCGTGATCTGGCGACCCGCCGGCGATGGTATTGCACTGCTTCAGCCCTACGTCCGCGCTGTCGGCGAACTGGCGCGCGAGTTCGGCGCCGAGTACATCGTCCCCCTTCACCGCGCATTCGTGCGGGCACGCGAAATCCGCCCCGACCTCGAATGGGCTCTCGATGGCGTCCACCCCTCCTCCGCTGGACACATGCTCATCGCCAGAACCTGGCTCAGCGCCACCGGCCTCCTCTAACCGCGCCGTATGCCACCGTCGCACGGGCGTCCCGCCCTTGTCCGGCAATCTCTTATTTGAGGGCGCCCTCAATCCCCCAGATACGCGCGCACCCTCAAATCCTACACATCAAAATACTTCGCCTGCGGATGATGAACCACGATCGCATCCGTCGATTGCTCCGGCACAAGCATGAAATTCTCGCTGATCGACACGCCGATTGCTTCCGGCTTCAGCAACTCGATCAACAGCATGCGATCCTCGAGGTTCGGACAGGCAGGATAGCCAAAGCTGTAGCGGCTGCCCCGGTATTTTTGCTGGAACAGCTTGCGGATCGACGGATCATCCTCACTCCCGAACCCCAACTCCTGGCGCATGCGCTTGTGCCAGAATTCCGCCAGCGCCTCGGCCGACTCCACGCCGAAGCCGTGCAGGTAAAGATACTCCTGGTACTTGTTTGATGTCCGCAGCTTCTCCGCCAACTCCGTCGCCTTCTCGCCTACCGTAACCAGCTGCGCACCGAGCACGTCGTACTGCCCGCTGTCCACCGAGCGGAAAAAGTCCGAGATGCACAGCCGCCGCCTTCCATGCTGCCGCGGAAAGCTGAAGCGCAGCCGCTCCCGCGGCGTGCCGCGCGGATAAAGCCCCGCCTCGCCCGGCCGCACGTGCTCAAATTCTTCAATGTGATAAACGATTACATCGTCCCCCTTCGACTGCACCGGGAAATAGCCGTACACCACCTTCGGATCGAGGAACCCTTCCTCCATTGCGCGGCGCTGCAACTCCTCGAACACCGGCCTCGCCTTTTCTTCCGTCGATCGCGCAAATTCTTCCGGCGTCATCTTGCCCTGGCTGAATCCCCATTGCCCGCGAAACAATGCAAGCTCGTTGATGAACGCAAAGAGGTGCCGAGGCGACAGGTCGCTCACCGCCCGCCGCCCCCAGAACGGCGGCACCGGCACCTCGTTGTCGTGTGAGATCTTCGGAGTGTCCGCCGCATCCGTGCTCTTCGGCTTCACCGCGTTCTCGCGCAGCTTCCTCCGGTGAGCCGTCCGCGTCTGCTGCTCCGAGCGCACCTTCTCCACTTCCCCCGACGCAATCGCGTCCATCATGTGCAGCCCATCGAATGCATCCTTGCAATACAGCAGCGGCCCCCGGTACAGCTGCGCCAGGTCGTCCTCCGCGTAATCTCGCGTCAGCGCCGCTCCGCCCAGCAGCACCGGCACCGCCAGCCCCTGCGCGTTCATCTCCTCCAGGTTCTCCTTCATCACCCCGACGCTCTTCACCAGCAGCCCGCTCATGCCCACCGCATTCGCCTGCTTGTCCCGGTAAGCCTTGAGAATGTCGTGAATCGGCTGCTTGATGCCGAGGTTGTAGACGGTGTAGCCGTTGTTCGTCAGGATGATGTCGACCAGGTTCTTGCCGATGTCGTGCACGTCCCCCCTTACCGTCGCCAGCACGATCTTGCCCTTGCTCTGGCCTTCCACCTTCTCCATGAACGGTTCGAGATGCGCCACCGCCGCCTTCATCGTCTCGGCGCTCTGGAGCACGAATGGAAGCTGCATCTGCCCGGATCCGAACAGGTCGCCGACAACCTTCATGCCTTCCAGGAGGATGTCATTGATGATCTCGAGCGGCGGATGTTTCTGCCGCGCCTGTTCCAGGTGCAACACGAGATCGCGCTTCTCGCCGTCGATGATGTGGCGCTTCAGCTTCTCTTCGATCGTGAGGTTTTCGTCCTCGATCCTCACGCCCGCTGCTTCCGTCCCCTCGGGAAACAGGCCGATGAAATGCGTTAGCGGATCGAAGCCCTCGCGCCGGCGATCGTAGATCAGGTCCATCGCCGCGCCCCACTGCTCCTGCGGAATGCGGTTCTGCGGCAGGATCTTCGACGCGTGCACGATCGCGCCCGTAAGCCCCGCCTCGCGCAATTCGTGAAGGAACGCGCTGTTCAGCACCACGCGAGCCGAGGGCTTCAGTCCGAAGCTCACGTTGGAGAGCCCGAGGACTGTGTGACACTCCGGAAGCTCGCGCGAAATCCGCCGCGTTCCCTCGATGGTCTCCAGCGCGTTGCGCCGATCCTCCTCAATGCCCGTCGAGATCGGAAGCACCAGCGGGTCGAACAGAAGGTCGCCGTCGCGCATCCCGTGCTTGCCGACCGCGAGGTCGCGGATGCGACGGGCGATGGATATCTTGCGCTCCGCCGTGCGCGCCATCGCGTTCTGCTTGTCCTCGTCGATCGTGCCCGCAACCACGGCCGCGCCGTATTTCCGCGCCAGCCCGCAAATCTCCGCGACGCGCTCTTCCCCATCCTCGAGGTTCATCGAGTTCAGCACGCACCGTCCCCCCGCAAGCTTCAGGCCAGCTTCCATCACCGCCGGGTTCGTGCTGTCCAACATCAGCGGCACGGGGATCTGCCGCACGTAGCGGCTCACGACTTCATGCATGTCGCGCACGCCGTCGCGGCCTACGAAGTCGACGCATACGTCCAGCAGGTGCGAGCCGTCCCGCACCTCGTCCCGGGCCATCGACACCAGCCCGTCCCAATCCTCCGCCTGCAGCAGCCGCTTGAACTGCCTCGAGCCGTTGGTGTTCGTGCGCTCGGCCACGATCAGGTAGCTCAGGTCCTGGCGCAAATCCTCCGCCTTCGTCAGGCTCGACACCTGCGGCTTGATCTCCACGCGGCGCGGCGCCGCCGCGTGCGCCCGCTGCGGCTGTCTCACCGCTTCGATCAACGCCTTCATGTGCGCCGGCGTCGTCCCGCAGCACCCTCCAACGACATTCACGCCGAATTCATCGACGAAGCGCAGCATCCCCCTGGTGAAGTCCGCCGGGCCGAGCGGGAAATGAGCGTGCCCGCCCACCGTCAGCGGCATGCCCGCGTTGGGCAGCACGCTCACGAAGCGCGGCCAGTGATGCGCGAAGTACTGCACATGCTGCGTGAGCTCGGTCGGCCCGGTCGCGCAGTTCAACCCCAGAACGTCCACTTGGTCGAAAGGCAACATCGTCGCGACGACCGTCTCCGCATCGCTGCCCATCAACATGCTCTGTCCCGCGTTCAGGTCCATCGACACCTGGACCATCAGCGGCAGCTTCGCCCCCTTTTCTTTCATTACCAGCGTCGCCGCGCTGATGGCGCACTTGATCTGCAGAAGGTCTTGCGCAGTCTCGATCAGAAGGGCATCGACTCCGCCGGCAATCAGGCCGCGCACCTGCTCGGCATAACTGTCCTGCATCACTTCCCATGTCGTGTTCTGCAGCGACAGCAGCTTTGTTCCGGGCCCCATCGAGCCCACCACATAGCGCGGCTGGTCCGCCGTTTCATATTGCTCGCACGCCTCGCGCGCAATCTCCGCCGATCGCTTGTTCAGCTCGAACGTCAGCTCGGGAATCCCAAACTCGCTCAGGACAATCTTGTTGGCGCCGAAGGTATTGGTCTCGACCGCGTCGCACCCTACCGCGAGGAAGCTCTCATGGATCTCGCGAATCACATCCGGACGCGTCTGCGTCAGGATCTCCGTGCAGTTCTCGTGGCCCAGCCAATCCTTCTCCAGCTCCAGCGAATACGTGTGCACACTGGTCCCCATCGCCCCATCCAGGACGAGCACGCGCTGCCAGACCGTATCTAAAAAGGATGTGCGCACGACTGACAACCTCTTTCCAAGCCCTTGGCATGACAACCCTTGTGGCAGGGACTCAGGTACGCATTCTAGGGAGCAAATCCCAGTCTGAAAAGCGACGCAGTTGCGCAACGCGCTTCCAGCGTGTGCAACAACTGCACGGCGGGTGAGTCATCACGGCTCGCGAATCTTCGTTCCACGCTCGTCAGATGGATGCGAAGCTGCGCTGGCGCAACATGCTTGCAAACTGCACGGCCGCCGCGCTCCCGCGCGCTCTGAACGGCTGTGTACTTTTCCAAACCGCATGCCTACAAAGGCCATGCAAATGTTCGGCCAGACGTTCGACGCGCACGACATCGCCACCGTACTGCTCCTGGTGGTGCTCGAAGGAATCCTCTCCATCGATAACGCGCTCGTGTTGGGGCTCCTGGCTCGCCGCCTGCCCAAGCGTCTGCAGGGCCGCGCGCTCACCTACGGCCTCGTCGGCGCATTCGTCTTCCGCCTCCTCGCCATCGCCACCGCGATGTATCTGCTCCGATGGCGCTCCGTGAAGCTTCTGGGCGGCGGATATCTGCTCTACGTCGCGGTCAAACACTTCTTCGAATCCAAACGCACGGCCGCCGGAAGGCCCGACCGACCCGAGAGGAACGCTGAAGCGCGCGAGCCAGGGATGGTCGCACGACTGATGGGCCTGATGCGCAGCCCAACCGTCCGCATGCAGTTCTGGTCCGCCGTCGCCGTCATCGAATTGACCGACATCGCCTTCGCCGTCGACTCGATTCTCGCCGCCATCGCACTCGTCGGCGCGCCCCCGGCCCAGCATCCGAAGGACGCCGCGCATCCCAAGCTATGGGTAGTCCTGCTCGGCGGAATGCTCGGCGTCGTCCTGATGCGCTTCGCCGCCGTCCTCTTCATCCGACTGCTGGAGAAGTTTCCGCGCTTCGAAACAGCCGCTTACCTTCTCGTCGGCGTCATCGGGCTCAAGCTCCTCGCCGACTTCGGCTTCAATTCCATCGAGCACCCCCACCGCGTTGACTTCCATCAGCCGAGCAGCGTCGCGTTCTGGCTCTTCTGGATCTCGATGCTGGTCTGCTTCCTGATCGGCTTCATCCCCAGACGCCAGACTCCGATCGAGGCCGGCCGCCTGACGGAACTTTAGAACGCAGTTTCATGCCTCACGCGCTCACCGCACACGCGATACAATTGACCTATGCCCCATATCTCGAATCAAACACTGGAGATCATCGTTTACGCCGCGGCCGCGGTCCTGTTGTTGTTCCTCGGCTACCGCTTCGGCCGCCTCCTCGGCTCAGTGGTGACGTCCAAAGCACTCACGCAAAAGGAGCGAGAGCTCTTCACCGCCCAGAAAAGCTTCAAGCAACTTTATGAGCAGGAGTTGGCGACCGTCCGCGGCGAAAACGCGCAGCTCCAGGAGCAACTTAAGACGCTCAACTCCCGCGTCGAGGAATACCGCAAGAAGGCCGCTGGCTTTGGTGGATTGTTCAGCACCGGCGGCAAGCGCGCCGACGCCATGTACGCGCTGCTCCTGGAAAATGAGGCGCTGGAAGAGGCGCTCTACGCGCAGAACGAGAAACTGAAGCAGGAGCGGACCGACTCGCTCAAGGAGCAGTTGCGCTCCACCGGCTATCGTCGCGTGCTGATGAGCCAACTTCTCAACGACGAGCGCATCAAAGCCTACGTCGCGGAAATCATCGCCAACGACAAGCACCTCCCCGGCCCCGAAGGATCATCCAATGCCAGGGCACTCCCCGCGCAGCCGCATCCGGAGCACGAGTCATAGGGCTGCCGCGCCTCACGAGCTCCGCGCACAGGTTGTATAGGCTTCAACTCGGTTCCGTAACCGTCGCGTGCGCTTCACCTGAGGTGGGGGCAACCGCGAAACTCACCGGTTCAATAAAATTCCCCGCGCGTCGTCGCAGTGATGCCGTCCACATCGCCATCCCGGTTGCGATGGCGGCGGCGGTCAGGAACTGCCCAGTGTTCCGCAGGAACGGATACGCGAAACCGGCAACGATCGGCCCCGCCACCCGCGCCAAGCTTCCGAGCCCATGAAAAAGGCCGAAGACCACTCCCTGTTCCCCGCGATCGCTGAATTTCGAGATGAGTGAAGAAATCGTCGGCTGCTGCAGGCTGCGTCCCGTCGCGTTCACGGCCGCCGCCAGCAGAAGCACCGCCGCCAGCGGATAAAACGCCGTGCTGGTGAAGAGCAGCATCCCCAACGCCACCAGCAGCGGCCCCGCGATCGCCAGCGGCCACTCGCCGATGCGCCGCGTGAGTCTTCCAATCAGCCCGCCCTGAATCACAATGATGACAAATCCGGTGAACGCGAAGAACCAGCCGGTGCCCCACTCCTTGAACCCGAACGTCTTGTCCAGGAACAGCACGACCGTGCTCTCCATCATGACAAACGCCGCCATCACAAAGAATGAAATCATTAACAACTGCACGAGGATCGGTTTTCGCAGCACCGGCTTGAACTTACTCGGATGCAGCCATGCCTCGGCGTCCGCGGGGGTGTGTTTGCGCGTTTCAGGCAGGAACAAATACGTGAGCGCCGCCGCCGCCGCGCTGAACCCAGCCGCCAGGAAAGCCGGCCAGCTCACGTGGTAGCGGCCCAGGATCCCCCCGATCGCGGGCCCCGCCGAAAATCCGATCCCGAAAGCCGCGCCAAGCACGCCCATCCCCTTGGCCCGATTCGCGGGCGTCGTGATGTCGCTGACGTACGCTTGTGCGGTCGAGATGTTGCCGCCGGTGAAGCCGTCGATGACGCGTGACAGGTACACCAGCAGAAGCGTGATCGCCGGAAACTGCGTCGCCATCGCCAGCAGGAGGTATCCCACCGTGCTTCCAACCTGCGACAGCGCCAGCACAGGCCGGCGGCCATACCGATCGCTCATCATTCCGAGAATCGGCGCGCCGATGAACTGACAGATGGAATAAACCGAGAACAGCAGCGTGACCTTGAGCGCGTTCTCCCGGTAGTTGGGCACATAGCGCGGCAGCAGCGGAATGATGATCCCGAACCCCAGAAGGTCCATGAAGACGATGAAGAAAATGATCCGCATCGCGCCCCGCGGCGGCTCGGCTCCGGCATCGTCAAGCTGCGTTGCCTCCGCCATATTCGCGGGGGTTATAGCACACACCGCGCACCCGTGACATCGCCACCGCTGCTTTCCCCGCTGCACAGCGCGGAGCGCGTCAAATCCGTCACAGACCCACTCCTGCGCACATTAAGGGACGTTCTTCAATGGACGATGAAACAAGAGGCGACAGACCGCGCTCCCGACAGTGATCACGCGGCGTTCGGTCGCTGCCTTAACCATGAGAACCAAGCCGCCGACCTTCTCAATCGAACCGCTCGAGCCGCGCTGTTTCATGAGCGCCAGCTTTGCCAACGCGCAGGATCCGCAACTCGTCGTCGACCCCGCCGGCACTTTACACCTGGCCTATTACGACACCGCCGAGCACAACCTGAAGTATGCGAGCAAGTCCTCAGGCGGCGAATGGTCTGACGCTTCTATCGTCGATGCCGCCGGCGACGTTGGGCAGCGCCCTGCCCTAGCGATTGACCGCGGCGGCATGCCGGGCATCGCATACCGCGACGCGAGCAACGCCGACCTGAAGTACGCGCATCTCACCGCGGGCGGCTGGAGCATCGTCACCGTCGACGCGAAGGGTGACGTCGGCGTCGCCCCAACCCTTGCATACGACCAATCCAATAGACCGTTAATGAGCTACTTCGCGCCCACAGGGGCCGCGATCAAGATCGTTTCGTTCGATGGACTTCGCTGGAAACCCAAGAGCCTCGGCAAAGTGGGAACTCTCGCACGGGCTGGCAGCAGCATCGCCATCAGCCCGGCCGGCACCTGGAGCGTCACATTTCAACAATCCAAAGGCGCGCTGGTCTACACAGCGCAGACGAAAAAAGTGGGCGCTGCGCAGCCGCGCGGAGGAATCGTGGGCGCGTCGGTCATGTCGCTCGTCGGCGCGCTGCAGACACGCGCGCTGCGCGCCATCGACCCGATCGGCAAGTACAGGCGCGTCACCGTCGTCGCCAAGCTCGCGGGTGCGGCGCAACCTTCGCTCGCCTTTGATGGCAGCAGCCCGGTGCTGAGCTACTACGACGTCGCCGCCGCCAACCTCGCCCTCGCGCGCCTCAACGGCTCGCGCTGGATCACCACAGCCGTCGCCCCCGTGACCCCAGGCACCAGCGGCACACACCTTTTCATCGAC
>JBBRCX010000111.1:0-14210 GCA_038204465.1 Tepidisphaerales bacterium | reverse complement strand
GGCATGGTTCGACTCGTTGGGGCTGATCAGCCTGACCGCGAGGTATGCAACGTTAAACGGTTAGAAGAAACCGCCGGATACGCTGAGTACGTCCGGTGGTGTGGGAGGACGGGCGCCGCAAGGCGCCCTCCTACCCGATTTGTTTCTGAGGATGTCACAAAAGGAGATTCGAGATGTTCAAGACAAAGCAAACGCACCGGCCCGCCCTCATCGAAGGCCTCGAGAACCGAGTGCTCATGTCGGTTACAACGACGACCACTTACGTCAAGCACCCCGGGCCCACCGACACACAGGTGAACACTGCCACCAACCCGTCGGGCCACAAGGTGCCCGGGCAATCCAGCACGACCGAAGTGCGCAACCGCGACGCGAAATAGGAAACGCGGCACCAACGGGGGTCACTCTTCGCCGTGACCCCTCCTGGTGCACAGGTCCGTTTGATTGAGTACTTGCAGCCGCGACGAACACCCCGCATGACATACGAGGGAGGGGCGGCAGGGCTGCTTAGGCTTCCGCAAATTCGCTGAGACGTTGATCGCCCGGGAATGGCTCGTCGGGGACGATTGTCTCGACCGCGATTGATTCATCTTCCTTGAACATCTCCTGTTGCTGCTGCCGCTTCTTGCGGCGCGTGCCCTGGCCGCAAAGCTGGACCGAGCCGGTCCCGAGCAGACGTTCCAACTCGTCGACAAGCTCCGGCGAAGCCTTTAGAAAACGCTCGCGGTCCAGACGCATCGTCACCTTCTGCGTGGGCGAAGCCGCGATCTGCAGGTAAACCTCGGCGTTGCCCTTGTGCCGGGCGAGCAGCGGCTCGATCTCGGCGACGATGCCGCTGGTGTGACGCGCCGGATCGAGCTTCAGGGCAATCGCGCTCGTCAGACGGCTCACCGCGTCTTCAACCGGGATCATCTCGTTCACGACGATGCTCGGCGTCTCGCGGCGCTTGTCCACCTTCCCCCGCATGAAGACGATGTGCTCCAGCGCCAGGGCCGCCGGATGCCGCTTCAGGATGTCCGCGAACATCTCGGCGAACAGCACCCCTTCGATCTGGCCTTCCAGGTCCTCCAGCGTGATCATCGCCATCGTCTGCCCGGCGGAGCGTCCGTTCCTGGTAACGCTCTTCTTAATGCGGCTGACCATGCCGCCGATGGTGACCTCCGTCCCCTCGGAAACGTTCATCGCGTCGCGCGTGGTGGCGGTTGAATAGTGCTCCAGCGCCGCCTGGTGCTCGGTGAGCGGGTGGCTGGTGATGTAGAAGCCGAGCAGCTCCTTCTCGTATTTGAGCAGCTCCGCGTTGGGCAGCTCATCCACGTCCGGCAGCGCATCCGCCATCAACTTTGCCGCACTCGGCACAGCCGACGCCGACGCGAACATGTTCAACTGCCCAGCGCGCTTGTCCTGCTGCGACTGCTGCCCCATCTCCACCGCGCGATCCAGGATCTGCAGGAGCTGCGCGCGCTTCGCGTTGAACGATGAAAACGCGCCGCACTTGATGAGCGCTTCGATCGTGCTGCGCGCCACCATCCGCAAGTCCACGCGCTCGGTGAAGTCGTACAGGCTGGTGAATTCGCCCCGGCTCCTGCGCTCCTCCATCACGCCTTCCACCGCCTTCTCACCGACCCCGCGCACCGCGGCCAGCCCGAAGCGGATCACGCCAACAGGGCCGGCAGCCTTCCTCGCCTTGCGCTTCTTCGGCTCTTCTTCCTGAACATAAATCGGCGTGAAGTCTTTATCCGAAACGTTCACGTCCGGCGGCAGCACCTTGATGCCTCTGGCGCCGTCGGGAAGCGTCATCCGGCGGCACTCCTCGATGTACTCGACGACCTTGTCCGTCGAGCCCATTTCGAAGGTCAGCAGCGCCGCCATGTACTCCACCGGGTGATACGTCTTCATGTAGGCGGTCTGGAACGCCACGATCGCGTAACGCGTCGAGTGCGACTTGTTGAAGCCATAGCCGCCGAACTTCAGGATCAGGTCGAACAGGTCTTCCGCCTTCTTCTTGTCGATCCCCTTCTCCTGGCAGCCCTTCAGGAAATCAGGCTTGAACTTCGCGATCACGTCCGACTGCTTCTTGCTGATCGCTTTGATCAGCTTATAAGCGGCGGACAGCTCGATGCCGCCGAGCTGGTTGAAGATCTGCATCACCTGTTCCTGGTAGACCATGATGCCGTAGGTCTCGGCCAGGATCTCGTCCATGATCGGGTGGACTTCGGGGACCTTCTCCCGGCCATGCTTGCGGTTGCAATACTGCGGAATGAGCTCCATCGGGCCGGGCCGATACAGCGCGTTGGCGGCGATCAGGTCTTCGAGCCGGTCCGGTTGCATCTTCATCAAGAGGTCCTGCATTCCGCCGGATTCAAACTGGAAGATGCCTTTGGTTTCGCCGCGGCAGAACAGGTCGAGCACCGTGCGGTCGGTGAAATCGATGCGCTCGATGTCGATATGCCCATCCGGCAGCAGCGGCCCGGGTGGCGTCCCCGCCCCGCGGGCAGCGCGGGTCTGGAATTCCAGGTCGATCGCGCGCTGCAATGTGGTCAGCGTGCGCAGGCCCAGGAAGTCCATCTTCAGCAAGCCCACCTTCTCGACGATGGGGCCTTCAAACTGCGTGAGTATGTCGTCGCCGCTCTTGTATAGCGGAACGAAGTTCTCCAGCGGCTGATCGGCAATGACAACGCCGGCGGCGTGGCAGCCCGCGTTGCGCGCCAGGCCCTCCAGCCGCTTGCCGATGTCGATGACGTTCTTGATCGTCGGGTTGCTGCGGTACATCTCCGCCAATTCGGGGGCCTGCGCCAGGGCCTTGTCGAGCGTCATGCCAACCGTGGTCGGAATGAGCTTTGTCACCTTGTCGATCTCGGCCAGCGGCACGCCGAGCACGCGGCCCACGTCCTTGCATGCCGCCTTAGCGGCGAGGGTGCCAAACGTGATGATTTGTGCGACGTGCCCGTACTTGTTGCGGACGTAGTCGATGACCCGGCCGCGCCCCTCCTGGCAAATGTCGATGTCGATGTCGGGCATCTCGCTGCGGCTCGGGTCCATGAAGCGCTCGAAGAGCAGGCCATAACGGAGCGGATCGACGTTACAGAGGCCAAGGAGATAGCCGACCATCGTGCCGACCCCGGATCCGCGGGCGCCGACGGGAATCCCGTGCGAGCGCGCGTAATTGCAGAAATCCCAGACGATCAGAAAGTAGGAGCAGAAATTCTTGCTGGTGATGACCGTCAACTCCTTCTGGAGCCGATCGAGCACCTCCGGCGAAACATCGGAGGTGCCGTAGCGCCAAACGAGCCCATCCGCGCACAGCTGCCGCAGGTATAACTCGTCGTCCGCCTGCGTAGGCGTGGCCAGCGCGGCATCGATCGCATCGTGCTTCTGCTCGTCTGTTCCCAGCGGCGCGCGCAGTTTTTCCTTCGGCACGCGATAAACGGGTGAGTGTCGTTTGGAGAAGTCCAGCGTGACGTCGCACATGCTTGCGATGCGCGAAGTGTTCTCAATGGCCTCGGGGAAATCCTTCAGCGACTCGCTCATCTCCGCCGGGCTCTTGAGGTACAGGTGCTCGGGATACTTCAGTCTCCCTTCGTCGGAGATGAGCCGGCCCATGCTGATGCAGCACAGCACGTCGTGCGCATGATGATCTTCCTTGTGGAGGAAATGCACGTCGTTGGTGGCGACGATTCCACAGCCAAGCCGGCCGGCCAGGTCCGCCAGCTCGGGGTTGACCATGTCCTGCTCTTTGATGCCTTGCTTCTGAACCTCGATGAAGAAGCGATCGGGGCCGAAGATCTGCAGGTAGGTCTCGGCGATCTTCCTCGCGCTCTTCGCATCGCGCTTGAGAAAAGCGGACGGGATTTCCCCGCCCAGGCAGGCGCTGGTGGCGATCAATCCATCCTTGAACTCGCTGAGAACTTCCTTGTCGATCCGCGGCTTGTAATAGAAGCCATCGCGGTAGGCGGTGCTCGAGAGCTTCAGCAGGTTCTGGTAGCCCTGCAGGTTCTCGGCGAGCAGCAGCAGGTGATAGGCGGCCTCACCGGGCTGGGCCTGACGTTCGCGGCGATCGCCCGGCGCCATGTAGGCTTCCATTCCCAGAATCGGTTTGATTCCTTCCTTCTCGCACTCGCTGAAGAACTCGATCACGCCGAACAGGCAGCCGTGATCGGTGATGGCAATGCTGTCCATCCCAAGCGCCTTGGCGCGCTTCACCAGGTCTGGAATACGGCAGGCGCCGTCGAGCAGTGAATAGTGGGTATGAACGTGGAGATGGACGAACGACATCCCGTGGCATCCTTCCTTGGCCGAGGCTCTTCGCGCCGCCGCGCGCAGCAAAGGCATAGCCTTCGTAGCGGCGGCCACTTACGCCGATTTCCATCCGTGAAAACTCGGGCCACCGGCATTCGTCTCATTCCCCGAGCCGTGATCGGCCGGCGGCTTGCCCAGAAGGCGCGTTTATAGCTCATGGCTTGCCACCGAACAACCGCCTGATCGCTGGCGCGACAGGATGTCTACCGTCGTCAGATTCCGGGCAATCGCTTTTTGACCGTCAGTGGGGACCGGCCGATGCCGCGCTACTTCGCGTCGAAACTCCAGACCCCATCAAATGAGCTGCTCGAGTCGCGCATAATTCGGCGGCTTCGTTCCAGCAGGACCGCGGTTGGACCGTCGGCGGGAAAATCGCGCGATAACCGCTCGAACGAATCACAAGCCGCCGCCCATTCCTTCGCTTCGTACATTCGCAGTCCCTCCGCGTACCGGTCCGTCACCTCCTTCTCCGCTTCGTTCGCCGTTTCCGACACCACTTCATACAGATCCAATGCCTCATCCCTGCCAAGCACCCTCACCCGATCGATCCGTCGCGTCGCGACCGCGCTACCCGCCTCGGCCGCCGCGCGTGCGTTGACCAGGATCCGCGTGCCGTAAAACTTGTTCAGCCCCTCCAGCCTCGAGCCCAGGTTTGCCGTGTCACCCATCACTGTGTAGTTGTACTTGTTCGTCGAGCCGATGATGCCCACCAGCACTTCCCCCGTCGCGATTCCCACGCGCACCGCCAGTGGCGGAACCCCCATCGCCTCACACTGCGAAGCCCGCGCACGCGCCGCTTCCACAAATTTCAGGGCGGCCCGACAGGCGCGCGCTGCGTGGTCGTCGCTCAGGGGCGGCCCCCAGAGTGCGACGACGGCATCGCCGATAAACTTGTCGACTATCCCGCCAAGCTCCGTCACCGCTTCAGCCGCATCGCTGAGAAAGCTGTTGAGCAATCCCACGAGCTCTTCCGGCCCGAGCCGCTCCGACAAACTCGTGAAGTTCACCAGGTCGCTGAACAACACCGTCTGCACGCGCCGTTCTCCACCCAGCTTCAGCTGCGTGCGATCGGCGAGAAAACCCTGCACGACCTGCGGATCCACGAACTTGCCGAATGTGTCTTTGACGAAGTCCCGCTCCTGCAGGCCCGCCGCCATGGCATTAAAACTTTCAGCCAGCTCCCCGAGCTCGTCGCGCCGATTCAGCACGACCGGCTCATCGAATTCTCCTCGGGCCAGTCGTTGCGTCCCGGCGACGAGCGCGCGCACGGGTTTGGCGATCAGGTTTGAGACGAACCGAAATGCCACCACCGCAAGCAGCGCTACCACCACCGTCACGATCCCGATATTGCGCTGCAGGTGCCGCAGCGCCGCCAGCGCGTCTGTCAGCGAGCTGGCCACCACGATCGTCCCATGCCGCTGTGCCGCCGGCGCGAATCCCATTGATTCCCCGACAAACTCCTCGCCTCCCGCGTCGAAGCTCACCGGCAGCCATTCCCCGCTGCGCAGCGTCTTCGCCGGCACCGCGGCTGCCGGAACCGCGTGGTCCGTCGCGTCCGATGTCCCCTGCGCAACAACCGCGCCATTCACGAGAAACCATGCGCGCAGCGTTGGCGGCCGGTCCACCTGCGCGGCCAGCGCATCACCCATCCCCGCCATGGATGCGCCCACCACGTCATTCGCCCAGGCATCGTCAACGCGGTAACCCGCGTAGTAAACGTGAGACGGCGGCCCATTGATCTCGACGCTCAGCGGAACCGGCAGCGCCAGATACAATCGCTGCGCAATCCACACATACTGTCCAGCGCTCGGCCTTGCGCCGGTCGTCTTCATGCTCTGCTGTTGCGCCCACTCGATGTCGCGACGCCCCAGCGCCGCCAGCAGCGCCTGGTCCTTCGGCGCAGAGGCGACCAGCACGATCCCCGGCGCGCTCAACAGCACATGAAAGGCCGGCGGAATGTCATCACGCGAAAGCTCCGTCTGCACCGTTCGGCCGAAGATCTCCTCGCCGAGTTGCGTCTGGGCAAACTGCCGATCGGTCGGATTGTCGCTCTCGATCTGCTCCAGCGACCCGCGGTTCTGTGAGTCCTCCATCAACAGGCGGACCACCAGGTCCACGCGATGCCGCCGGCGTTGGACCCGTTCGAAATAGTTGGAGATCGCGCTGGTGATGGCGCCGCGCGCCCGCGTCGTCTCGCGCTTGGTTACGGCCGAGCTGACCACGACGATGATCGTCCCCGACAAAACCAGCGTGATCGCAAGCGTGAGCAGGAGGATCTTGGTCCCGAGCCGCATGCTGTGGCCCTTCACGGGACCTTCGGCAGTCCGTTGACGCCGACGGTCAGCGTGATGTCGGTGTAGCGCCCGGTGTGCAACAGCGACAGCGTGTCCGACCCTGGTAGACGCGGGTGCCAACAAAATACCCGGCAAGGGCCCGGCCTTACGTCCGTGAACAGGACTGGATCGCCGCTGATCGCCCGCTTCACCCATACCGAGGGGGCGACGTAAATCTGCCCCAGCGGTTGCTTCCTTCCCTCGCGCATCACTGACATCAAACCCGTCTGCGCCAACTTTACTGAACGCTCGTCACCGGGCCGCACCCGTCCTATGTTCGTTACCTCTCCCGAATCCCAGACGAAATAAACCTCTTCTGGCCGTGCAGACGCATTCGGCAGCGCCAGGGTCGCGCCCACGGACGCCGCGCCGATGCCATGATGCCCGCGATGGCCTTCGTCACCCACGTCAACCACGACCGGGCCCGGCGCCGGCGCTCGATCGTCCCGCTCCATCGGCTCGACCCACACGATAATGTCATCGAGCCCGCTGTAGTCTACCGCCGTGTAGGCGCTCTCGCCGCTCTCCCAGCTTTCCGGCGTCGGCGGTGCGTAGCCGTCCATAGGATGCGTCTCACGCGGACGCGGCTGATATCCGATCTTCGGCTCCGCTTTCACGATCACGCGCAACCCGCCCCGACCCGGCTCAACGCGCGGAGCCGTCTGACAGCCGCATGCCGCCAGCAGCATGATTAGAAGCAGGGGGGCAACTCGCATAGTTTCACTTGCGGCTGAGGGTGAGGTTCAACGTCATCGGCTCCGCCTTCACCGCAAGCGGCGCGTCCTGCTCGCTGTAGCGCGGACTGCGCTGCCACGTCTTGACGCGGTAATTGCCGGCCGGAACGTTGGCGATCTCGTAGCTTCCGTCGGCGCCGACCTTCGCGAAGAAGGGCGTCGGACAGACGTAAACCACGCCGTCCATATACCGATGAATCGAACAAAAGATTCGCACCGGGCCGGGCTTCTCGAACGTGACCTTCTTCCCCTTCGCGCCAGGCCGGTAGAGCCCCAGATCAAACTGTTTCGCCGGCGAGCGCGAGAAGACGTTGTGCTCGATCGGGCGGCTCTCGTCGTTAACAAACTCCACCGTCTGCCCCGCCGCAATCACCACGAGTGAAGGATCGAACAGCGCCCCGCGCTGTGAAACCGCGACCGCCTGAGAGGCATCGACCTCAAACTTCTTCTCCGCGTCAGCCGCTTCCAGAAAGACAATCATCTCCGGCAGCGCGTCGCTCGCTGTCACCACCACCTTGCCGGAAACGGCGCCGGAGTTCCGATCGGAAGCTGAATCGCCGCCGCCGAGCCGCGCGGTGCTAATCACCAACGGCACGACCGCCAGAACCATTGCCGCCAACGCTCTCATAAGCCTTCCCCGAAGTGCACACTCACATGCTACCCGCGCGCCAAGGCGCGCTGTAGGGGCGGTTTCAAACCCGCCGGTTTTTTTCGTTGCGCGGCACCGATATTCAAACGCGCTGCCACCGTATCGGGCGTGTGCGCGACGCTCGCATGCGGGCGGGTTTGAAACCCGCCCCTACAGCCGCGGGCTTCACCAGTTCCTGCGTCGTCGGCGCCGCCCCTTTCCGCTGCGCCGGCATCGGAACCACCTCCACCTCTCCCAGCCGCTCGAGTTGCCCCCGAACCGCTTCGGCCGGCGCAACCACCACGATCACCATCTCTCCATCCTTCACATAGCGATTCATCACTTCGTGCACCTGTTCCGCCGTCACCTCTCCGATCCGCGCAGGATATTTGTCATAGTAGTCAATCGGGTAATTATTGAGGATCCCATCGACCCGGTAGCCAGCCTGCTGCTGAATCGTCTGCATCCCCATCACCATCCCACCGGCCACCCGCGTCTTGGACTCCGACAATTCCGCGGCTGTAACGTCGGCGCCGCGCATGTCGTTGAAGACTTTGAACATTGCTTCGATGGCGTCAGCGGTGGATTCCACCGCCGTGTCGGTGGCGGCGATAAACGCGCCGCCATGCCGCCCGGGCTGAAAGACGCCGTGAACGCCGTACGCCAGGCCCTTTTCCGCCCGGACATACCGGCCCAGACGCGAGTCGATGCCCGCGGTCAGGATCTGTCCTGCAATCGAGCCGGCGAATTTGATGTCATCGCTGATATCGTAAGCGCGCACGCCCATCCGCACGGTGCTCTGTTTCCCGCCCGGCCGGTCCACCACGATGATGTGTCGCTTGGCCGGAGCAGCGGGCAGATGATAGTCCGCAGCCGGAAGTTCGCGCCCGCTCTCCCAACCCTCGAGCAGTTGCCCGGCCAGTTCTTTGCCTTTCTCGAGCGTCACGTCACCCGCGAGAACGAGAATCGCCTCGTTGGGCCGGTAACTGCTCCCATAGAAGTGTTTCACATCGCCCAGCGAAATCGCGGAGACGCTCTCCGGGGTCGGCTGCACGCCCAGCGGCGAATCACCGAACAGAGCGGCGTCCAGGTCCTGCGAGGCGACGTACGATGGACTCTCGCGGCTCAGGCTCAACTCGTTGATCTTCTGTTCCTTGAGCTTTCGGAATTCCGCCTCCGGAAAAGTCGGCTCGCGCAGCAGCTGTCGTGCGCGCTGCAGCGCATGTTGCAGTTGCTCGGTGGTGGATGAACCTGCGAGGCGCGTGAAGTCGCCGCCGTCACTCACTTCGATCGAAATCCCGCGCGATTCAAGGTCTTCGTTGAGCTGATCGTACGACAGGCCCTTCACCCCGCGGCGAACCATATTTCCGGTGAGCCAGGCGAGACCCTCCTGTCCCTTCGGGTCGCTGTGTGACCCGCGGCGCATGGTGAGGCTCCAGTTCACCAACGGCAATCTCGCGTCGGGCATGACGATGACGCGCACCCCTGCGACGTTCAGCTCTGTTCCTTTTTCAAACTTCGGATTCGCCAACGTCTGCGCCACCGAAGGCGACGCCGGATACTCAGGTGGAAACGTGACCGAACGCGCCGTGACCGGCCGCGTCGCGGGCGCCACCGGCGTCTCCATCGAGGCCTGCGTCGTCGCCGCGCGGGCCGCCTTCCCCAGCGGGTCGGGCTTCACGCGCAGCACCGTCGCACGGTTCGGCTCCAGATACTTCCTGGCCACACGTTGAATGTCCTGCGCAGTCAGCGCCTGCAGCTTCGCCAGCGCAGTGTTCACGCGGTTCGCGTCGTCTCCGAACAGCGCCTCGTCCCCCAATTGCACCGCCAGGCTGTTCGCGGTCTCCCGACCGTGCAACAGCCCGATCCGCTCCGCGGTCTTGGCCTTCTCCAGCTCTTCGTCACTCACCGGCCGGCCGCAGATGTCGGCAATCGCTTCCGTCAGCTTCTGCTCCACGCCCGGCGGCGCGCGTCCCTGCATGACGGTTGCGCCGACGATGAAGAGGCCCGCGTCTTCCAATGGCATGTGGTTGGCGTACACGTCCACCGCCTGCGGGCTCTCGCTGTTCACCAGCAGGCGGTCGAGCCGGCTGGAATGCCCGCCGCTGAGGATCGAGGAGAGCAGCGACATCGCATAGTGGTCCTCCGATTTATATTGCGGGAGGTGATATCCGATCATTACCGCCGGCAGCGGCACGTGGTACGCGACTTCAGCCTGCCGCGCTTCGTTCTGTTCCGGCTCCTTCGGAATCTCGCGCCCGGGCTGCTCGCCGGCCGGGATCCGCTTGAAATAGCGCTTGACCGCCTTGCGCGCCGCCTCGACATCGATGTCGCCCGAGATCACCAGGATCGCGTTGTTTGGCAGGTAATACGTATTAAAAAAATCCTGCAGCTCCGCCACGTCCGCCGCCCGCAGGTGGTCCATGTTGCCGATTGGCGTCCAGCGATAGCTGTGTGAAGTGAAGGCGTTCTTCATGAAGTCTTCGTACTGGTTGCCGTACGGGCGGTTCTGCTTCATTCGCCATTCCTCGGCCACCACCTTGCGCTCCGTCTTGTAGATGTTCTCGTCGACCTTGAAGCTCGCCATCCGATCGGCCTCGAGATACAGCGCAAGATCGAGCTGATTGCTCGGGATCGTGTCGTGGTAGACCGTCTGGTCAAAGCTGGTGAACGCGTTCGAAATGCCGCCCACGATGCCGATCAGCTTCATGTGCTCTTCCGGCTTCACGTGCGCCGACCCGCGGAACATCATGTGCTCGAACATGTGGGCGAAGCCCTGCCGGTCCGGCCGCTCGTCCCGGCTCCCCACGTGATAGATCACACGCACATGAACCACCGGCGTCTGGTGCAGCGGCGCATAGATGACGCGCAGCCCGTTATCGAGCGTCTCCTCCTGAAATGAAATCGGCGCCGGCGCGCTCGGCCTGCTCGTCGCTTTCAAGGTCTGCGCAGGCTGGCTCTGCGCCGCGTGCGGAGGGATCACGCCCAGCGTAAGGATGAGCGCTACGAGGAATCGCGCAGGGGCGCGGCCGATCATGCTTGCCTCCGAAATCATCTTCGCCGTGGTTGTAATCGCAGTGGTGACCCGAGTCGACCGGGCCGCGACTCCTCAGCACACTCTCGCTGCGCACGGTGGCGCCGCCTCCCGGTGAATGACGCAATTGCACAAGTCCGAATAACGCCCTTGTCGGCGGATTCGCCTGACGTTGAATCTCCTACCCCTTTGCTGATAATCGCTGGGCCGCGAACAGGATCGAAAGGAATTTGAATGCGACGTGCGAGGATCAGCATCATCGGCGCCGGGAATGTCGGCGCGACCTGCGCGCACTGGGCGGCCAGCAAGGAATTGGGGGATATCGTCCTGGTCGACATCCCTGCCACCGAGGGGATGCCGGCGGGCAAGGCGCTGGATCTGATGCAAAGCTCGCCGATCGAGGGCTTTGACAGCAAGATCACCGGAACGACCAACTATGAGCCGACCGTCGGCAGCGACGTGGTCATTGTCACGGCCGGCGTGGCCCGCAAGCCCGGAATGAGCCGGGACGACCTGATCAACATCAACACCGGGATCGTCAAGAGCGTCGCCGAGAACGTCGCGAAAAGCTCTCCCAACGCAGTGATGATCGTCGTCAGCAACCCGCTCGACGCGATGGTCTATGTCGCCTGGAAAGCTTCAGGCTTTCCCACCAAGCGGATCGTCGGCCAGGCCGGCATCCTCGACACCGCGCGTTACCGCACCTTCCTCGCAATGGAGATCGGCTGCAGCGTCGAAGACGTGCAGGCGCTGCTAATGGGCGGGCACGGCGACGACATGGTCCCGCTCCCGCGCTACACCTTCGCCGGCGGCATCCCCATCACCCAACTCATCAAGAAAGACCGCCTGGATGAAATCGTCAAGCGCGCCCGCAACGGCGGCGCGGAGATCGTCGGTCTGCTCAAGACCGGCAGCGCTTATTACGCTCCCGCCGCCGCCACCGTCCAGATGGCCGAGGCAATCATCCGCGACAAGAAGCGCATCCTTCCCTGTGCCGCCTACTGCGAAAAGGAGTACGGGGTCGGCGGGTATTTCGTCGGCGTGCCCTGCGTGCTCGGCACCGAAGGCGTGGAGCGGGTCATCGAGGTCGAACTGGACGAGAACGAGCGCAAGATGTTCCAGAGCAGCATCGACCACGTGAAGGAACTCGTTCGCGCGGTGAAGATCTGATCGGGCCTCGAGCTTGCAGGAACCGGACGAATCGCGGTGCGGCACACGGAGTTGCTTATGAAGGGCGTCGGGCGGGCGGATAAATCCTCTGGGCGGCACGTTCGCCGGCTGCCCACGTTCCGTGCGGCAGGGGTTGTCGTATTGATGCTCGGCTTGCTCTGCCTCGCGGGCCCGGGCTGCACGCCCGCCGCACGCGTCCTTACCGCGGAGGAACAGCGGCCGATCGATCGCGCCATCGTGGAGACGCCGGCCGGGTTGGTCCTGCAGCCATTCATCCGCAGCCTGACTGCCCCATCCGCCATCGCGTTCGACGCCAACCGCTCGATCCTCATCGCCGAGAGCGGCGCCGCGGGCGATGAGCCGCACATCTTCGGATTCAGGATCGACGGTACGCGCTTCGACATCTACCCCTACGTGCGGCGTCTTCCATTCAACCTTGGCGGGTCGGAGTTCAGGATCTACGGGCCGGTCGGCGGCATCACGGTGCACGACGGGAAGGTCTACGTCTCGCACCGCGATGCGAATGACCGGGGCGTCATCACCGCCCTTGGCTATGACGGCAGCCATACCACCATCGTCGCCGACCTCCCGGCGCAAGGCGATTACGGCGTCACCGATCTGGTCTTCGGGCCCAACAACCGGCTCTATTTCGGCGTAGGCGCCGCCACCAACAGCGGCGTCGTCGGCGTCGATAACTTCCAGACCGGCTGGGTGCCCGGGCACCTGAAGTTCTGCGACCAGCCCTGGACCACGCTGCGATTACGCGGCGTGCGGTTGAATTCACCCAACCCGCTCGCCGGCTTGTTCGGCCCGCCTGACCTGGCCGTCACCGCGCCCTTCCAACCTTTCGACCAGAGCAACAAGACGCGGGTCTTCAAGGCTCCCAACGGCAAGCCCAGCAGCGCGGTCTATTCCGTCGCCGCGATGGGCGGTGATTTGCGCGTCGAGGCCGTCGGAATTCGCTACCCGCGCGGACTTGCGGTGAACGAGTTTGGCCGTATCTACGCCACCAACAACGGCATGGAACAGCGCGGCACGCGCCCGGTGAAGGACGACCCCGACGCGCTGCTGCGCATCGTGCCCGGCGGAACGTGGTATGGCTGGCCCGATTACAGCGCTGACCTGTATCCCATCAAGGACGAACGCTTCCAGCCCCCACCGGAGATGATTCTCCGCAGCGGCTACCCCGACATCGACTTCGTGATCGATCATGAAGCCAGCGGACTGGTCGCCCCCGATCGGGAAACTCTGCTGCAGGCGTCCTTCCCATCGTTATCCGGCGCCGCGCACGTCGCCTTCGTTCCGGCTGGCGCGGGGCGGTTCAAGGATTTCCGCAACCAGGCCATCGTCGCGCTGTTCGGCGACCGCGCCCCCTTCGCAACCAGCGGCAGGAAACTGCGCGCGCCGCAGGGACGGAAGGTCATGCGGGTCGACGTGGACAGCAAGCAGGTGAGTGAATTCGTCCGAAACACCAGCGGGCGGGCTGCCAGCGAAATGGGCCCGCACTTTCTGGATGCGCTGGAACGTCCGATCGACTTGAAATTCGGACCCGATGGCGCCCTATACATCCTCGACTTCGGCCGAGTCGAAGTGAAGAACGGCAAGGACCGCATTACCCGCGGCACGGGCCAGATCTTCCGCCTCGTCCCCGAAGACGGTCTCTATGGTGAGCGGCGCGACCATCGCCATTCCGCGGAGACCCGTCCCGGCGAGTGAAACCTGCCGCCAGCGATTAGCTTCTGGTCGGCGTTAATCGACTGCACTGGTAACTGCCAAACCTCCCACAACAAAAACCCGCTTCCCACGCGAAAAACCCATGCGCGCCCCATGCGATCCCCATCGCCGCACCATCCCCTCCCCATGCGGCGACCATCGATCCTCCATCGAATTCCCATGACGCTCCCACCGCCCACCCACCCCGCCCCCAGGAACCAAACACCGCAGTTCCGTCGGCTTACCAAACCATTCAAAACCCTCGCCACCCGCAGACCCTAAACAGACCACCCCAAAACCGCCCG
>JBBRCX010000110.1:0-14637 GCA_038204465.1 Tepidisphaerales bacterium | reverse complement strand
GCACGTCGGTGAGCAGGCCGATGTTCTCGCCAGCCCATGCCGCGCGCAGCAGCGTTTTGAGCGTATCGAGCACATCGCGGCCCTGCTGCTCAGCGGTTCGCATCACGCTGGCCAGAATCGACCAGGCCCTCGCCCCCTCGGTGTAGCTGTTGCCGATGAAGAGGATCCGATGTTTGCGGGTTGGCATTAGATTGCGGTTGTTTGCCGAAACGGATTCTACCGGGAACGGTCGGGAACAGCTGAAGAAAGGCTACTGGGGCATTCCGATGCGCAGGAGACGCGGTTTCGCGGGGCGGAAGATTGTTAGACAATTTTTTTCGGATGATTAGGCTGTCGCGGCGCGAGGGGGGAACGGCTTAGCAAGGAGCGACATGGCTTCGGCGATGCAGCAGCGGCTGTTTTTGAATGAGGACCCGGACCACTTCGTCTACAGCCGGTCGACAGAGGACCTGACGGAAAAGGGAGTGGACGCGCTGGTGGATGGTTATGCGCAAGGGACGCAGGTGAGCGACCTGGTGTTCAACCCCAACGCGTCGAAGTCGGTGATTCCGAGCAAGGTGAAGCAGCTGTATTGGGAGGGATATGACCCGAAGAAGGGGAACGATCAGCCGTACTTTGCGGGGACGACGTCGGGGGTGGAGGAGATCCGGCGGGTGCTGGACAACTTCCTGCTGCTGCAGGAGCGCGGGATCGACTTGTTCGATCGCTGGCTGAAGCGCAGCCGGGCGCTGGGGCGGCGGGCGTGGCTGAGCGTGCGGATGAACGATTGCCACAACGTGGAGGACAGCGATCACATGGCGCATGACCCGCTGTGGAGAAAGCATTCGGAGTATTGGCGGGTGCCATGGCGGGAGTTTGAGTGGCCGGCCGATCGGACGCTGGTCTACAGCTATCCGGAGGTGCGCGATCATCACGTGAACTATGCGAAGGAGTGCATCGAGCGTTACGAGATCGACGGGCTGGAGATCGACTGGATGCGGCAGCCCTGGTGCTTCCGGCCGGGGCGGGAGAGAGAGGGGCTCGAGATCAGCGAAGGGGTGATGGCGGAACTGCGGCGAGCGCTGGATGCGCGGGGGAAGAAGCTGGGGCATCCGATTCAGTTGTCGGCGCGGGTGCCGGGGTCGCCGGAGCGGGCGCGGGGGTTTGGATTTGACGCCGTTTCTTGGGCCCGCAAGGGCCTGGTGGACGTGGTGATTCCCTCATCGGACTTCGGAACGACGGAGTTCGACATGCCGGTGGAGGTGTGGCAGCAACTCTTGGAGGGGACGAAGGCGAAATTGTTTGCGGGGTTGGAGATCACGCTGACGCCGTTTCCCTTTGCGCCGTTCGGCGTGCAGACGGTGGAGACCGCGCGCGGGGCGGCGGCGGGGTTGCTGGATCGCGGCGCGGATGGGATCTACCTGTTCAATTACATGGACGCGCCCAAGTCGCATCCGCTGGGCGTGGGCGGGCTGGAGACGATGCTGCGCGAGCTTGGGTCGATCGACACGATGGCGGGGAAGTCGCGGCGGCACGTGATCACCTATCCGAGCCCGCGCGTGCCGGGGATGGGATATCCGGGGCCGTTACCGTATCGGCTGGGGAACAGCGGATTTCGCCCGACCGCGGAGTTTCGCGTGCCGATCGGGCCGGCGCCGCAGCGCGGGGAAGCGGCGTTTGTGCGGCTGGGGTTGGAGGCGGATTCGACCGAGGGAGCGGGCGCGGGCAGGACTGTGAATGCGTTCGGGCGCGGGGTCAGCGTGGGAACGGGCCCGGCGGACCCGAAGGTGGCGCGGGAACTGGTGGTGCGAATCGATGGAGTGACGTGTGCGTTTGCGGGAGAGATTGCGCCGACGAAGCAAACACTGCCGCCGGAGTTTCGGGCGGCGGAGATGGCGTTTGGGCCGACGCATGCGTACCGGATTCCGGAGGGGACGCTGCGGCGCGGGGACAATGTGATCGAGGTGAGCAATCGGAACGAGAAGGCGGTGTCGGTGGTGTGGGTGGAGGTGGGGATTTTGTGATTTTCGATTTTGGATTTGCGATTTGCGATTGGGGACTTCGGGTCCTTTGCGCTTTTTCATTCGGGATTGGTAGAGGGCGGAGATGATGCGCGCGGGGGACCGGTGGGTGATTGCGGGCGTGCGGCGGGTTAGTGGTGTTCGAAGTTGGTGCCGACGGCTTCTATGCCGGCGAAGGTCAGGGTGACGGTGTCGGGGGTGCGCTGGATGCAGGTGGCGATGAGAAGCTCAGTGAGAAGGGGGTCGAGGGCGGCGGGGTCGAAGCCGGTGATGGGAGGGATGGATTGGAGGGGAATGGGGATGCGCTTGCCCTTGGCGAGGCGATGGACGGCACGAAGGAGGATGGCGGCTTGTTCGGTCATGGGATTTTCGATTTTCGATTTTCGATTTGCGATTGAATACGGGGGGAGTGTAGCGAGAGCGGGAGGGATTTTCGATTTTGGATTTGCAATTTTGGATTGGGAAAAGCGGGTCGGGGCTGAGGCGCGGTTTTGGATTGCAGGCGGGGTGGGGAGGAGTATCTAATTGCTGGCACGGGGCGCGGAGGAGAACGGTTGATGGCGAAAAGCGTGTCTCGGGTGCGGGTGGCGGTGATCGGGCTGGGGATGGGGGCGGGGCACGCGGAGATGTATCTGCAGACGCCGGAGGCGGAGTTGGTGGCGGTGGTGGATGCGGATGAGGGGCGGCTGGGGCGATGGAAGGGATCGGCGCAGGAGACGGCGCAGCGGTTCTCAAATCACAAGGCGATGTTGAAGGCGGTGAAGCCGGACCTGGCGAGCGTTGCGCTGCCGAATTTTTTGCACGCGCCGGTGACGATCGATTGTTTGCGGGCCGGGGCGCACGTGTTGTGCGAGAAGCCGATGGCGATGAACGTCGCGGAGGCGCTGCGGATGAAGCGGGAGGCGGAGAAACGGAAGCGGAAACTGGGGATCAACCTGTCGTTTCGGTTTACGCCGCAGGCGCGGGCGCTGAAGGACCTGGCGAACGACGGGTTTTTGGGCAGGGCGTATCACGCGGCGACGCGGTGGACGCGGCGCGATGGGTTTCCGGGATTCGGAGGATGGTTCGGGCAAAAGAAGATGTCGGGCGGCGGGCCGTTGATCGACCTGGGGGTGCATCGGATCGACCTGGCGCTGTGGCTGATGGGGAACCCGGAGCCGGTGAGCGTCAGCGGGATGACGCATCGTCTGATCGGGGAGCCGCAGGGAAAGGCGATGAAGAAGCCGTTCGACGTCGAGGACCTGGCGGCGGGGTTTGTGCGATTGAGCAACGGGGCGTCGCTGGTGCTGGAGGTTTCATGGGCCGGGCATCAGGCCGAGGCGGAGATGATCTCGACGACGGTGATGGGAACGCGCGGGACGCTGGTGCATCGGAACATCGCCGGGGGGTACGAATTCGCGGGGGAGTATTACACCGAAAAGGCGGGGCACAAGCTGGCGGGGAAGGTGGCGGCGGCGCGCGAGGACCTGCGCAGCTCGTACGGAGAAATGGTGCGGGCGATCGTGAACGACACCGAGCCGCTGGCGGGTGCGGAGGACGGGGTGAGGCTGCAGCGGATCCTGGACGGGTTGTATGAGAGTGCACAGAGGGGGAGGGAGGTGAGGGTGTAGGGATTTTCGATTTTTGACTGAGAAGGGGATTTTTGGGATTCCCGGTTTTCGGTCTTCGAACGAAACTAGGCACCTGGTCGAGAGGCGGCGGATGCGTTTTTTGGAATCGATGGAACCGATGGAGGCAATGGAGCCGAGGGCCCCGGGCATTCCATCCGCTCAATCGCAAATCAAAAATCGCGAATCGAAAATCCCACAGGAGGACTTATGAGCGCGGCGAAACGAATGGTCTGGGTGCTGGTGGCGGTGGCGGGGTTGATGGCCGGGTATGGGATGAATTCCCGTGCGGACTCAGGGAAGCCGGAGAAGGGGGCGGCGACGTTCGAAGTGTATAAGGACCACGCGGGCGAGTTCCGCTGGCGGCTGCGGGCGATGAACAAGCAGGTGATCGCCACCTCCGGGGAGGGGTATAAGGAGAAGGCGAGCTGCCTGGGGGGGATCGAATCGGTGAAGAAACATGCGGCGGACGCGCCAGTAGAGGAAAAGTGAGGGGATTTCCGATTTGCGAGTTCTGATTGGCAATTGCGCACGCCGCTCGCACACTGACGCAGCCACACCGGGGGAGTGTGTGGAGAGGTGCTGAAGGCGAGAAGAAATGGCTCGACGCCGCAGGGCACGACGTCGAGCGCACGAGGAGAATTATTTGCCTTGGGCGTGATGGGCCAGCGCGTCGGCCAGGTGGTCGCCGGCGGCAGCGGTCGCGGCGGAAGGGATGTCGACGCTGGGCGCCTCGGCGTTCGAGTTGGCGGGTGTCAGCGGAAGTACGACGACCGCTGCGGGCAAGGTTACTGCAAACAAGCTACGCGCTTCGAGCGGTTCGATCATCATGACGGACTCCAGGAAAAACAATGACTCGGCCGGAGATCATCCTCCGCAGCCGCCCGTGAGGATAAGCGCGTTTCGATGAGAAGAGGATGAGAAACAAGCCGAGTCGTTAAAACAAAAGCGCGCACCTAAAGGCGAAATTGACAGATTCGTAAGGTTCACAGGGTAATGTTCCCGGGTGAATATATGTCACCCATTCGTCGCACTTTGCCCAGAATGGCGGAATTTGGCCGACGCTGGCGGGGAGGCGGCACGAGCCAGGTGACGATGGCGCGCAAGTACAATGGGGTGGCCGCAAGAGGCGAGTGACTGGCCCAACTTGGCATTTCCCCAATCGACTCGCTTGAGATTCGCAGATTCGATCAGCTTCCAGAGCTTAGGCTTGAGAAGACGGTGGCGGTTCAGTTTGAGCGGCAGCCAATTGAACCTAACCGCAGCGTACAGTCGTTCTGAACATTGACGGCCCGGCTTAGCCGGGTGAGGGTCGCTTGAATCAGCAGGCAGCGATAAGGCGGTTCTATGCTGAAATCTGGCCGTTGCGGGACGTTGTTCTGCGGACGGCCCAGATTCTGGCTGGGAATGTCCCGGATGCGGAGGATCTAGCGCAGGAGACGCTGCTCAAGGCGTTTCGATTCATCGACACCTTCCGCACGGGAACGGATGCCAAGGCCTGGCTGCTCGCGATCCTCCGCAACACGCGGCTCGATCGCCTGCGTATCCGCGGTTCGGCCGGCCACATCAGCCTTGATGAAATGGCAGGCGACCCGGCGGATGAAGCCTATGAGGTGGAACAGTCAGTCTGGGAGAGGCCGGCCGATGTGCTGAATAAGTTCTCGGATGCGGAAGTCATTCACGCGCTGCAGGCATTACCGGAGGAAATCCGCTGGACTCTGCTGCTGGTGGACGTGGAGGAAATCGATCATGTTGAGGCGGCCCGAATGCTGGAAGCGCCGGTCGGGACGATCAAGTCGCGGGCGCATCGCGGCCGCCAAATGTTACGGACTGCCCTCCTCCCACTCGCCCGCGATCGTCGTCTCGTGCGCGAGCCGAACCGCGGATGAATGAGGATGGCACAGAGGAGACGCCAATGCCCGATCCGAACGAATCATCAGACCTGCAGCAGGCGATGCATGACCGATTGGGACGGCTGCGCGCCATGCCGGTTGACGCGTCGCGGCTAGAGCAGGCATTGCAGAGCCACCTCCCGCAGCGACCGGGGGATCTGCGCGGCCGACTGCCGTTCCTGCGCCTGAACCCACTGCGTGCGATGGCGGCCAGCGTGTTGATTCTCGGCGTCCTGACCGCCGTCCTGGTCAGCAGCTTCACGGGACCGGTCCTGGCATCGCCGGCGCAAATGGCACAGTTGCACAACGACCTCGTTTCTGGTCGTGCTCCGGTCATGCAGGTGGATTCAATCGAATCTGCTAACAGGACGTTGGCCGGACAGTCCCCGCAGTCGCCGGCGATCCCAAGCCTTCCGGAGGATCATGCGATGGCCTGCTGCATGCAGTCGGTAAAGAACAAAAAGGTCGCGTGTGTGCTGCTGAAGAAGGAGGGCGTGCCCATCACGATGACCGTCGCCAACGCTGCCGATATGCGGCTTCCGAAATCACCGACGATCACACGAAACGGCGTCACTTACCACGTCCAGAGCCACGGGCCGCTCAACATGCTGATGACCGAGCGGAATGGCCGGTGGGTCTGCCTTATCGGCGAATCACAGCCCGACCGGCTTATGGACATCGCCGATCAACTTCAGTTCTAGGTCGAAAACCCAGCATTGAACCTTTCGCGGCTCTCGCTTCGTTATTGAAGTAAAGCTTGGCGCGCCAGCGTGCGCTGTCGCTCCCGGCTGGAGGACCGTCATGTCGGCACGCGATCGCTGGATCGGATTCATCGCATTCATTCTCGGCGCTCTGACCGTGATCCTTGTCATGGTGGTGCGCGGTCATCGGGACGCCGAGACAGCCGCCGCTACCCGTCAGACGCAGCCTGCGGAAGGCAGGAAGAAGTTGTGGACCTGTGGGATGCATCCGCAGGTCGTGCAGGACCATCCGGGGAATTGCCCCATCTGTCACATGAAGCTGGCGCCGATGCGCGATGACAGCGCCAGCGGCCCGGCGACGACGCAATCGGCGCGGAAGATCTTGTACTGGTGGGACCCGATGCTCGGGCCGTCCTCTATATCCGACAAGCCGGGCAAAAGCGCGATGGGCATGGACATGGTTCCGGTCTACGCCGACCAGGCGTCAGCGGGTCCGATGGTTCGCATAGACCCGACCATTGTGCAGAACATGGGCGTGCGCACGGCTCAGGTGATGCGAGGGCCGCTGGAACTCAGCATCCGCGCCGTCGGGATGCTGAAGGTTCCCGAGCCCGGCCTGCACGATGTCACGCTGAAGATGGGCGGTTGGATCGACAAACTCTACGCCGACACCGAGGGCATGGTGGTGAAGAAAGGCGAGCCGCTGTTCGACCTGTACAGCCCGGACCTGCAGATCGCGGAGGAAGAGTTGATGATGGCCGCCCGCTCCCTCAGGTCGCCGGGCGCAGACGCCGGCGAGCCGGTGAAGGTGGAGGCGCAGAAGCTGCTCGAATCGAGCAGGCGGAAACTGCGGCTCTGGGACGTCGCGGAGCAGGACATCGACGCGATCGCGGCGGCGGAGCGCGCCCCGCGAACGATCACCTTCCGCAGTCCTTCCGACGGCCATGTCCTGGACAAAATGATCGTCCAGGGATCAGCGGTGCAATCGGGGATGAAGCTCATGCGCATCGAGGACCACTCGAAGCTCTGGCTCGACGCGGAGATCTACGAGCAGCAGATCCCGATGGTCGCCATCGGGCAGAGCATAGATGCCATCGTCGAGGGCGTGCCGGGGAAGACGTTCACCGGAAAGATAGCTTTCGTCTATCCCCACGTGGACCACATGACCCGAACTGAAACAGTCCGCACGACGCTCGAAAACCCGAAGCACGAGTTGCGACCGGGGATGTACGCGACGGCGACGATCATCGCGCGCCCGATTGATCAAGCGGTGCTGGTCCCCCGCGAGGCGGTGATCGACACGGGCACGAGGCAGATCGCGTTTGTCGCCGAGTCCGAAGGCCATTTCCAGCCGCGTAACGTCCGTGTCGGCCTCCGTGGCGGCGATGTGGTCCAGATCCTGGAAGGTCTCGCGCCGGGCGAGGCGGTCGTGACGAGCGGGCAGTTCCTGATGGACGTCGAGAGCCGGACGACCGAGGCGATCCAGAAACTTCGCGGAGGCGCCATCGAATCGCAGCAGCCCCCGTCCACGCCCAATTCCCAGAACTAATCCCACTGCCGGATCCGCATGATCGCCAGAATCATTGAACTCGCCGTTCGCAACCGCTTCCTGGTGCTGCTGCTGACCGCGATGCTGGTCATCGGCGGCATCTGGTCGGCGCTGCACATCAGCCTCGACGCGATCCCGGACCTCTCAGACGTGCAGGTGATCGTCATCACCGACTATCCCGGCCAAGCGCCGCAGGTCGTCGAAGAACAGGTCACCTACGCGCTGACCACCGCGATGATGGGCGTTCCGCGGGCGAAAGTCGTTCGCGGCAAAAGCATGTTCGAGACCTCGATGGTGTACGTCATCTTCGAGGACGGCACGGACCTGTACTGGGCGCGAAGCCGCGTGCTGGAATACCTGAACTTCATCCGCGACCGGCTGCCGCCGGGCGTGCAGCCGAAACTCGGACCGGACGCGACGAGCGTCGGATGGGTCTACCAGTACACGCTCTTTCCCGGCTACTACTGCCCGGATTATCCCGATGGGTTATGGCACGACCAGGGCGAGCAGAAGTGGTACGCCGATCCTGCTGACGCGCCCGCAAGTCGTCACAAAAATCTGGTCAAAGTCCGTGCCTTCGACAAAGCGGGCACGTGCCCGCTGACGGGCAAGCCGCTCGAGTCATCGAACCAGGACCTGGGAACCCTCCGCAGCCTCCAGGATTGGTACCTGCGATACCAACTCACCGCTGTCCCCAACGTCGCCGAAGTCGCGCCGATTGGCGGCTTCGTCAAGCAGTACCAGGTCGTGCTCAAGCCCGAGCGGCTGCTGGCTTATCACCTGCCCATCAAAGACATCGTGTCCGCCGTCGGGCGCTCGAACAATGACGTCGGCGGCTCCGTCGTGGAGCAGAGCGAAACCGAATACATGGTCCGCAGCCGGGCCTACCTGCAAGGGTTGAAGGACCTGGCGAAGGTCCCCGTCGGCGTCGGCAAGGACGGCACGCCGATCATGCTGTCGGATGTCGCGACGCTGCAGGTCGCCGGCGAGGAACGGCGTGGCGTGGGCGAATGGAACGGAGAGGGCGAAGCGGTCGGAGGCGTGGTGATCGCCCGCTTCGGCGCGAATGCGTATCAAGTCATCCAGGACGCAAAGAAGAAGTTGGCCGAACTGGAGAACGGCTTGCCGCCTGGCGTGACGATTAAGACAGTCTACGACCGCTCCGATCTGATCGAACGCTCGGTGCACACCCTCCGGCACACGCTCATCGAAGAGATGATCGTCGTGGGGCTGGTCTGCATCCTGTTCCTGCTGCATGCGCGCAGCGAACTCGTCGCCATCTTCGTCGTTCCCGCCAGCGTGCTGGTCAGCCTGCTGATCATGCGCCTGATCGGAATCAACGCGAACATCATGAGCCTGGGTGGGATCGCCATTGCCATTGGCGTAATGGTGGACAGCGCCATCGTGATGGTGGAGAACGCGCACAAGCACCTCGACCGCGAAGAGGAGCGCGTTCATGCGGGCGGTGAGCCACGACCGCGGGGGCAGGTCATTGTCGAAGCCGCGAAGGAGGTCGGCCCGAGCCTGTTCTTCTCGCTGCTGATCATCACGGTCAGCTTCCTGCCGGTGTTCGTGCTGGGAGGCGAGAGCGGCCGGCTATTCAAGCCCCTCGCCTTCACCAAGACATTCGCGATGGCAGCCGCCTCCGTGCTGTCGATCACGATCATTCCGGTGCTGATGTACTACTTCATCACCAGCCGGGTTCTGCCGAAGCGCTGGGGATGGAAGCTGAACCTGGCATTGACGCTGGCGACGATGATCGTGCCCGCTGTGTTGCTCTGGTGGCTGGCAATGCTCGAGCCGGCACTGACGCCATATCGCTGGTGGATGGTGCTGGGCTGGGCGCTGCTGGCGGGAATGCTGTTGGTGCCGCAGAAGATCATCCACGAGGACCGCAATCCGATCAGCCGCGGGCTGCAGATTCTTTACGAGCCGTTCTTCCGCGCGACGATCAAGTTCCGTTGGGTGATGCTCGTCCTGGCTGTCGCGTTCATCGCCTCGGCGATCTGGCCCTTCCGCCAACTCGGCAGCGAGTTCATGCCGCCGCTGGACGAAGGCGACCTGCTTTACATGCCGACGACGGACCCCAGCATCAGCATCACCAAGGCCCGGCAGATCCTGCAGCAGACGGACAAGCTGCTGAAGACGTTCCCCGAGGTGGTCAGCGTCTACGGCAAGATCGGCCGTGCCGACACGGCCACCGATCCGGCGCCGCTCGACATGATCGAGACCGTAACGCGGCTACGGACCGACCGTGCGAAATGGCGAACGCGGAAGGAACACTACTTCTTCAGTTCCTGGCCTCGCTGGCTCGCCTGGCCGCTGCGCCGCACGTTCTGGCCGGACGAGCGGAAGATCACCATGTCGGAACTCGTCTACGGGTGGAGCGACCCTGACGGCACCGACCATCCGGGGCTCAACGCGGTCGTGACGATGCCCGGCTTGTCAAACGCCTGGCCGATGCCGATCGAGAACCGCACCAACATGCTCTCGACCGGTATCAAAACCCCCGTCGGCCTGAAGATCATGGGGCCGGACTTGAAGGTGCTGGGTGATCTCGCCCAACAGGCAAAAACCATCATGCTCACCGTCAATGGCACGACGAGCGCCTACGCGGACCGTTCGCTCGGCGGCTATTACATGGACATCGACATCGATCGCCAGAAGGCGGCCCGCTACGGGCTGACCACCGGCGACGTCCAGGACGTCATCAGCACAGCGCTCGGCGGGATGAAGACGACTACCACCGTCGAAGGCCTCGAGCGCTATCCGGTCAACGTCCGCTACGCCCGCGACCTGCGGGGTGATCCAGAGTCGATCAAGCAGGTGCTGGTGTCGACGCCGACCGGGACGCAGGTGCCGCTGGGTTTATTCGCCGAAGTGAAGATCAACCCCGGCCCGCCGATGATCAAGAGCGAGAACTCCCGTCGCTCGGCCTGGATCTACGTCGACGTTTCCGGTCGCGATATCGGCAGCTTCATCGCGGATGCGCAGAAGGCCATTGCCGCAAAGATGCAGTTCCCGACTGGCTACACATTGCAGTGGTCAGGGCAATTTGAGCAGATTCAGGAAGCGAACGCTCGGTTGAAGTGGGCAATCCCCCTCACGCTGCTGGTCATCGTGCTGCTGCTGTATGCGGCAACGCGAAGCTGGTTCCGCGTCTGTGTCGTATTACTGGCCGTGCCGTTCAGTCTCGTCGGCGCGATCTGGCTGCTGTGGCTACTTGGGTATCACCTGTCGCTTGCGGTGTGGGTGGGAATGATCGCACTGGCCGGACTCGACGCGGAGACCGGCCTGGTCATGCTGCTGTACCTGGACAACAGCTATGAGCGTTTTCAGCGTGAAGGAAAGCTGAAGACGCAGCAGGATCTGTGGCACGCGGTCCACGACGGGGCGGTGAAGCGCATTCGGCCCAAGACAATGACCGTGGCCGCGGCGTTCATCGGACTGGTGCCGCTGCTCTGGGCCACCGGTACTGGCGCGGACGTGATGCGCAGGCTCGCCGCCCCGATGCTCGGCGGGCTGTTCACCAGCTTCCTGATGGAGTTGCTGATCTATCCTGTCATCTTCTTCGTCGCCAGGAGCATCTCGATGCGGCGTAATGCGCGAAGTGCCTCGCCATCAAATGCGCTGGGCGCAAGTTGGGAGCCTGCTCATGGCTAGACCGCTCGGGGAATCCTTCATATCGGCGGCGCTGGCAATACTGGCTGGCGTCTCCGGATGCACATCTCATCCGCCCGGCGAAGCCGCGGAACGGCAACACTCGCTGGAGGAAGCACGGTCGTTCCAAACGCCGTCCGCGAAGCGCGAAGCGCCGCCGCTCTTAGAGAATCCATCACCCGACGAGTTGGTGCGTTACGCCCTGCTGACGAATCCCGAGCTCGAGCAGCATTACTGGGAATGGCGCTCGGCCATCGAACAGATCCCGCAGGATGGCACGCAGCCGACCAACCTCGTGTTCTTCGCGGGTGTGCCGATCACCCGCGGTTCCACTTCGTTCGATCGAACCACCGTCACGGTCGCGAATGATCCGATGGCGGACATTCTGTGGCCAACCAAGCCATCCACCGCCGCCCGTCGCGCTTTGGAGAACGCCCGTGCGGCCGGGCTGCGATTCCAGAAGGCGAAGTACGAACTGCGGAGTAAAGTCCTGAACGCTTACTACGATCTCGCTCTTGCCTCGGAATTGATCCGACTGGAAGAAGCGAATCGTGGTTTGCTTCAGACCACCGCCAGCCTGGCCGAAGCCCGAAACCGCGTCGGCGCCGCAGGACAGCAGGACCTGATGAAAGCGCAGAACGAGGCCGACCTTGCACAGAACGATGTCACGCACATGCAGGCCCAACTCGTGGCCCAGCGGGCGGCGCTCAATGCGCTGTTGAATCGCCGCTCCGATGCTCCGCTGCCCTCACCGGCTGCTTTGCCGGAAGCAAGAAACCTTGCCTACACGGATGGACAAATTCTCGATCTGGCAAGCGTGCAGAACCCCGAACTGAAAGCCCTCGCCCACGAGGTGAACGGCCGGCGTGAAGGAATCAGATTGGCCAGGCTTCAATACCTGCCCGACTTCTCGCTTAGCGCCGGCTCCGACCTGGCGGGCACGGCGCAAAGCCTGACCGGAATGCTGACCGTGCCACTGCTGCGTCACGAAGCAATACAGGCTGCGATCGCGCAGGCACAAGCCAACCTGCGCATGACGGAGTCGCTCCGGCGCCAGACACACAATGACCTGGAGTCACGCATCGTGTTGGATCTCGTAACGCTTCGAGATGCTGACCGTCAACTTGAATTGTTCCAGAAGATGGTTCTTCCACGGGCTACCCGCGTCGTTGAAATTGGTCGATCCGCCTATGAATCCGGCCATGCATCACTTTCGGATCTGCTTGATAGCCAGCGCACCCTCATTTCGCTGCAAAAGCTGATTGCGAACCTTCGGGCAGAACACGGAAAGCGTTTTGTTGACGTTGAATCACTGGTTTCAAGTGATCTTTCGGGGCGTGGAGGTTGACGGAACCTGTTGATTTTCGACTTGCGATTTGCGATTTGCGATTGGGGGGGCGGACATGGATGAGTCCCGCGAGCCGAGAATAGGGGATCGCAGGCGTAGGATCGAGGGCGGGAGTTTGTGTCTGCATTCTTCGGTTGGGATGAACCTTGGGGGGCTGTGGGGCGTAAAGTTAAGGGGAACTTTGGTCTGACCAGGGTTGACATTGCGAGGTGGGGCGGGCATAATGCCGCCTCGCTGGAATTGGTTCTGGCCTACCTTCGGCGTGAATCGGTCGTGGTGATTTGAACTGCGACGAAACGATTTGGCCGCTTGTTGCAGGTGCAACAACTTTTGAAACTCGAGAGAGCGAAGCGTGGTTGGGTTAAAACCACGGGTCGAACGCGTTCGTGGCGTGAACCGCGCGAGGGCCGGGACGTATGATCTGGCTCGGTTTTGTGGTGATTGTTGGCGGTGGGCGACGCGGTTGACACGGGCGGAAGCGACGATATGATTCCGCCTCCCCGGACGGGACGCGAAAGCGTGCTGAACGGGAACGACGGACAGGAAACGTCCTGGCACGGTGTTGGCGGCGAAAGCTGCGGATGACGTTTGTAAATTGCTCTTTGACAAGTGAATAGTCGGACAGCCGCGAGGGTGTGTGTCCAGAGGCCAAGTGTAACTGGTCGTCTGGGCGATCCAAGCCGTCGGCCTCTCACGAGGTCGGCGCAGTTTGAATCTCAAACATCCTTGTGGTGCACGCAAGTAAGTGATCTTCCTTGATCATTTCATTTGAGAGGTATTCGCGAGCAATCGCGGATGCCTAGCCAGAAAGATGTTTGAGCCTTGCAATTCGGATCGATCGTGATCGGATCGAGGCGTTGGTTCTTTGAACTGCCGCCAAGGTTTGGTTGCGTTGATTCGACTGACCCTTGTGCCTTTGCCGGCACGGGGCAGTAACAGCCAGCCGGAGAAAGTCTTAACCCGGTTGGTATGGACAAACTCATTTCGCGGATCAACGCGAGTTGTGAAAGTGTCAGCCCCGGTCAGTCCTGACTTTGTCGGGATGGCGCCGGGCATCAGGAACAGCTCGTGCCAAGAAATTCAATTGAAGAGTTTGATCCTGGCTCAGCCTGAACGCTGGCGGCGTGGCTAAGACATGCAAGTCGCACGGGGTAGCAATACCCAGTGGCGAACGGGTGAGTAATGAATCGCTAACGTACCCCGGACTCTGGGATAGCTGCCCGAAAGGGCAGGTAATACCAGATGACATAACTTTTCCGCATGGAGAGGTTCTCAACGGTCCGCCGGTCTGGGAGCGGGCGATTTCGTATCAGCTAGTTGGTGAGGTAACGGCTCACCAAGGCGACGACGCGTAGCCGGACTGAGAGGTTGGCCGGCCACATTGGGACTGAGACACTGCCCAGACTCCTACGGGGGGCTGCAGTAACGAATCTTCCGCAATGGGCGAAAGCCTGACGGAGCGACGCCGCGTGTGGGACGAAGTTCTTCGGAATGTAAACCACTGTCAGGGGTTAGAAAGTTCTGATCAACCCCAGAGGAAGGGACGGCTAACTCTGTGCCAGCAGCCGCGGTAAGACAGAGGTCCCGAGCGTTAGGCGGAATCACTGGGCTTAAAGCGTGTGTAGGCGGACTTCTAAGTACCTTGTGAAATCCCACGGCTTAACCGTGGAACTGCTCGGTATACTGCTGGTCTTGAGCTATCTAGGGGTTACCGGAACAAACGGTGGAGCGGTGAAATGCGTAGATATCGTTTGGAACGCCAATGGTGAAAACAGGTAACTGGGGATATGCTGACACTGAGACACGAAAGCCAGGGGAGCGAACGGGATTAGATACCCCGGTAGTCCTGGCCGTAAACGATGTCGACTAGATCGTAGTGC
>JBBRCX010000109.1:0-14785 GCA_038204465.1 Tepidisphaerales bacterium | reverse complement strand
ATCCCCAACCATTGCTGGGTTACCCATCTCGCGGCGGCCTTGTATCCGGTTTCTGTTCGTCGGGTCCGGGTTTGTCGTCGTCAGCTTCCTTCAGATTCCACCTCACGATGGACACCCTTGCCTGGACGGACGGTTCCGATCACCTCGGTCCGCAGAGGACTTGCACCTCCTGAACATGTGACATGCCTGGCGCACAAAGAGAGCGGTCCAAACGGGCCGCTCTCGAGTGGGACTGAAGAAGTCGTTATGAGGGCTTCATCGAGGCGAACAGTTTCTTCGCCTCGCCGACCAGGTAGAAACTGCCGGTGATGCAGATCAGGTCTTCTTTGGTGACCGCGCGGTTGGCGATCGCCAGCGCGTCTTCCAGGGTCGGCGCAACCTGGGCCATCTTCCCGTACAGCTCAACGTAACGCGCCGACAACTCATTGGGGTCGGCCGATCGGATGTTGTTGACGCGGGTGAAAATCACCTTGTCGGCGCCGCTGCTGATGCGCTCCAGCATCCCCGCGACGTCCTTGTCCGCGCAGCAGCCGAAGATCACCACCATCGAGTCGTACGGAATGTACTGCCCGATCGCCTTCATCATCGCATCCAGACTTGCGGCGTTGTGTGCCGCGTCCGCGATGACGCGCGGCGTCGTGCCAAGCATCTCCATCCGCCCGGGAACGTGCGTCTTGGCAAGCCCTTCCATCGCGCGGGCGTCGCTGATCGCCAGGCCGCGCGTCTTGAGCAGGTCGATCACCGCCAGCGCCAACCCGCAGTTGATCGCCTGGTGCTCGCCGATCAGCGGGACCGCGAGATGCTCGAACTTGCTGTTCGCGGTCGTCAGGCAGACGCGGTTATGCGGGCCCAGCATCCGGCTCGATTCGAAACGATAGCTGAACTCGATGGTCCGCCCCGTCACGTCCAGCGGCGCGCCCACCTTGTCCGCCACGCGCTTCAGCACCGCCTGCGCATCAGGATCCTGCACCACCGTGACCGCAGGAACGCCAGCCTTGAAGATGCCGGCTTTCTCCTCCGCGATGCGCGCCAGCGTCGTGCCCAGCTGCGCCATGTGGTCCTTGCTCAGGCTTGTGATGGCCGTCACCTCCGGCTTGATCACGTTGGTGCTGTCCAACCGTCCGCCGAGGCCCGTCTCGACAACCGCCAACTCAACCTTCTGCTCGGCGAAGTACTTGAACGCGATGGCAGTCAGCACGTCGAAGTACGTCGGCGTCGGCTTCATCCGCCGGACGATCGGCTCGATCTGACGAACCAGGCGCACAAACTCCGCCTGCGAAATCATATCGCCATCAATACAGATGCGCTCGCGAGTGTCGATCAGGTGCGGGCTGCAGTACAGTCCCGTCTTATATCCCGACGCCTGCAGCATCGAGGCGATCATCGCGCACGTGCTGCCCTTTCCCTTGGTGCCGGCGACGTGAATCGATCGAAACTGATCGTGCGGATTCCCCAGCTTCTTGAGTAGGGTTCGCATGCGATCTAAGTCGAAGTTCTGCGTGTTGTAGCGAACGATTCGGAGCCGCTCAAAATCGCTCAGCGCAGCAAGGAACCGCAGCGCCCTCGGGTAGCTGGTGATTCCAGTGCCCGCCGGCTTATGCTCGATCTCGCGAACAACAGCGCGCTTGTGGTCGTGGCGCAGCCGTCGCCCCGGACGAGCCCGCTTGGTCGACAGCACCGGAGTGCCACGACGGCGGGTGGTTTGCCTGACTTTCGCACGGATACCCATAGTCGACCCATTCTATAGGAATAACCGCTCCCTTTCAACTTTTGGGGGCAACCGCTGACAGGTCCTATACTTGCACATGCGCATTTTGGCCGAAAGTTGCAAAAGAGCAAATTGGGCCAGGAGAAGCACCAGGAGAGTTATTCAGCACGGTTGAGCACGCCGCGTCATCCGCAATCATTTGCTGTCAGTGCGGTTTCGACTGCTGTTTTAGGAACACACCCCCCCGTTTCATCTCGTTTTACTTTACCGCACCCTCCCTGTAGGTTGCGGCCGACCTCGTGGAGAAGTAATGCCCCGTCCCGCCAAGCCGATCCAATCCGTCGCCTTCGTAAGCCTCGGCTGCCCAAAAAACCTCGTCGACAGCGAGCGAATGCTGGGACTTCTAGCCGCGGATGGACTGACCATCACCTCGGACCCCGCCTCCGCCGACGCCATCGTCGTGAACACCTGCGGCTTCCTCGAGGCCTCAAAAACCGAATCGCTCGGCGCGATCCGCGAAGCGGTCGAGTTCAAGAAAACCGGGCGCTGCAGACGGGTCGTCGTCGCGGGCTGTCTCGTCCAGCGCCACAAGACCAGACTCCTCGCAGAAGTTCCGGAGGTTGACCGCCTCGTTGGCGTGTTCGATCGCGAGCACATCGTCCAGGCCGTCCACGGCAAGCAGAACCCGAGGCAGGAGCACGGGCACTTCCTTGGCAAGTACCACGACCTTTCGAAGGAGCTGGCCGCGAGCGCCGATCTCGAATACACCGAAGCTCGCGACAGCAAATCCAGCCGCCTTCCCGTCTTCGAAGACGACCGCGCCCGGCTCCGCCTCACGCCGCGGCACTACGCCTACCTGCGGATCAGCGAAGGCTGTAACCAGGGCTGCACCTTCTGCACGATCCCCTCGATCCGTGGCCCCATGCGCTCCAAGCCCATCGAGCAGATCCTCGCGGAAGCCAAGGAGCTCGCCGCCGATGGCGCGGTCGAGTTGAACCTGATCGGACAGGACACCACCAGCTACGGCACCGATATCGGCTACGCTCCGGGCCTCGCCGGCCTGTTGAAAACCCTCGACCGTCATCTGAGCGACGTGCATTGGCTCCGGCTCATGTACGCCTATCCCTCCTGCTTTACCGACGAGATGATTCAGGCGATTGCCGACTCGCCGCGCATTCTGAAGTACATCGACATGCCGTTGCAGCACATCAACGACGAGCTGCTCACCGCGATGCGCCGCCGAGTCACGCGCGCCCAGATCGAAACCCTGCTCGACAAGCTGCGCCAACGGGTGCCAGGCATCGCGATCCGAACCACCTTCATCGCCGGCTCGCCCCCAGAGACCGATCGACAGCACGCCGAGCTGGTGAACTTCGTCAAGGACTTCGGCTTCGACATGATGGGCGTCTTCCCCTATAGCCAGGAAGCCGGCACCCCGATGGGACGGATGCAGGATCAGCTTCCCGACCACGTCAAGGACGCGCGCGTCGAGGAGCTCATGCTCGCCCAACAGGAAGTCGCTTTCGCAAAGGCGAAACGCCTGAAGGGCCGCACGATTGAAGTCCTCGTCGATCGCCCCGCCGGCCGCGACCGGGAAGACGGCCACATCGCCCGCAGTCAGTCCCAGGCGCCTGACATCGACTCCGTTGTCCTGGTCCAGACTCCCGGTCTCCACGCCGGACAACTCATCAACGTTAAAGTCACCGGCCACGATGCCTACGACCTCATCGCCGAAGTTCCCACTTCGCGCTCCCGCACGCTCCAGGTCCTGCGCGCCTGATTCCTCCGCCAGCCAATGCCGCCCTCCCAGCCGAACCTGTCCCGCCCCGCTTCCCGCGGTACAATTCGCCGCCGATGCCCGATGCCGCCCCCCGATCCATCCACGCCAAAACACCAGGCCATGAATATGACATCCTCGTGCGACCCGGCCTCCTTCATGCCGCAGGCCTGATCCTCCGCCGTCTGACTCATTCGAACAAGGCTGCCGTCATCACCGACTCAACCGTCGGGCCCCTTCACGCCGACACCCTCAGTGCCTCATTGACCGCTGCTGGTTTTTCCGTCATCCGCGTCGAAGTCCCCGCGGGCGAGGACCACAAAATCCTCAGCGAAACGCTCCCCATCTTCGACCGCCTCCTCCGCGCTAACATCGACCGCTCCACCCCCATCATCGCCCTCGGCGGTGGCGTCGTCGGCGACGTCGCCGGATTTGTGGCGGCCACCATCCTTCGCGGGGTTCCCTTCCTGCAAGTCCCCACGTCCCTTCTCGCAATGGTCGATGCCAGCGTGGGGGGGAAGACCGGCGTCAACCACCCGGCCGGCAAGAACCTCATCGGCGCCTTCCATCAGCCCATCGCCGTGCTCATCGATCCCGCGGTGCTGAAGACATTGCCGCCTCGCGAGCTGCGCGGCGGGCTCGCCGAATGCATCAAGCATGACATCATCCGCGACGCCGAAGCCTTCTCGCGCCTGGAGCGCGACATCACCAAAGCACTCGCGCTCGATCTGGACTACCTCTGTGATCTGATCGCGCATAACGTCGCCATCAAGGCAAAGGTCGTCGAGGCCGACCCGAAAGAGAAAGGCGAGCGCGCCCATCTCAATTTCGGCCACACCTTCGGCCACGCCATCGAGCACGTGTCTCAATATCAATACTCGCACGGCGAGTCGATCGCCCTCGGCATGGTCGCGGCCGCGGCCCTCGCGCACGACCTCGGGATGATCGACGATTCAGCGCGCCGCCGAATCATCGCCGTGATCGAAAAGGCCGGCCTCCCCGTCCGTGGGGTAACCCTCGACACCGCCGAGCTCCTGGCTGTCGCAAATGCCGACAAAAAAGTAAAAGACGGCCGGCTTCGCTTTGTCCTGCCCGATCGCATCGGCCATGTCGTCATCCGTGATGACATCCCCGCCGAAAAGGTTCGCGCAGCATTCGAGGGCCTTCGGAGGTAGCTGTTGGCACTTCGTCACTGGCTCCAGCTCGCGCTCACTGAGGGGATCGGCCCGATCCTCTCGCGCCGCATGATCGACGCCGCTGGGAGCATCGAAGCGGCCTGCGAAATTTCCTCGCAAACGATCCGCGCGGTCGAGGGAATCGTTTCGGCGCGGGCCTCAACCATCCACCAGTCACTCCGCGAAGCGGCCGGCGCGGTTCAGGGTGAAATGGATCGCGCGGCTTCGATGAACGTCGCGCTGCTCTGTCCCGACGATGAGACGTTCCCGATGCTCCTGCGCAGCATCCCCGACCCGCCGCTCGTCCTCTACGTCCGCGGCACGCTCGAGCCGCGCGATCTGAATTCCATCGGTATCGTCGGAAGCCGCCGCTGCACCTACTACGGCCGCGAGCAGGCCGAACGCTTCGCCTCACTCCTCGCCGGAGCCGGCTTCACCGTCGTCAGCGGCGGCGCCCGCGGCATCGACTCCGCGGCTCATCGCGGCGCCCTCGCCCAACCGCAGGGACGTACCCTCGCAATTCTCGGCAGCGGGCTCGACGTTCCCTACCCACCGGAGAACGGGCCGCTCTTCGACCAAATCGCCCAGCGCGGCGCGGTTGTCAGCGAGTTTCCTCTCGGAACGCCGCCAAATCGCGAAAACTTCCCCCGCCGCAACCGCCTTGTCAGCGGCATTTCCCGCGGCGTAATGGTCGTCGAGGCCGACGAGAAAAGCGGCGCCCTCATCACCGCGCGCTGCGCCTGCGATGACCACGGCCGACCCGTCTTCGCCGTCCCCGGCCGTGTCGACAACCCCCTCTCCGCCGGCCCCCACCTGCTGATTCGCGACGGCGCCGTTCTCGTCGAGAAGTTGGAAGACGTCCTCCACGGCCTCGATCCCCTCCCGCACGATGCGGTGCAGCCCTCGCTCTTCGGGAGTGCGGAGCCCACCGTCGCGGACCCAGCGCCGACGGGCCCGACGGATGGACTCACCGAGCGGCAGAGCTCCATCCTCGCCCATCTCAGCTCCGACCCCGCCGACGTCGATCTAATCATCGAGCGCACCGCCCTCCCTGCGCAGGTCATCCTCCAGGAACTCACCTACCTCAGCCTCAAAGGCCGCGTGAAACGCATCGATGGTCAGAATTTTGTTCGCCGCTGAACTGCCCATGAAAGTCCGATACGACATGGTCTGCTGCTACGTCGTCCGCCCCGGGCCGGACGGCATCCTGAAGCAGCTCCTGCAGCTCCGCCGCGCGAAGGATGATTTTCTCGGCGGTGTGTGGTCGACCGTCCGCGGCCGAATCGAGGGCGATGAAACCGCCTGGGCCGCCGCCCTGCGCGAGCTGCGCGAAGAGGCGGGGCTCGCTCCCCTCGAGTTCTACCAGCTCGACACCGTCGACACCTTCTACCTTCACGCCGACGACTGCCTCTGGCACTGTCCCGGCTTCTGCGCCGTCGTCGCTCCCGACGCGATGGTCAAACTAAACGAAGAGCACGACGCTCACCGCTGGATCGAGCGATCTCAAATCGACAAGGAATTCCTCTGGCCCGGCGAGCGCGCCCAGCTCGGCGAGCTTGCCCGGGAGATTTTGGACAACGGCCCCGCGAGGCCGTATCTTCGAATTCGTCTTTCAAATGGGGATTTTGCACCGTAGAGGCGCTCACGCCGTCCGTCCGGTCTCCGCGGTGAATTCCTCCGCCCAGACATGAGCAAGGCCAGCCTCTCCATCTTCCGCAAGACCGGCCCGGCGCCGTCATCAGACCGTTCTGATTTTCGCCTCGCGGCCATCGACATCGGCTCCAACAGCCTCCACATGGTCGTCGCGCAGGCCGACGCCGACGGCAGCCTCACCACCCTTTGGCGAATGAAGGAAATGGTCGGCCTGGGGCGCATCAGCTTCCCCTCGCGACGCCTCTCGCGCGAAGCCATGGACCGCGCCGTCACCACCCTCCGCCGATTCCAGCAAGCCGCCCGCAGCCGGCAGTGCGAGAAAATCCTCGCCGCCGCCACCAGCGCCGTCCGCGAGGCGGAAAACGGCGGGGATTTCCTCGAGCGCGTCCGCCGCGAGCTCGGCCTCACCATTCGCGTCCTCAGCGCCCGCGACGAGGCCCGGCTCATCTACCTCGGCGTTCGCCATGAGGTTGACCTGGGCGACAAGGCGCACTTCATCGTCGACGTCGGCGGCGGCAGCGTCGAGTTCATCGTCGCCGACGAGAAGCGCGCCGCCCTTCTCGAAAGCCGAAAGCTCGGCGCCGCACGCATGACCGCCAGGTACGTCTCCTCCGACCCCATCGCCGCCGGCGATCTGAAATCGCTCCTGGCTCACTACGACCGCGAGCTCACGCCCATCTGCGACAGCATCCTCGCCCTCAAGCCTGTTGCCGCCCTGGGCACCAGCGGCACCCTCGAGAATCTCGCGGCCATGTGTCGCGGCGGCGGAGCCACCATCATCCAGCGCGACCCGTTGTCGCGCCTCGTCGCCCGCCTGCTGGAAAGCCGCTCCAAGGACCGCGCCCTTATGGAAGGACTCGACGACCAGCGCAAAGACCAGGTCATTGCCGGCGCACTTCTCTTGAACGAGCTATTCCGCCGCCTCGACCTCTCCGAGCTGCGCGTCTGCAAGTCGGCCTTGCGCGAGGGCCTGCTGCTCGATTATCTGAGCCGCCATACGCCCGAGCTGTCGATCCGCCGCCAGGTCCCAGACCCGCGCCGGCGCAGGGTGCTCGACCTCGCCCGCCGCTGCGACTGGCACCAGGCCCACAGCGAGCAAGTCGCGCAGCTCTGTCTCGCCCTGTTCGATCAGACCGCTGCACTGCACGAATTGGGGACGGATGAGCGCGAACTCATTGAATACGCCGCCCTCCTGCACGACATCGGCTGGCATATCGCCCGCGAGCAGCACCACAAGCACAGCATGTACCTGATCCTCAACGGGAACCTTCAAAATCTCACCCGCGACGAGGTGCGGATCATCGCCAACATTGCCCGCTACCATCGCAAGTCCAAGCCGGACGCCGCGCACGAGCAATACGGCCGGCTCTCAAAGCGCGCGAAGAAAACCGTGAAGGTGGGCGCCGCGCTGCTCCGCCTCGCCGATGGGTTGGACCGCAGCCACTGCGGCGTCGTCTCAGCCGTCAAATGCAAAGTCGGCCGGCATCATGTCGAAGTGATTTTGAAATCGCGCGGCGACGCCGAGCTCGAGGTCTGGGCCGCGCGCCGTAAGATGGACCTGTTCGCCGACGTGTTCGAGCGCACGGTAAGTTTCGAGGAAAGCGAGAAATAATCCGATCATGGACGCTCTGACCCAGCCACATGATTTCCCGGGAAAACTGGTAGTCGTCGAAGGGATCGACGGCTCCGGCAAGAGCACGCAGCTCCAGCTCGCCATGCGCTACCTGCAGGCCAGGGGCGTCCCCGTCTTCTTCACCGAATGGAACAGCGCCGACCTCGTGAAGGCGGTTACGAAGAAGGGCAAGAAGAAGATGACTCTGACGCCGCTCACGTTTTCGCTCCTGCACGCCACTGATTTCGCCCATCGCCTCGTGCACAACATCCTTCCGCCGCTCAAGGCCGGCATGGTCGTCCTTTCCGACCGCTATACCTACACCGCGTTCGCACGCGACGTGGTTCGCGGGGTCGAGCGCAATTGGGTTCGACGAATCTATCAATTCGCGCCCCGCCCCGACTTGGCCCTTTATTTCAATGTGCCCATCGACGTCAGCGTCGCGCGCATCACCGCCGGCCGCGCGCGCCTCAAGGACTACGAAGCGGGAATGGACCTCGATCTGGCGCCAGACAAGATCTCCAGCTTCCGGATCTTCCAGGACCGCATTCTTCAGGAGTACGCCCAGATCGCCCGCGAGTATGGTCTCGTCCAGATCGACGCGACCCAGAGCATCGGCCACCAGCAGCAAATCGTCCGCGGTCTGATCGATAACATGCTCGAAGGAACCGAGCATCACCCCGAACAGAGCGTCGCGTGAAAATGGCGAGCGCATGAACGAGATCCGCTACATCGGGCACTCGATGCCCTATCTGCCCACCGGTCCCTGCGCCGGAAAGCTGATCGTTATCGAAGGCACCGACGGCTGCGGCCGAACCACCCAGGCCTACATGCTGCGGCAGTGGCTCGAAGTCCAGGGCTACGGGGTCGTCGATACCGGCTGGACGCGTAGCGCCCTCGTCGGACAGGCGATCACCGACCTGAAGCAGGGGCACTCGCTTCATCGCCTCACCTACTGCCTCATGTACGCCACCGACCTTGCCGACCGGATGGAGTATCAGATCCTGCCGGCCCTCAAGAGCGGCTTCATCGTGCTCGCCGATCGCTATCTCTACACCGCCATCGCCCGCGGGATCGTCCGCGGGGCCGACAAGCAATGGCTCAACGATCTCTTCGGCTTCGCAATCGTTCCCGATCTGGTCTTCTACCTGCGCCTCGGCGTGCACGACCTGGTCCCGCGCGTCCTCGAGTCGCACAAGATGAACTACTGGGAAAGCGGAATGGACATGAACTACGGCGACGACCTCTACGACAGCTTCGTCGCCTACCAAAGTGCGCTGATAGAGGAGTTTGACCGCATGGCCGAAGAAGACCGCTTCATCTCCCTCGACGCCCGCCAGGACTCCGAGGCCATCCAGAAACAACTCCGCCGCGTAGTAGGCGAGTTTCTCCAGGACTCCGACCGCTCCGCCGCCGCCACAACCTCTCCCACAGACTCCAACGGCGCCCCCAAATCCCAGCGCATCCCCCCGCGCCCCACCCCAATCATGCCGTCAAAACCTCCAACGTAGCATGGGCGTCCCGCCCATGCCCGCGCCATTCGATTATCCCGATGCCTCAGCTTTCGAGACTCAGCTGCGTTCAAATCGGCAGCGCCCCAACTCACTTTAGCCTCACCGCAACCCCATGCGCCGCGAGATACTCCTTCACCTCCCCCACGCTGTACGTCCCAAAGTGAAAAATGCTCGCCGCCAGCGCCGCGTCCGCATGCCCCTCGGTCAGCACATCCAACATGTGCTTAGGAGACCCCGCCCCGCCGCTCGCGACGACAGGGATCTTCACCGCGTCGCTCACCGCCGCTGTCATCTCCAGATCGTATCCCTCTGTCGTCCCATCCGCGTTCATCACGTTCAACACGATCTCGCCAGCGCCGAGCGACTCCGCTTCCCTCGCCCAGTTGAGGACCTTCACCCCGGTCGGCGTTCGCCCGCCGTTGATGAACACTTCCCAGCTTTCATTCCCTTCGTTCTTCACGCGGTTCGCGTCCAGACCGAGCACGGTTGCGCAGCGCCCGAACTTTCGCGACACCTCCGCAAGCAGCTTCGGGTCCTTCACCGCCGCAGAATTCAGGCTCACCTTCTCCGCGCCCGCCTGAATCAGCCGCGTCGCGTCCTCCAGCGTGCGGATGCCGCCCCCGACGGTCAGCGGCATGAAGATGTTCTCCATCACCCGCGCCACCAGCTCCGCCATGATCCCCCGCCCCTCATGGCTTGCGGTAATATCGTAAAATACCAATTCGTCGGCCCCCGCGTCCTGGTACCGCTTCGCCTGCTCAACCGGATCGCCCGCGTCGACGTGATCGAAGAACTTCACGCCCTTCACCACGCGGCCGCGGTCCACGTCCAGGCAGGGAATGATCCTTTTCGTCAGCATGGCCGCAATCTTATCCTTCCGGGAGGGTCAGCAATCGGAGGGTTGCCATGACCGACAAGCGAGCATCGATAACGAGCCGTAAGAAAGGGTGACCGACGGGACTCGAACCCGCGACGTCCAGGACCACAACCTGGCGCTCTACCAACTGAGCTACGGCCACCGTTAAGCCGCGAATTTACCGCACCTTCCCACCCCATTCAACGCCGCAACCGCACGCCGCCTCGGTCCTCAGCCGCTGGGGCATTGACTTGTTCGGTCGGCTCAAGATATCGTTATTCGTAGGTTTCGCCGTTTGAAATCCAACCTCTCCGCGCATTTGTTGTATTTGCCTTGCCGCGCGGGGCGATAATCAGTCTTCAGCAATGCCGCAAAACGGACCGCACGCCACCGGTTTATCCACCGACCTCGACGCAGAGGTCGGCAAGGCCGTGGTCGACATGGGCCTGGCCACCCAGACCGAGATCGAGTTCTGTCGCGAGCAGCAGAAGCAGTCGTCCGATCCCAGCCAGCGCAGCCTCGCCGATCTGCTCATCGAGCACGCCTTCATCACCGCCAATCAGGCCAAGCGCATCAAGCGCCAACTCGACGAGCGCAAAGGCTCGCAGATCCCCGGCTATCAGCTCATCTGCAACGTCGGCAAAGGCGCCATGGCCACCGTCTACAAGGCGCGCCAGCTTTCGCTCGATCGCATCGTCGCGGTGAAGGTTCTGCCCAAGCGCATGAACCAGAACCCGGAGTTCGTCGACCGCTTCTACAAGGAAGGCCGCGCCGCCGCCCGGCTCTCGCACAACAACATCGTGCAGGCGATCGACGTCGGCGCTTCCCCCGACGGCTATCACTATTTCGTCATGGAGTACATCGAGGGCAAGACCCTCTACGACCTGATGCTCCCCCCGCCCGCCGGCGAGGGACATTCCTTTTCCGAAGCCGAGGCTCTCGATGTGATCATTCAGATCGCCGAAGCCCTCGCACATGCCCACGAGCGCGGCCTGATCCACCGCGACGTCAAGCCCAAGAACATCATCCTCATGCCGGGCGGCGTCGCGAAGCTGACCGACCTGGGTCTCGCCCGCGCCCAGGATGACAAGGAAGCCGCCGAGTCCGAAGCCGGCAAGGCCTACGGCACTCCCTACTACATCAGCCCCGAGCAGATCCGCGGCGACGTCGACATCGACTTCCGCGCCGACATCTACTCCCTGGGCGCGACGATGTACCACCTCGTCACCGGCCGCCCACCCTTCGAGGCCGACACGCCCGCCGCGGTAATGCATAAGCATCTGAAACAACCGCTCGTTCCCGCCGACCATGTCAACACGGGGCTCTCAGCCGGCGTCGGCGAGATCATCGAAGTCGCGATGGCCAAGAACCGCGACGAACGCTACACCTCCACCGAAGCCCTGCTCGAAGACCTCAAGGCCGTCCGCGGCGGACAGCCTCCCACCCATGCTCAGCGCGCCGCCGACCTCGAGACCCTCGCCCAGGTCGAATCCACCGGCAAGACAGTCGACATCGCCGAAGCACCGACGCTGGACCTCTGGAGCCAGCCCCTGTTCCTCATCCTCCTTTGCGTCGGCGCCGTCTCCGTCGTCCTCAACATCATCCTCATCATGCTGATGGTCATCGCGAAATAAGCCTCGCCGCTTCGCGGCCGCAACGCGCCTCTCACCACTGCCGACCAAAAACTCCCCGCTTCCTCCCCGCCGATTTGCGCCACTGCCGCCAACGAGACATCCCCGCTCCGCGCACACCAGGTACTCGTGATTGTCGCGATCCATTGTGGGCTTTGGTGGGCTTTTGAGGGCTTTGATGGACCTCGGCGGACCACAAAGCCCTCTGCCCCCGCGCACACCCCAAGCCCCGACCCCTTAGGGCCCCGCCTTGGACAACCGCAGCCATCCCATCGAGCGGATCTCGCCGGATGTTTATTCCTTCACTTGTCGAACAGCGCCCCGGCTGAGCGCCAAGTCCATCATTTCTCATTATACATTCTTTCTCGAAGAAGTCAACCCGGCAGTGTCTGATTTCTTGCACAATTGGCCTTGAGGCATCCGCCAGCTCACTATCGCGTTGGCGTAGCACGGGCGTCTCGCCCGTGCCAATGCCAATCCGGTTCCTTCTTCGCGTCTTCCCGGGCGGCGGCGAGTGCACCATCATGGACGCGCTGCGGAATTGAAGGAGATTGAGCCACCGATCGGGCACCGATGAGCACCGATTTTCACGGGGACACGGGCGAGACGCCCGTGCTACGAACGCTTCGCGTCTTCGAGGCTTCGCGGTAACAACTTCCCACCTTCTTTCCAGAGCGTGAAGACGTTCAAAACCCATCAGCGCGCCGATTCAGCTGAAGCGGATTCCAGGCGGCGCATCGGCTTCATCTCCTTTCCGCCGGCGCGTTTGACGAAACTGGACCGAGCACACCCGCTTCTTCCCCTCCCCACTCCCCACCCACTACGATGATGCGATGCCCTCCACCGTCGCTTTCATCGGATTGGGAATCATGGGCGAGCCCATGGCCGGCCACCTCCAGGCCGCGGGACATCCGCTCACCGTTCACACCCGCACCCGCGCGCGAACCCAGCCGCTGCTCGACCGCGGCGCCAAGTGGGCCGGCTCCCCCGCCGCCGCCGCCCGCTCCGCCGACTTCGTCTTCATCTGCGTCCCCGACACCCCCGACGTCGAGTCCGTCATCCTCGCCGAAAATGGCGTCCTCTCCGCCGCGCGCAAGGATCTCACCGTCATCGACCACTCCACCATCTCCCCCTCCGCCACCCGAAGGATGGCCCAGCAGCTTTCCCAGCGCGGCGCGCAACTGCTCGATGCCCCCGTCAGCGGCGGCGACACCGGCGCGCGCAACGCCACGCTCTCCATCATGGTCGGCGGCGACGAAGCCGCCTTCACCCGCGCCAAGCCCCTCTTCGAGCGCATGGGCAAGACCATCACCTATTGCGGCCCCAGCGGCGCAGGACAGCTCACCAAGCTGGTCAACCAGGTCCTCGTCAGCGTCACCAATCTCGCCGTCAGCGAAGCGATGGTCTTCGCCAGACACGCCGGCCTCGATCCGCAAAAAACAATCACCGCCGTTTCCGGCGGCGCCGCCGGGTCCTGGCAACTCTCCAACCTCGCGCCAAAAATGATCGAATCCGACTTTCGCCCCGGCTTCAAAATCCACCTGCAACAAAAAGACCTGCGCCTGGCAATCGAAGCCGCCAAAGACGCCGGCCTGAACCTGGCCGCCCTGAACTTGGTTCATGCGCTCTTCGATCAAGCCATGAAAGAAGGAAGAGCCGATGAAGGCACCCAGGCGCTTTATGCAGTGGTGAGCGAGCGCGCCCGCGCAAGCACTTAAGTCGCCGCGCCTCGTGATGAAATGAACAGAAACGATCCAGCCGCTGCCGTCACAGCCGGCTGATCAGCAGCTCGCGCTGAAATACCATTTCCTTCGGCAAATCCCCCGCCAGCTTCAGGAACAGCTCCTCCTGGCTGAGGATTTCCGCCTTGAATTCCTCCGTGTCGACGTGCTGCAGCGCTGCGAATTGTTCCTGCGTGATGTTCAACCCTTCGAGGTCAATGTCCTTCGGACGCGGCATCCAGCCGACCACCGTCTCCATCGCATAGGCCCGGCCGTGGCAGCGGTCCAGGATCCACTTGAGCACGCGCATGTTCTCGCCGAAGCCCGGCCACATGAATCTTCCCTGGGCGTCCTTGCGGAACCAGTTGACATGGAAGATGCGCGGGCAGTCGGTCATCTTCTTGCGCATCCGAAACCAATGGACGAGATAATCGCGGATGTTGTAGCCAATGAACGGAAGCATCGCCATCGGGTCGCGCCGCACGACGCCTGCTTGTCCGGTGGCGGCGGCGGTGGTTTCCGAGCCGATGGTGGCGCCGATGTAAACCCCGTGCACCCAGTTGAACGCTTGCGAAACCAGTGGGATGGTTTTGCTGCGTCGCCCACCGAAGATGATGGCTGTGACTTTCACGCCGTTGGGGTTGTCCCAGTTTTCGTCCAGCACCGGATTGTTGGTCGCCGGTGCGGTGAATCGGCTATTGGGATGCGCCGCTTTCATCCCTTTTTCTTTGGCCAATTCCGGTGTCCAGGGTTTGCCTTCCCAGTTGACGCAATGCGCCGGCGCCGGCCAATCGCTGTCTTCCCACCAGACGTCGTAAGTGCCGTCGTCGAGCGGAACCAACCCGACGTTGGTGAAGATCGCGTCTGATTGCATCGACTTCAATGCGTTGGCATTGGATCGACTATTTGTTCCGGGCACGACACCGAAGTAGCCCATTTCGGGGTTGATGGCGCGGAGGGTTCCGTCCGGGCCGACCCACATCCACGCGATGTCGTCGCCGACGGTGGTGATCTTCCAGTCTTTGTATTTTGCGGGCGGGATCAGCATCGCAAAGTTGGTCTTCCCGCACGCGCTTGGAAACGCCGCCGCGATGTAGCTCTTCTCACCGTCAGGACTTTGCGCACCCATCAGCAGCAT
>JBBRCX010000108.1:0-14964 GCA_038204465.1 Tepidisphaerales bacterium | reverse complement strand
GCCGCAACGCAAATGATGATGATGACATGTGGCGTATCCTTCCGGGCCTCGTGGCCCAACGGGTGAGTGAGTTGAATCAATCACCCAAGGTACGCCGCTTTTATTGCCGCGTCTTCATCCACAGCTTTTGGTCATAGCTCGACCACAGTACCACACTCGGGGCAGCGCTCGGGCGAGGCGCGGAGATCGTAGGCACAGGTCGGGCATAGGCCGAGGCTGCGCCGCTCTTGTCGGCGCCATCGGCCACGATGCAGCATGACCCATCGCGCGGGCAGCACCAACGCGCCTGCCACGACCGACCAGATCGGAACCGTCCAGAGGCGACTGACCAGTTGTCCCGGCACAAGGTAGGCGTGGCTGAAGCCCGCCCAGTGCCAATAGATGCGCGCAGTTGCCAGGAGCTTCCATCCCCCCATGTCCCAGGCGCGGTCCCACTCATACCGAAATCCCAGGCCGTCCTCCCAGTGTACGCCGAAGAATGCGTCGCTACGCGTGAAGCAAATGGTTCCGCGCGACCATCCGAGGCCACATTCATGGAAACGGCCGTGCCACCCCACTCCCTCCGCCACCCAATAGCTCCGCACCCACAACACGCACACCGCCACGAACAGCACCAGCGACAGCGCGGCGGCGAGGTTGAAGAGCTTGCGTTTCATGTCACGGGTGCAGGCTTGACTGCCGTACCGCACTCGGGACAGCGCCCAGGCGTGGCGCGGAGATCGTAGCCGCAGGCGGGGCAGAGGGCGCGGCGTCGGCGGCGGCGGCTGATCCGCAAGGCGTTCAGTTGACGCGCCGGAGCCAGGGCTGTGAGCAGCGCGAGCGACCAATGAGGGATGACGATCACCCGGTACGGATACGGCGGCTCTCCCGCGAAGAAGGCGCCCTCCCGGTAATCGCCTTCGATTACCTCGAATCCCGCGGCATGCCATTGGCTGCTGCGCGACTGATACCACGCGTCGATGGCGTCGGACCTGCTCGCGGCGCGGGAATGCCATCGCGGTGGCCGCTCCGCTGGGGCATACTGCCTCGGGGTCCATAGCCGGAAGAAGCGGATCGTGCCGCGGACAGAGGCGATCGAGTTCGTCTGCCAGCCATGCTCCTCGACGCGCATGTCATGCCGCCAGTAGCTCCGCACCCACATCACCACGCTCGCTATGCAAAACAGCAGCGACAGCGCGGCCGCAAGATTGAGGAGTTTGCGTTTCATACCGGCGGTGCAGCCTTGACCACGATTCCGCATTCGGGGCAGCGGTCGGGCGAAGCGCGAAGGTCGTAGCCGCAGCCCAGGCAAAGGCCTCTGCGCCGCCGCATTCGCCGTCGGGCTCGCGCCCGCAGGGCCGCAAACGCAGTGGCCGAAAGGATCGCAAACGCGGTGAGCGGAAGCCAATACGGAACTTCGTAGCTCACCTCCACAGTGGTGTCGCCGTCCAAGGTCGTCGCGACCCGCCGGGCATGCCCGAAGCCAAGAACGCTTTTCTCGCGGCGGTGTATCCTGAGAAACAGCTGTGAGTCCTGACTATAGTAAGGCCAGTGGAAAGGCTGAGGGTCAAACACGTGGTAGAAGGTGTAGTCGTCCCGCGTCAGCGGCGCGCCTGACGGCCGCCTGGCCGTGATTGCCTTTCGGACAAACCCGAGTCGGCCAGCGACGGAATAGAGCATGTTGTGCGAGTCGCCGGGTCGTCCCCAATTCCAGCTGTCAGCGACGCTCCGGCTCCTGCCCCACGCTGCGATCGCCGACAGGCATAACACAAGCGAAAGCCAATGCGCCGGTTTAAGTAGTCGCTGTCCGAATGGAAGTGGCGCCTCAGGCGCTCGCCCGGGTATTACCCGTTCTTCGACTCTTTGCTCCATGGTGACCTCGACCTCGGGTCAGCTCGCCCCCAACAAGTCCTGCATTTACATGACCGCTCGATCGTCGCATCGTGCGACAGCGGCGAGGGTGACGAGTCTGCGTTTTCATGGCACGGGTGCAGATGTCACCGCGGTCCCGCACTCCGGGAAACGATCGAGTGTGGCGCGGAGGTCGTAGCCGTCGCTGGCACCACCGCGGAGGCTTCCTCACACTGGCGGTGGCGGGCGGGCTGTGCTTCAAGCGTGCTCTCGTCGCGCCGTGATCTGCCGCGCAATCTCAGCCTCTCCTCGCGCGAGCGCCAATTCCTGGCGTTGCTTGGTTGTGCGGAAGAATCGGCGGTCCAGGATTCTCAGCGCATCAGACGTCTTGCGATTCATCCTCCTCTTCATCGTCCTCTCTCCACGTGTGCGCCTGAGGATTAGCCTCAAACGGTTCCCGGATTCCACCGCCACTTGCAGCGTCACCTTCGCTTCTTCTTATTCCGGTCCTTCTTCTCCATGAACCCACTCTTCTTCGTCTTGATCATCGGCCCGCCCGGCGCCCCCAGCCCCGCGAGGTTCCCCGACATCAGCGACTTCATCAGCTTCAGCTTCCCCATCACGCCCATGCCTCCGACCGCGCGCATCATGTCCCGGCTCATCTCGAATTGCTTCATGAACTGCCCGACCTCGTTCAGCTCCACGCCCGCCCCGCGCGCGATCCGCCGCCGACGCGGGCCGTCCAGCAGGTCCGGCTTCCCCCGCTCCTTCCTGCTCATCGAGTCGTAGATGGCGCGCATTCGCCCCATCTGGCCTTCAACGTCACCCTCATTCATGCCGGCCTGCTTCGTCAGGTCGCTCATTCCCGGGATCATCCCCATCACCTTCCCCATCGGGCCCAGCTTCTTCACCTGCCCCATCTGCGACATGAAGTCGTCCAGCGTGAACTCGCCCTTCTCCATCTTGGCCTGCAGCCGGGCCGTCTCCTCCTGGTCGAACTTGGTCATCGCCTCGCTGACCAGCCCGACGATGTCGCCCATCCCCAGGATCCGCTGCGCCATCCCCTCCGGGCGAAATTCCTCCAGCGCCTCCAGCTTCTCCCCCACCCCCAGAAACTTCACCGGCTTCCCGGTAACCAGCTTCGCCGACAGCAGCGCGCCGCCCCGCGTATCGGAGTCAAACTTCGTTAGGATCAGCCCGTCGATCTCCAGCTGCTCGTTGAACGCTTTCGCGCTGTTCACCGCGTCCTGCCCGCTCATCGAATCCAGCACCAGGAAGATCTGGTGCGGGTTCAACTGCGCGTTCACCTCGCGCAGCTCGCTCATCAGATCGTCATCGATATGCAGCCGCCCCGCGGTGTCGAGGATCACCACGTCGCGCCCGCTCGTCTTCGCCTGCTGCACCGCCGCCCGGCACACCGCGACCGCCGCCCCTTTCGCCACCTCCCCATGCGACGCGATCTTCGAATCATCCTGGTAGACCGGCACCCCCACCTGCTCGCCCAGCACGCGCAGCTGCTCCACCGCCGCCGGGCGCTGCAGGTCCGCCGCCGCCAGCATCGGCTGATGACCCTTGGAAACCAGGAACTTCGCCAGCTTGCCGCACGTCGTCGTCTTGCCCGAACCCTGCAGCCCGCACATCATGATCACCGTCGGCGGCGGCTGCACGAACAGGATCCGCGTGTCGACGGGCCCCATCAGCTCGACCAATTCGTCGTACACGATCTTCACCATCAGCTGCCCGGGCTGGAGGCTGCGGATCACCTCCTGCCCCACCGCCTTCTCCACCACCCGATCGGTGAAGTCCTTCACCACCTTGAAGTTGACGTCCGCCTCCAGCAGCGCCGTCCGCACCTCGCGCATCGCCTCGCGGATGTTCTCCTCGCTGATGCGCCCGCGCCCCGATAGGCTCCGGAAGACGCCGCTGAACTTGTCGGTAAGGTTTTCGAGCATTGAAACTCTCAGCTTCTTTTCTGCGACAAACCGCTTACCCCCGCGTGCTGCATTTTAGGACCCCAACCCCGAGTGCGAAACACGCGCGCCGCGCGCACGCCGCTCCCGCTCGCGATTGCCATAATGCCGTGCGAGAACGCGTTGCCTGATCCCGGGGTGCGGGGGCCCCGCCCCCGCGTCAGCAACCCGAACGTATAAAACCAACCCCGAAGCAACGCCGCCCCAAATCTCGACCCTCATTCCCTGACCCAGGCGCCGCCGCCCGTAATCCAAATCGCGCGCCGTCCCAAGCGCGCAACAAATCTCTCGAACAGATTCAGATTGAGAATCCCCGCCAACTTGAATAACCTTAAAGCAACCAGGAAATATGCTAGGTTTCCGCTGTCACGTTTGCCGCACTTCCCTCACCGTCGAGGACGCCCAGGCGGGGCAGTTGGTCCGTTGTCCGACCTGCCTCACCACCCTGCGCGTCCCCGCCGCCGCCCCGCGCGAACCGCAAAGCGCCTTCGCCTCCGCCGGCGCTCCCGCTTCCGCCGCCGGCATTCCCTCGTCCACCTCTGCCTCCCCGACGTTCAAGCCGACGCGTCCCCCCTCCATCAGCCAGCCGCCCACGCGCGGCGGGAAACGCTACGGCTTCAATTGCGGCTACTGCTCCTCGCGCCTCGAAGCAACCGAATCGATGGCCGCCCAGGATGGTCAATGCCCCACCTGCGGCAACAACATCACCATCCCCATCCTCGATCGCTACGGCCGGCTCATCGATCCCAAGACCCGCCAGATCATCAAGCAGGACCCGCATCCCGTGCATGCCTACGCCGCGGCCGGCGAGCGGGCGCCGGGAATCGTCCGTAACGATGACGGCAAGCAATACATCCGCTGCCCCCGCTGCGCGGGCGTCAGCCCGATCACCGCCAATAACTGCAAGGGCTGCGGCATGCCTTTCACCATGGAAGGCACCACGCTCGAAGCCGCCGGAACCAGCAACGGCTTCTGCGTCGCTTCGCTCGTCCTGGGCATCATCGGACTCCCCGCCTTCTGCGCCGTCATCCCCCCTATCCTCGCCGTGATCTTCGGAATCATCGGCTACAACCAGGTCAGCAAGAGCGGTGGCGAAGGCGGCGGAAAAGGAATGGCCATCGCCGGCATTGTCCTGGGCGCGATCGGCTGCCTCATCTCCGTCGCCTGGATGACTCGAATGTGAGCCCCCCATCACCGCGCACCTGCTTCATGCGAAGAGAGAGAAAGTCGTCAAGAGTCAGTGCCGCGCTTCAAACTTCTCTTCCGCCTCAGGCCGCCTGATGTAGAGCGGCGCAAGCAGAAAAGGGTCCGTCGTTCCCCCCCGCGCCAGCATTGCCTCCCCCAACTCAGCCACCACCGAAGCCCGCGCCCGCCACAGCGCTTCCGGAGTGACGACCACGCCAGGATCATCTGCTGGAATAAACTGATGGTGGTAAGGAATCCCTTCCCCCAGGAGATGCACCGGCCGCGGGCTGCGCGCCAGCATCGCCGTCAGCGAATCGAGGTGCGCCGCCTCCCCCACGCTCCATCCGCCCGTCTCATCCAACCGCGCCAGCTGCGCCGTGAAGATCTGCTCCCGCTTCGCGTCCAGCACGACGATCACCCGCCGCGCCTCCGCCGGCGCATTGCGCGCCAGCACCTCGATCGTTGGAACCGCCACGATCTTCGCTCCCGTCGCGAAAGCCAGTGTCTTGCAAAGCGTGATGCCGATCCGCAAACCCGTGAACGACCCCGGCCCCACCGACACATACAGCGCCCCCAGGTCGCAGGGCCTCCAGCCGCGCGCCCTCAGCAGCTGATCGATAATCGGAACAATCCCCGCCGCGTGCTTCAGCCCGTGCGCAAACTCCGCTTCCTCCAGCACGCGCCCCGCTTCAACAACAGCAACAGAGCCAACCCGCCCCGAAGTCTCGATTGCAAGCGCGCGCATCCCACCCGAATGTTCCGTAGCACGGGCGTCCCGCCCGTGTTGACCGCCCGGCACATGCAAACTCTCGGAATGGCTATCCAGAAATGCGCCCTCAATCCTTCTGCTTCGTCGCCCCCAGCTCCTTCGCGATCTCGCTCTCCAGCTGATCGAGCTTCCCCAGTTCCTGCTTTTCCGCCGCCAGCACGTCCGCCGAGATCATCCGGTCGATCTCCTCGTCCGTCACCAGCTCTTCGCGCGCCGTCGTCACCCCGCCGGAAATGGCCGACTGCTCCATGGAATCCAGGAAAACCTCCATCCGCTCCTCCATGCTCCCCGCCTGCGCCACCGCCTTCTCCCACTGCGCCTGCGTCTGCGTCAGATCCATCTCGCCAAAGACGCGCCCGATCTCCCGCGCCATCAGGCTCATCGACTCCGCGAATTGCTGGCTCGCCTGCGCCTGCTGCTGGATCAGCATCGCGTTCCTGATGGCCAGCAATTGCCGCTCCAGCATCTTCTTCACCGCCGCCGTCTTCTTCAGCGCGCTGCGGATGAACTGGTACTGCCCCTCGTCGCCGATCTTCCGCGCATGCTGCGCGTTCCTGATGAAGTCCTCAGAAAACTTCTCCTGCTGGCGGATCGATTTTTCGATCGAGCGCATCCCGCCGCGGATCTTCATCTCCCGCTCGATCCGCCGCTCGTCCTTGCTCTTGAACAATCCCATCAGCGACCTCGAAACAAGGTTCTCTACTTCTCGTCCTTCTTCGGCAGCGGCAGGTACAAACCCAGCACGAAAGCGCCGACCGTCATCAGCGTGGGCCCGAGACAGAACTCGCCTGAAATGCACAGCCCAAGGCCGCCCCCGAGGATTCCGAGGCCGGCCGCAAATCCGAATCGCCGCCGGCCGCCGCACCGCTCGATCAGCGCCCCGATCGACTGCATCAGCCCTTCAAAATGCTCCCGCAGCCACGCGTCGATCCGCCGCGACCAATCTCCCACCGTGTCCTTCTTGCCGTAGTCGAGCGGCACCGGCCCGCCTTCGCTCGCCTCCGCGGCTTCCGGCCGGATGCTCACGCGTTCTCCCATCACCTCACCTCCGGCCCCGCGCGATCGCCCGCCTCATCCAGTCCATCCACCGCAGCGCGATTATGAGCGGAAACAGCCCGGCGAACATCAGCCACTCCGCGGCGTTGTTCCGGTGACGTGCTTTCTCCATGGCTCAGCGCGGCCCCGACTTCTTAAGCTCCACCGGGAAGCCCCGCGCCTCGGGCTTTCGCCGGTCGGACAAGCCGAGGACCGCGGCAAGCGCGATCGCGAACAAGACCAGCCCGCCCAAAACCAGTTCCCACGAAAACCACATTTTTTAAGCCCCCTTCTCCATCGATGCTGATCGATGGCGCACGGCCTTGTCCGCCTCCTCGAAGCCCTCCGTCTCCTTCATCGCCCCGCGATCCATCTCGTTCCAGATGTTCAGCAGTTCCTGCCCCGCGCTGGTGAGCCCCGCGCTCGCCAGCGCATCCTTGTCCGACTGCGCCCCGATCTCCAGCACCGAATTGAGTCGATCGAGGTACATGTCCTGCGTGACGCTGTCGTCCTCGATCCACCCGCTGATCTTCGCCACGTCCTTGTCCGTCAGGTTCAGCCGCCCCAGCGCCCGGCCGCGTTCATTATTCTCCTTCACCATCCGCAGCCGGCTCACCGTGAGCAGTTCCTTGCTGCGCAGATTGAGCTCGCGCGCGCCCATCAGCTGCTCCTGCGTCTTGAGCTCAAAGTCCTGCGCCAGCGCCTTGCGCAGCTCGGGCGACTTCTGCGCCGCTCCCTGCTGGAAGATCTTCTGCTTGTCGAGGGTGATCTGCTCGATGCGCTTGAACAGCTTGTCGCGCTGTTTGGTCAGCAGGATTTCCTCCTTGCGCAGCTCCTGCCGATCGAGCTCGCTGAGCGTCTTTTTGCGATTGAAGATTTTGTCGATTAACGCCACGGGGGATTTGCGATTTTAGATTGGCAATTTTCGATTGCGCCTAACCGGGCTCCGCCTCGCCGCGCCGTTGCCGCGCGCCAGATGACGCCCGCTGCGCTGGCGACGGCCCTGACGGTTGCGGCGGCGCAGCGCTCTTCGGGGCCTCAGGCTCGCTCGCGGCGCCTTCCGCAGTCGCGCTTGTTGCGCCGCCGCCCGATTCACGCTCCAGCTCGTCGAAAAGCGCCTGCTCCTCTTCGCTCATTCCGGTCTGCGCGATCGCGCCCGCGGTTCCCGCCAGCTCCGTGTTCGCCTCGAGTTCCGCCAGCATCTCCTCCGCCTTCACCGCGTCCGCCGTCATCTCCTCCGCGTCCGGCAGCTGTGCGCTCTTGCCCTGCTGCACCAGCCCCAGGTTGTGCAGGTGCGTGCTCACCACGTCGATCTGCTGGTTCAGCACCGCCAATAGCTGCTGCCGCCGGTCCACGTCCTTGCGCAGCTGCAGGAGCTGACTGGTGACCCGTCGCTTGGTGATCGTCCCGCCCGCATCCTTGAACTGCCGGCGCAGCGATTCTTCCTGCTGCTCCAGCGTCCCCATCTCCTCGTACGCCCGGTCGCGCTGCTGCGACAGCGCCGTGCGACGCTCCGACAGGAACGCGATCTTCTTTTCGGTTTCACCTTTTCGCGCAAACAGCGCCCGCATGCGATCCAGCAATGGCATCGAAGAACCTCCCGAGGCGGCATTCGCCGCCGGTCCGGCGCCCTCGCGAAACATGACCACGCGGCCATCCAGCCGCTTGGCGACAAGGCCCGGATTCTCCTTCGCGTAGGCCTTCAACTCCGCCTCCACGAACTGCGGCGACAACTGCGTCCGCGCCGCTACACGGTCGGCCGCCAGCCCGCTCGCGGTCAGCTCCGTCTTGTTGGCCTCGAGGTGATCGATCAGCCGCTGGCGTTTCTGCTGGTAAGCTTCCGGGTCGAACAGGTCCGCCAGCGCCTTGGTCTGAGTCGGACCCGTGACCGACCACCCGCCCGCCTCATTCGGCGCCACCAAAATCACCGTACGGTCAGCCCGGCGGTCCGCCACCTCATGCGCCTCCCGTGTGAACCCGCTTGTCGACATAATGACCAGGGTCGACGGAATCCCGCCCGCCGAAGGCGGCAGCGACCCGAGCACCTTGTTCAGTTCCGAGGTCGCCATCGGCTTCGCCTCTTCACCTTTGAGCAGTTCGCGGACCGGCGAAACGCACATCACCCGCAGCCGTCCCACCGCCTTGCGAAAGATCCACATGCTCTTGCGCGACAGCAGCACCTCGATCGCCTGACCGGTCGGCATGCGGTTCTGCAGGTCGCGGTCAGGCATTCCCATCTCGCTCATCAGGCGCTTGAGCTCAACGCCTCGGTCGGTCCGTTCCACGTCGCGGAGCAGCGACTTGATCGGCCGGCTCCCCAGCGTGGTGTCGACACGCAGGCGATCGTCCTCCAGCAGCCGTACGACGTGCTGCATGAGCTGCTGCTCGCGCTCGCGGTGGAGGATGGGATCTGCGTTTGATTTCATGCCGCGCTGTCAGGTTCAGAACTCACGGTTCCATCGCGCCGCTTCGATCCCCGCCGCAGCCTCACTGCAAGGTAAGCCAGCGCCGCCGCGCACCACGCCCAACCCGCGACGCAGAGGATGGTATACAGTTCCTTCATCGCTTCGTCAGGCTACGTTAGCGCGGCGCGCCAAGGGATGATCCTGCGCCAGCGCGATCTCGCGCCCGCAGCGCCTGCAGAAGCGCGCCTCGGGCACGTTGTTCGCATGGCACAGCTCGTATCGGCAAAGCACCATTCCGGGCGCCGGATGCATCGGCATGGCGGGCTTCGGCGGACCGAAGATCAGCCGCGTCAACCCGCGCACGATCATCACGAACACCCAGCCCGCGAAGAGAATGCCGGTGACGATGATGATCGCGATGAAGATGAGGATCCCTGAAATTGCCGACATGTTCCCGCCCTTCTACACTGCCGTCAGGTTCATCAACAGCGCCTGGCCGCAGAAGATGCAAAACTCGTCCGATCCGTCGGGGTAGGCGCCGCACTGCGGACAGCGCCGCACGTTCTCCACCAGCTGCACGCCGCAGTGCATGCAGAACTGGTCGCTCGATTCCACCTGTTGGCGGCACTGCGGGCAGGAATGTCTTCCCCCGCCCGCGAACGACGACGGAACCGCCACCACCGGAGGCGGCAGCACGCGCGGCGCCGGCAGCGGCGGAACTCTCGGAATTGCCGGCGCGATCGCCGCCAGGAATTCGTCCGCCGAGGAATAGCGCTTATCGAGCCGTGCATAAGACCGCCGAAACGCTTCGTCCAGCCCCTTCGGTACCTGCGGATTGAGGTCGCTCGGCAGGTCCGTCCCCGCCGGCCGCTCGCCCGTCAGCATCTCGTAGAGAACGACTCCGCACGCGTACAGGTCCGCGCGGGCGTCCAGCTCCCCGCCGCTTCGCTGCTCGGGAGCCATGTAGTCCAACGTTCCCGCGATCTCCCGCCCCGCCGCATCGTCCAGCGACGCCGAGTAGGCGATCGAGGTTCCGCCGGTCGCGGTGGAGCGGCCCAGGCCAAAGTCGGTCAGCTTCACAGCCCCTTCAGCCGCGAACCCATCGCGGAACGCGCGCTCGTGGATCAAAACGTTCTCGGGCTTGATGTCGCGGTGGATCAGCTTGCGCCCATGCGCGTAACTCAGGGCCGACAACACCTGCCGGAGAATCGCCACCGCATCCGGCGTCGAAAGTTTCCGCTGCTGAATCAGCGGCCGCAGGCTCGTGCCCGGAACGTATTCCATCGCCAGGTACGCGGGATCGGCATACGGATCGAAAGCGATCGCCCGCACGATATTCGGGTGCACCAGCCCGTGGATGGCGACGCCCTCGCGCTGCAGATTGCGCAGATACTGCGGGTCCGTCGGGATCTTCACCGCGGCAAGCTGGTCGCTCCACACATGGTGCTGCGCGCGCCAAACCTCGCCGAACGTGCCCCCGGCGATCCGGTCCAGCAGCACATACTCGCCAACCCTTTGATTCGCCTGTGGCATCGATCCACCTCCGTCCGCTCGCCGCGCCCTGGCGGCGGCTATCCCGCCTTCTCCGCAAGCCAGTCGCACGTGAACAGATTATACACGCCTGCCAGCAGCACCGCCGCGACGAAGAAAACCCACGCCGTCGCGCCCGCGATTCTCCACTCGAATAACCACGCCAGCACGACTGCCTCGATCAGCGTGATCCCTCCGACGAGAATCGCGCTCGCACTGTTGCTCTCCAGCCGCGCCACTCTGCCGATCACGAAGAAACTCACCCACGGCACCAGCAGCACGATCCCGAACCAACTCACGATTCTCCCCGCGCCGCCAAGCAGCATGTGGCGCGTCGCGGGATCGGCGGTCCACCACGAAATGCCCGCCGCGATCACCGCAAGCACCACTGCTCCGCCGACGATCTTCCCACCAACACTCTTCAGGAACTCCATCGGCTCCGGATTCTACCGGCGCCGCCTCCTCCCCGGCGTTATAAACTACCTCCGTTTCCTAACATCTCCTGCCCCTGACACAGGTTAGAACCGCCTCCTGATGACCGCGTTGACGCAACTCCCGGCGCCCCTGAAGATGACGCCGATGTACCGCTCGAGCAAAGTGAAGCGATTCGACTTCCCGCCCGGGCGCAGCGTAGCGGGGAAATACCTCATCGAAAGGCCGCTCGGCAGCGGCTGGGAAGGGGAGGTTTACGCCATCGTCGAGCGAAACACCGGCATCCGCCGGGCCGCCAAATTCTACTATCCCCACCGCGACCCCACCGGAAAGGCCGCCATCAGCTACGCGCGCAAGCTCGACGCCCTGCGCCACTGTCCGATCCTCATGCAGTATCACCACCAGGAGATCGCCTACGTGCAGCGGCGAAAAGTGATCGTGGTGATCAGCGAACTCGTCGAGGGACAGAAGCTCAGCGAATTCCTCGCCTCACAACCCAATCAGCAGCTCAGCACTTTCGAAGCCCTGCACGTGCTCTATGTCCTCGTGAAGGGCATTTCCCCCATCCACGCTCGCGGTGAATACCACGGCGACATCCACGACGACAACATCATGATCCGCCGTCAGGGAATCGATTTCGATTTGAAGCTGCTCGACTTCTTCGACCTGGGCCGCCCGACGCGCGACAAAATCCATAAGGACGTGTTGAATCTCGTGCAGGTCTTCCACACCCTCGTCGGCGGCCGCAGGTATTACAGCCGTCAGCCGCGCGTGGTGAAAGACATCATCCGCGGCCTGAAGGACTCACTCATCCTCGGCCGCTTCCAAAGCGCCAGCGACATTCAGCGCCATCTCGAGACCCTCCAGTGGTGAATGCACTTTGCGCTACTTCTCCTCCCACGGCAGCCGCCCTTTCGTCCGCAATGAATTCAGCACTTTGCCGCGCCACTCCGCATACGTCTGCGGATCGCGCGTCTCGTTCAGCCGCTGCATCTGCGCCGCATCGTCGATGTTAGGTAGCGTTTCGGCGGTGTAGCCCAGCTCGTTGGCCAGCTTGCCTTCGACGTCCTTCAGCTCTTCCTCGAGCTTCGGCTTCTCATCCGACCCCTCCGCGATATTTGAAAGCGTCGCGCCCAGCGCGTTGCGCCGTTTCGCAAGGGATTCCAGCCGCTCCCTCCAGAGACGGCTCATCGCGTCATCGCTCAGCCGCCGCACCTGCGCCACGAACTCCCGCGGATGCTCCCGGCTATACCGATCGTAAATCAACAGCGCCCCCGCCGGGTCGCCGGCCACATCAGCCGCTTCAACCTGCGACCATGTGCTCTGCACCAATGCGCGGGTCTGCGGCTCAGCCTTCGGGCTCGTCTTCTCCGCGCCGTGCCCCATGCTGAAAATGCTCGGCGCCGCGCTCGGCTCCGTAGCCGGCGGGCTCGCAAGAACGGGCGCCGTCGCCGGCGCCTCGACTCGCGGAACGGTAGTTGCCCGTGGCGGCGCGGGCCTTGGCGGCGCGGCGGCAGTGGTCGGCATCACCACCTGAGCCTTCGGCACGATCGCTGGCAAAATTGTGACGACCGGCGGGTTCTCGTTCTTCCGCTCGCCCGCCGCCGGCCGGCGGCCGACGAACGTCGCGATCGCCTCGTACTTATATGCCACGAGGCATCCAAGCAACGCTACGCACGCCGCCGCGATGCCTATCGTCGTCGCCGAATTCGATGAGCGCGGCACACGCACGATCGGGCGCGGAGCCACTGAGGAGGGGCTTCGTTCCCACTCCTCCGCCGCCGGCGGTATATACTCCGATCCGGCTGCATTGGCATCAGCGGAAGCGTCTTCCCCGGCATGCGCCTCGTTCACCTCCTGCGCCGCCGGCGCTTCCATCGCCCAAGCCCCCGCCGGCGCGTTCACCATCACGTCCTCGCCCACGCGCCCCCCAGGCTCGATCATCAGCGTTGGCGCCTGGGATTCCCGCCCCAGCGTCACCACGTCGCCGTTGCGAAGATACGCCGGCCCCTCCAGCGGACTGCCATTGACAAACGTCCCCTTCGCCCCTCCCGCTTCCTGGATAACCCAACGATTCTCGTGCACAAACAGCACGCATTGGCGGGGCGCTACGTTGGCCGAGGGGACCTGCACGTCCGCCTGCGCCCAGCGCCCCACCACGATCGCCCGATCCGCCGGACGCGCTGCCAGGTCCATCGTCCGGCCCCCCAGCGCATGACTTAACCGGATCTGCACTGCCTTGATCTCCTCGCGCGCAGTATACTCCGACGAGGTCACCTCTCATAAGTTTCCGCGAGGCGATCGCGGCCACGCTCCAACGGTGGAGAGCCGCCAGACTTTTTCGCCGCCTCGACATGCGTTTGATAAAAATGCGCTCACGAAAGGAGCCTCATGGCTAAGTCACGAAGGTCCGGATCACGAGCTTCAAGCAGTTCCGCTTCCCGCGCAAAGTCCCGCTCTGCTGGCAAGTCCGCTCGCGGCGCCTCCTCCGGTGGGCGGCGCAAAGGCGCGACCTCCAAGCGCTCCTCCCCCGCCAAACGTTCATCCAACGGACGAAAGAGCAGTTCAAAGCGTAAAGGAACCATGGCTCGGCGCGTCGGCTCCGCCATGAAAACCGGTAAGAAGGTGGTTTCCGCCACCCGCCGCGCCATCAAGCGCGCTCCCGCGCAGGCGAAACGCGTGATGAGCAAGGTCAAACGCGAAGCCAACACTTTCGGCGAGAAGGCCGGCAACGTCGCCGAGACCGCCGCCAAGATCGCCGCTGGCACCGCGGGCGCCATCGTCGGCACGATCCAGGCCGCCGTCAGCCACGAAGAACATTCCGACTCCGAAACGTCCTCCGGCAACTCCTGAACTCATGGGCACGCGCCATCGGCGCGTGTCTTCAATGCTCTTATCAACGGGCAGGCGCGCCGCGCCCGCCCGTTGTCGTTTGTTGGGGGCGTTCGCGCATGGGCTACCATCCCTCCGAGGAATTGCTCGCGCGCCTCACCCCCGCCCGCCGCCAGATCGTTCAACCGATCCCCGTAAGAGCGCCCGCACCTTCAGCCTCCGCTCTTCCCTGAAGCGCGCGCACGCGTTGCTCGTTATGCCCACCGCGACAGCGGATGCTCGCGCGAGGCCAGCGGCAGCTTCACCGGTTTCCCCGCCCGGTGCGATTCATACACCGCGAGGATCATCTCCAGCGTCCAGATCGCATCGTCGATGTTGCATCGCGGCTCTCGCTCTTCCTCAATCGCCGCGATCATGTCGTTGGCGATGCGAATGTTGACGTGGCGGATCCAATGCGCGCCCGGCAGGCGCTGCGCCGCCTCGTCCGCCGGCACAGCCACCTGCTTGAATCCGCCGTCGCGCCCCCAGCGCGGATCGTCCGCGAAATACAGCTGGTTCCCCACCACCGGCTGCAGGGCAATCGCCCCCTTCGTTCCCAGGATGCGCAGCCCGAACCGCACCGCGTTCGCCGCCTCCTGGGAACGAAGCGAAGTACGCCGGCGCCGCCGATCGCTCGAACCCGTAATACATCGCGTCGATCCGGTCGCCCGCGATCGGCCCGATCCCCTCGCCTCCGGGATGAACGTCGCGTGCCTCCGCCGACCGCCCTTCCGCGATCACCCGCGCGAAGCAAAACCCCGGCTTCCCGAGAAACACGCGGGTCATGTCCAGGATGTGCGAACCCAAAAGCATCAGGTCTTCCCCGCCGCCGCGCACGTCTTCCTTGCCGCTGCCGCGAAGCTCCAAAACCTCGCCCACCGCGCCGTCCGCCACCATCTTCCGCGCCGTCTCGATCTCCGGCGTGTAGCGCATGTGG
>JBBRCX010000107.1:0-15018 GCA_038204465.1 Tepidisphaerales bacterium | reverse complement strand
GCGCCCGCCAATGAAGCCGCTGACACCGGTGACGAGAACAGTGGACATAGCTGAAAACTCCATCCCTAAGGGCGCGATACCATAGCAAACCAGCCCACGGATTGAAGAGCGGCGAGGGTTGCAAACAAGCCCTGCATCTCGACAAACAGGCCGGGCCTCTGGTTTCCCCGCCGCGCCCACGTGGAACGGCGCGAACCCCTTCGGACCTACCAATCTCTCCGGTAAGCTACTTCCTTTTGCAACAAGAGGAGTCCATGCCCGGTTCCACCGCCACGCGCGGCCACATTCAGTTAAAGAACGAAACCGTCTATCGAATGGAGAACTTCAACGTCAGCCGGGGCTTCCCACTGCCTCCGGGCGCAGTGCGCGAGGCGCGCGAAGTAAGTATCCGCGAAGAAAACGGTAAGGAGGTCCCATCGGCGGGAAAGGTTTTGCAGCGCCGCCCCGATGGCAGCATCGAGTGGGTGCTTGTGGACTTCGTAACCACCTTGGAAGCGGAGGAAAAGAAATCGGTCTACCTCGAGCTCAAGCCGACGGAGGGGGCCGAGCCGCCCAACCCCGTGCGCGTGGAAGAAACGGACGAGGCGATCAAGCTCTCCAACGGGCTCGCCGCGCTCGCGCTGCCGAAACGCGGCGGGAGCCTGCTCGCCCGGTGGACCATTCACGGGCGCGAGCTTGTCGGGCCGTATGACAAGGTCGAGCTAGAAACGCTCGACATGGGCGGAAAGATTTATCGCGCCTCCCTCTCCAGCGGGCCGAAGGCGCGCCGCGTAAGCGTCGAGCATGCCAATCCCATCCGCGCCACCGTCCTGGTCGAAGGAACTCACACCGCCCGGGACGGCAGCACCTTCCTTGATTTCGCCCTTCGCTTCACGCTCGCCACGGGGTGCGCCGACGTGCAGATCGATCATACGTTCTATTGCCGCGAAGCCGCCGAAGGCGTCATCAGCGTTCGCGCGATTCGGCTGGTGATTCCCACGCGCATGAGCCCCGACGCGAAGAAGGTCGTGCGCCAGTCGCACACGGGGCAGGAATATCGTCCGCGCTCGGTCTCGATCGCCGAGAACGCCGAGCTGGTCTCGAGCAGCGTCGACAACCTCGACCAATACACGCAGAACTTCAAGCCGTATCAGGAAGGGATCCTCTTCCTGCGCAATCTCGCCAGCTTCCACGAGCAGCTCGGCCAATACCCGTATCACATGCGCCCTGACTTCAAGGGCACCTTCCGCCCGATGTGGAAGGTGGGAACCCTGCGGCAGATCTTTCCGTACGTCGGCTGGCAATCGCCCCAGTTGTCGCTGGTCTTCTCGATGCAGCGCTGGGACAAGCTGCACCCTAAATCAATCAACCTCGATGAAAACGTGATGACCGTCTCGTTCTGGCCCGAGTGGGCGGCGCCGCTGCAGATCGTGCAGGGCGTGAGCAAGACGCACACGATGTGGATCACCGGCGAGCCCAGGGCGCTGGAGATCGACGAAGTCATGCGGCACGGCCTGCGCTGGGAGATCAGCGGGCTGGATCCGGTCGCGATTTCCATCGATCCCGCCTGGTCGGTCCGCTGCGAGGCGCTGGAAGTGAATCACATGCTGCGGTATCAACCGCAGAAGTATCCCTTCCTGGAGAACCTGATCGAGGCCTTCCCCGCTGCGGGGAATCCCGATCGCTTCACCTATTACCGGCTGGCCGGAAGCGGCATGCTCAACTTTGGCGACATCGGCGGCGAGAGCGGGTTCACCAACAACGAGGACGATGTTCAGGTCCTGTTTCCGCTCGTGGAATACCTTCGGACTGGAAACGTCTACTGCTTCGACGCCGCGCAGGAAACGGCAAAGCACTACATGGAAGTGGATTTCTGCGAGTTCAGCAGCAACCCGCGGCAACACGGGAGCCTGATCGCCCACACCCAGAACCACTACGAGGGAATGACCTATCCGAGCCACCAGTGGAGCGAGGGGCTTCTCGCCTATTACTACCTGACGGGGGACGAGCGCGCGAAGAAGGTCGTGCAGCGCGTTGGCGACAACATGATCTACTGGACCGAGCACCTGCTCGACGGCATCACCCTCGATGGCCGTGAGGCGGGAATGCCGCTGGTGAACCTGGCGGCCGCCTATACGCTCACGCGCGACAAGAAATACCTTGCCGCCGCACAGACGATCATCGACAACTTCCACCGCCGCTGGTTCAACGAGCTGGGGCAGCTCAAGTATCCCTACCCGCAGTGGGCCCACACCGAGGGCGGCGCTCACCACAAGAACATCGAAGGTTACGGCGACTGGAGCAGCTTCGTCGGCATGTACCGCATCTGGGAGCACACGCGCGACGAAGAGCTCAAGACGCTGCTGGTGAACATCCTCAAGGAAGCGATGCGCCTGGAGCGGTTCCAGGTGAACGACGCGCGCACCATGGATTTCCTCGCCGCCTGGATCTACCTGCGCCTCACCGGCGACATCGCCTTCCTCGACCGCATCCAACCCGTCATCCCGATGCTGCTCCGCCGCGGCGGCCATCCCACCCGAAGACTGCATTTCCTGAAAGAACTCGACGACCGCGGGATGATTGATGAAAAACTCGTCGGAAGCCGGGGGGGAGTGATTTGATTTGTGATTTGCGATTTGCGATTTGCGATTGCGATCTGCTGTTAATTCTTCTTCCTCTCTCTTCGCGCCTTCGCGCTTCGCGGTGGAACGTTTTTCGAAGGTCTCACGCATCAAGCCGGCGGTGGGCGGCCATGAGCAGCTCGCGGATGCCGAAGGCGACCAGCCCCAGAGCGACGATTCCGAGAATCCACGGGCCGTAAGGCTGCCGCGCGAGGGTGTGCAGGGCGCCGCCGACACTGCGGGCCTGCCGCGGGTCTTTCCAGTACGCGGCGGCGATGAGAAAAACGCCGATCGTGACGAACACGATGCCGCGCGCGCCGATGCCGAATCGGCTGATCGCTTCGATCCACGTTCGCCCTGCCGGGCCGAGCGCCGCGGAATGGAACTGATGCCGCCGGTCGCCGCGGTAGGCGGAGAAAAGCTGGTACAGTCCGAAGATCATAATGCCTATGCCGACACCGGCCACGGCCCACCGCCCCAGAGGGTAGGACATTAAGGTCGCGGTCCCATCGCGGGCGACCTGGCTGTCGCTTCTGAAACGCCGGGCATGACGCACCAGTTGCGCCGCCGCCAATGCCATTCCGAAATAGAACAGGCCTACCGGAATCAGGGTCACGCGCCGTGCGGCGACGCCCTTCGACGCCAAAGCGGCGTGCGGATGCCGAACCGCCATCACCATCTGGCACAGCCCGTAACAGGCGAGGCCGCACGCGAGCAGCATCAGCATGATCTGGCCGAAAGGCTGGCGGAGCAGCATTGCGAAGGCGCCGCTGAAGCCCGTTGTGCTGCCTCCTTCGCCCACCGCGGCCATGCAGGCAAGGCTGCCGATGATGAGATAAACCACGCCCCTGCTCGCGTGGCCGACACACGCGAGCGCCTCGGCAAATACCTGCGTCGTTCTTTCCCTGCTGGCCTCAGACGATCGAACGCCGCCGCCCGGGTGATGCGTCTGCATGGAACGATTGTATCAGTGCCGGCGGCCAAGCCACGATAAGATAGGCCGCCAGGCGAGTTGCGGAGATGCACACATGGCACAGCCTTCAATTCGAACAACCGTGGTGGGCTCGTATCCGGTCCCCGACTGGCTGGCGGCATTGCCAAGCCAGCAGGCGCTGACCGATGCGACGCGGGTCGTCTTCAAGACCCAGGAGATGGCCGGCATCGACGTCGTCGCCGACGGCGAGCTCTATCGCTTCGACGTCAATCACCCTGACACCAACGGAATGATCGAATATTTCATCCGCCCGATGTCCGGCATTCGATCGGCTGTCACTCGAGGCGACATCGAGGAATTTGCGCAGCAGGAGGAAATGGGTTTTCGCGCCGAACCCGCGGGCGTGGTGGAAGGGCCCATCGATGAAGGCACGCTGAACCTGCCGCGAGACTACCGCCGGGCGCGATCCTGCACGAACCATGCGATGAAGTTCACGCTGACCGGCCCCCACATGCTGTGCAAGACATTGATGGACCATCATTACAGGAGCCGCCCGGACCTCGCGCTGGCGCTCGGCAAAGCCCTGGCGAGTCAGGTGGCCGACATCGATCCGCAGGTGATCCAGATTGACGAGGCGAACATCACGGGACACCCCGATGAGGGGGAGTGGGCGGCGAGTGCTGTCAATCTGATTCTCGACGCGGCGAAAAACGCCCCGGAGAGAGGCGTCCACATCTGCTTCGGCAACTACGGCGGGCAATCCATCCAGAAAGGCGAGTGGCGCAAACTGATCGCGTTCATGAACCGGCTGCACTGCGATCACGTCGTGCTGGAATTTGCCTTCCGCGGGTATGAGGAGTTGGCTTACTTCAAGGAACAGCTCGAGCCGCGAATCGCAATTGGGCTGGGCGTGATCGACATCAAGGTGAACACCGTTGAGTCGCCGGAGGTCGTCGCGCAGCGGATCGAGGCCGCCACCAGGATCCTCGGCGACGGGCGAATCAAGTGGGTCCACCCCGATTGCGGGTTCTGGATGAACAAGCGCTCGATCGCCGACCGGAAGATGATCGCGCTGGTGAAAGGGAGAGACCTGTTCCTGGGACTTTAGGTTTCCGATTTTGTTTTCCTCGCGCTATTGACCGAAAGATCTTCAGGTCAATGACCGCAGCACGTCGAGGTTGATCTTGTCCCACGAGCAGCCGGTGTCGTCACACCCTTTGGGGGTCTCCAGGATCTTCGGGATATTCTCGAAGCGCACGTCGCGAAGGAAAGGGCGGAAACCTTCTTTGCCGATGGTTCCGCGGCCGATGTGCTCATGGCGATCGACCCGGCTGCCCAGCTCGCGCTTCGAATCGTTCAGGTGCAGCACCTTGATGCGCGACATCCCAACCGTCGATTCGATTTGTTTGCAGAACTTGTTGTAGCGCCGGCCGCGAAAATCGTAACCCGCCGCGAAGAGGTGAGCGGTGTCGAGGCAGACTCCGATCCGCCGCCGCTGTTTCACCCCGTCGATGATCTCGGCGAGATGTTCCAGTTTGTAACCGAGCGAAGTTCCCTGCCCCGCCGTGATCTCGAGGCACGTGACAACCCGCGCGTCAGCGAGCGTCTCATGCACCACATTCAGCGCCGCGGCGACGCGCCGCAAGCCTTCCTTCTCCCCCGCTCCCATATGCGCGCCGGGATGAGTCACCAGCAGCGGAATGTTCAGCGCAGCGCAGCGGGCAACCTCCTCGATGAACAGAGCCACGCTCTTCTCCCATAGCTCCGGGATCGGCGATGCGAGGTTGATCAGGTAGCCGTCGTGGCTGACGGTCTGCTTGAATTTCAGCCGCTTCGCGTGCGTCTTCCAGTCAGAGATCGCCTCAACACACAACGGCGGGCACCGCCACTGTTGCTGATTCTTGGTAAAAATCTGCGTCGTCGCAAAGCCCAGCTCCTCGGCTTTGAGCAAAGCGTTGTGAAGGCCGCCGGAAATGGACAGATGAGAGCCGAACATGGGCGAATCATAGCGCCCGCAGCCAACGTAGATGTGAAAGACCGAAAAAGCGCTTCTGCCTCGCTGATGCGCCGCGATTCCAGCGCATCGAAGACGGTTCGAGCCCGGCGCCTTCGAAGCTTGATCGCAGATTGTCCTTAATCCTCGCCCGCGTGCATTCGGCGCTCTCTGGCAGCGGCTTTCATCGCTCCCTGCATCATCACACCGAGCATCGCGGGGTTGGTCAGCAGACTACCCACGGCCGCCTTGCCGGCGTCAGCGGGCGCGAACTCCTGCTCGTTTTCATACCCAATGCTCACGACCACCATCTTGTCATGTCGCGACAGCGACACGGGTACTTCCCGGGCAGAGTTCAACACTTTCTGCAGTTGCCCCTGCATGTCCTCGGCCTCAGCGCCGGCATCGCAAAGCAGTGCGATTTTCGGCAGGACCTGCTTGCCCTTCGTGGTAATGCCGGAAAAGGTGATGGCTGTCGGGTGGCGCAGCATCGGACCGGCCGCCGTGCGCAAAACGTCGGTCACCTCCTTCTCCTGGCGCCCGTTCTTCCCGATCTGATCGAGGACGCGCGGCAGAAAATCGCTGAAGACCTCGCGGAGGTTGGACGCGTCGAGCACCGCCTTCAGGTGCGACTGCGCAAAGGCGGGCGGCAGGGACTGGCTTCCACTCCAGCCGAAGTAGATGAGGGCGTCGGCCGGCACGCGGTCCACCAACGCCTGGGACCGCGCGACGGCAGGAATCAGCAGCACGAACGCAAGAATCATCGAACGGCAACGCATGAAGTCCTCCGTCGTGTTGTGGAAGCGGTATCGGCCGGGCGGCAAATATCGCGCACCGCGTCAGGGCTTGCAAGTTGAATCGATCGCGTCACGCAGGATTGTGCCGCTGGATCACTTGCCGATACAGAACGAGGAGAAGATGCGGCCAAGCACGTCGTCGGGTGTAACCTGGCCGAGGACGGAGCCGAGGGCATCGAGCGATTCCCTCAGTTCCAGCGCTACCAGCTCAGCCGCCGCGTCGCGCAGGCGCTGGAGGCAACGGCGCAAAGCATCGCGCGCGTCGTCGATGGCGCGGACATGACGGGCGTTCAGCGCGAGCGACGATCCTCCGCCGGTGCTGCCGAAAGCGAGGTCGTCGAGGGCCGACCGCAGGAGGTCGATTCCGAAACCGGTGATCGCACTCACGTGAACACGATCCATTACCGTTGACGCGACAGACATTGCCTGGGGGAGCAAGTCCGCCTTGGCATTGACGATCAAACGCGGCGTTCGAGCCGTGCGCAGCCTTGGCCGCTCGTCGGTGACGTCGTGGACGAGGATGACGTGATCCGCAGACTCCAGCGCCCTGCGCGCCTGCCGCTGCATCTGCTGCTCGACCGAATCGGCGGTCGTCGGCGCGAGGTGGGACGCCGGCGGTTCCTCTTCCATCCCCGCGATATCGAGCACTTGAACGACACCGCGGCGAAGCACAACTTCCGCCGACAGCACATCGCGCGTCGTTCCCGCCAGCGGGGAGACGACCGCGCGACGCCGGCCCGCCAGCGCGTTCAGCAGCGTGCTCTTGCCCGCGTTGGGCCGGCCGACGAGCACGATCTGCGGCGCGTGGTGCAGCGGCTCAAAGCGCGTGCTGCTCTCGAGCAGGTCCCCCAATTCGCTCTCCGCTTGCAAAATGCGCTGATTGACCTGCTCGATCGACAGGAAGCTCACGTCTTCCTCCGAGAAATCAATTCCGACCTCGACGAGCGCGAGCGTATCGAAAAGGACGTTCATCGTCGGACGAAGACGCCTCGCCAATTCGCCCGCCAGAAGCCGCCGGGCCGCGTCGAGCTCGCGCTCGTTTCCAGCAGCAATTATGGCAGCAACCCCTTCCGCCTCGGTGAGATCGAGCCTGCGGTTGAAGTATGCACGGGCGGTGAATTCCCCGGGCTCGGCCTGCCGCGCGCCCTGACGGATCAATTCATCCAGCAGCATTCGCGCGGCGAGCGTGTTGCCCGGGACGTGAAGCTCGACGCAGTCTTCCCCCGTATAACTGCGGCGGGCGCGGAAGAGATAGAGCCAGGCGGGCAGTGCGAGGTTCGAAAAGTCCAGGGTTCGCCGCAGAGCGGTGTTGTTCGTAACCGGGAGATCTCCGGCGAGCGCCGACGCGATGGGGAACGCGTTGGGGCCGCTGAGGCGAAGGATCATCCGCGCCGCCGGACCGACGGCGCTCGCGATCGCGGCAATGGTGTCTTCTCTTGTCACGTGCGGAGGGCGGGTTTGAAACCCGCCCCTGCCAGCGGCGGATGCGTCGCCCTATGCCTTGCCTTTTCCGCGCCCATCCGCTTCGCGGCGCATCTGCTCCGCTTTCGACTGCAGTTCGGACAGCCAGCCCATAATTCCGCGCTTGGGCGCCTCCGGGGCCGCGTCATCCTTGCGATGCCGGCCCGCCCGCGTCGCCTTGGTGGGGACGAAGATCCGGCCCGCTTTCTCAGCTTCCTCGCGCTGCTTGATGTGGTCGCGGATTACCTTGCCCTCCAGAATTCCCAGCGACGTGGTGGTGAGGTAGTAGATGTTCAGCCCGGCCGGCATGTTGTAGAAGATCAGCGGGAAGATCAGCGTCATCCACTGCATCATCTTCTGCTGCTGTTCCTGCTCCGGCGTGCTCGCGGCGGGCTTGGGCGTGTACTTCTGATTGAAGTAGGAGACGACCGCCACCAGGATCGGCAGCAAATTGATCGCATCCACCTTCGCCCCCAGAAACGGAACTTTGAAAGCGTGGTTGGGGAACCAGATAAGCCGGTCCGGCTGCGCCAGGTCTTTGATCCACGTGAGGTTCCAGAGGAAAGGCGATTGGCGCAGCTCGAAGGTGCTCTGCAGGCAGGCCCAGAGCGCGATGAAGATGGGCATCTGCAGGAACATCGGCAGGCAGCCGAGGACTGGCGTGGCGCCCTGCTCCTTGTAGAACTGCACCATCGCCTTGTTCAATTCTTCCTTGTTGTCTCCGTGCTTCTTCTTCAGCCGCTCCATCTCCGGGCCCATTTTTCCCATCTTCACCATGCTGACCTGCGACCGCTTCGTGACCGGATGGAGGATCACGCGGACCAGGATCACCAGCCCGATGATGGCCAGGCCCCAGTCGCGGAAGACGTAGTGGATCCCGGTCAGCAGCATGACCAGCAGATTGATGAGCCAGCTGAAAGTGCACCAGCCGCACATGCCGCTGGTCATCACCAGCGTTGAGTCGTAATTGCGCGGGAAGGCGGCGTAGTAAGGCGTATTGAGAACGTCGCGCCAACGTGGGCCGAAGTAGACGTACAGCGGCAGCGCGGATTCCTGCCCGGGCTCGAGCTTCACCTCGTTGGTGCTGAAGCTCATCACCACGCGATGATCATCGGCGTTGCCAGGGTTCAGCGCCTGCGCCTGCACCTTCTCGATCGCCGGCCCGGCAGCGGCGGTGGCACTGCCGGGCATTGGCTGGGGCAGCACGAACGCATCGAAGTAGACGCCCCCCGTGCCGGCCCACGCCATGGGCTGGCCCTTGTCGCTTCGGGTCAGGTCTTCGATTGCCTTGGCGCCCTTGAACTCTTCGACGCCATGGAAGGTTGTCTGGATCGCTTTGCCAACGTTGTAGCCCACCACCACCTGCTGGTCGGGTCCGCGTTCGGTCTCGGCCGGCGGCGCCAGCGGGCCGGTGAAACTGGTGGCAACCGAAAGGGACTTGCCGGAAAGGTTCTTGAGGCCGACGCGGATCACCACTTCGAAGCCCTTGCCCTTGTTCCTCGGGTCCTCGCGGGTGAAGACTTCGTAGCTCTTGAAGACCTGCAGGAGCGGACCTTCGGCATTGCCGAGGACGATGCTGTAGGTCGCCGAGCTGTCGTCGGTTTTCTCCAGGTTCCAGCTGGCATCGGCCAGGTCGATCGAAGCGCCGTTCACGGAAACCGACTGGGTCGCAAAGGCGCGCGACGCGCTCTCGAAGTCGCTGTAGGGTTCCTGGTAAGCGTATGGGACCTTCTCGCGCACGCTGCGGTTGAAGTCATTCAGCGTCACGGACTGCAGGCCCGCCCCCCTGGAAGCGAGCGATAACTGAAGCGCGAACGTCTTGTGATTGCGGACCGCCGATCCGAGAGTCACATCCTTCGACGCCTGCGGCGAGCCGATTACCTGCAGCCCGCCCGTCATCGTTGGACCGCTCGTGGAGTTTGTGGAGGGCGCGCTGGCGAGGGCCTGCGTCGCCGGCTCGGTGGTCGTCCGGGTGGTGGATGGGTTGGTCGGCCTGGTGGTGGACGCCTGAGCGGGCGGTTGCGGCGGATACTTCCGCTGGAGGTATCCCACGAGCTGGATCCAGCCAAAGAACAGGGCCATCGCGAAGATGACGCCGATGACCGTTCGCTTTGTATCCATCGATGTCTTTCGTCCAGTCAGTTCGCCGCTGCGCTAACAGCGCGCTTCTCGCCGTCATCTTCCGTCGAGCAGGCGGGTACCGAGGAAGTCATCCAGCTCGTCGATCGCCTGAACTTTTTTCACCGTCGTCTCCACGTCGTACACGAGCCGCACGAACTCAATGTAGGTGTCGTTGACGATCACGAAGCTGGTGCGCGGGTCGCGATCGCGCGGCTGGCCGACGCTGCCGACGTTGATGATCGCCTTTTCATCCGTCAATTCGAACTTGTAGTCCAGTTCATCGGGGCTATAAAAATCGGGCCCTTCTAGAAAGACCCCGGGGACGTGGGTATGGCCGACGAAGCAAAGCCTGTCGAAGCGCTCGAAGATGCTGACGAATTTGCCGGGATTGGTGTAGATGTCATCCGGGAAAATGTACTCGTTCACCGGGCGGCGTGGCGAAGCGTGCACGGCGACGAAATCCTGCGTGCGGATCCGCACCGGCAGGTTGCCGATGAACCGCCAGCGGTTGGCCCGGCGAACCGGATCGGGATCGTTTTCGAAGCAACTGCGCGTCCAGAAGCATGCCGACTCCGCGCCCTGGTTGAAATTGTATGGCTCGTAAAAAAGCGCGAAGTCGTGATTCCCCATGAGGGCGGCGCGACAGCGGGCGCTGACCAGGTCCATGCATTCGACGGGGTTTGGGCCGTAGCCGACGATGTCGCCGAGGCAAACGATGTGCTGAATGCCCCTGCGATCGATCTCGGCCAGCACGGTGGTGAAGGCTTCGAGGTTGCTGTGGATGTCGCTGACGATGGCGAACATGGATGCCTCGACAACCGGGGCCGCTGTCCTTAAGTCGAAATCTCAGCAGCACTTGCTAGAGACGATATGACTGTTCGGGAGCGAGAGAGGGATGGTACGGGCGCCGGCCCGAAGCGTCAATTCGAGCCTGGAAGCCGCGATCGACCGGCACATGCTCGGCTCCAGCAAGCACCCGATCAAGCGCTGGCCCCTCGCCTGACTTGCAGCGGCAAGTTTAAAAATCTGAAATCCCCCTGAGGGGGTTGACTCCATGAAGAAAGACTGTATAATGAATCATGCCTCGGCGCAGCGACTGAGGCCGTGTCGGAGCGCTCTTTGACAAATGAATCGGTGAAACCGTCGGGCCGCGCCGAATCGGCATTCTCGGCTGGGGCCGTTCGGGCCGGCGGTGAGGTCTGTGGCGCGCGGTCGAGATCTTCCTGGTCCACGATAACCCCGCAAAAGCCCACCAAAGCCCTGCATCGGATTGCCAAAGCCGGCGAAAGCCTGCAAGGTCGCCTGGGCTGGCGGCGAAAAAGCCTGGCCCCCACGCGGCGCGGCCTCGGGACCGACTCGATCCGACTGCCGATCAATGGGGCGGATTCGTCGTGAGTTTGAGGAAGCTGGGAATGAGTCAGAGCCGTTCTCGGTTGATTCGTAGCGCGCTCACCTTTACAGTTCTCCCCGGCCGGGCAGTGGCGCGTTTTTCCAACCCATGACAGACGAACGAACGGGAATCTGTCTGCTGGGCGGCGGCGTGGTGGGCGGCGGGGTGATCAAGATCCTGGCCGAGCAGCGCGAGCTCTTGCGCGCCCGCACGGGACTGCAGTTTGACCTTCGCCACGTCGTGGTGCGCGACCCGAAAAAACACGCATCGCTCCAGGGACACCTTCCGCTCACGACCGACGCCGACGCGGCGGTCGATGATCCCAGGAGCGATATCGTCGTCGAAGTGATGGGCGGGACCGGGGAGGCGGCGGCGCTGGTCGAGCGCGCGCTGAAGCTGGGCAAGCCGGTCGTGACCGCGAACAAGAGCCTTCTCGCGGCGCGCGGCCCGGAGTTGTTTGCCCTGGCAAAGAAACACGATACCTGCATCGCCTTCGAGGCGAGCTGCGGCGGCGGCATCCCCATCATCGATGCGCTCTCGCGCGGGCTGGTTGCCAACCGGATCGACGCGCTGGTCGGAATCCTCAACGGCACCTGCAATGTGATCCTGACCCGGATGACGCGTAACGGATGGTCGTATCCCCAGGCGCTTGCCGAGGCGCAGAAGCTCGGCTTCGCGGAGGCCGACCCGTCACTTGACGTGTCCGGGCGCGACACCGCGCAGAAGCTGGCGCTGCTGTCGGGGCTCGCGTTCAACGTGAGCGTGACCGAGTCCGACATTCACATCGAAGGGATCGAAAAGCTTCAGCCGGCCGACATCGGGTTTGCCCGCGATCTCGGTTATGTGATCAAGCTGCTGGCGATCGCCGAACGGCAGAGCGACGGCCGCTTGGCGCTGCGCGTGCATCCCACGCTGGTGCATCACGACGACGTGCTCGCGGAAGTCAGCGGCGGCTTCAACGCCATCAGCGTTTATGGACACGCGCTGGGACATGCTCTGTTCTACGGGCGCGGCGCCGGGCAGATGCCGACGGCAAGCGCGATCGTAGCCGACCTCGTCGGCGTCGCCATGGGGACCACCCCACTGCTGTTCAAGCGGCTGCGGATCTATCCCGATTCCACCGATCGCGCCCGGGTGCTGCCGGTGGATCAGGTGCGCTCGCGCTACTATCTGCGCCTCACGGCACGGGATGTGCCGGGGGTGATGGCGCAGGTGACGCACGTGCTCGGACAGCACGGCATCAGCCTGTCGGCGGTGCTGCAGCGCGAAGTCGATGATTCCCAGTTCGTCCCGGTTGTCATCATGACCCACCAGGCCGAGGAAGGACCCATCCGCGCCGCCCTCAGCGAAATCGACTCCCTGCCGACGATTGTCCCCCCCACCGTCTGCCTGAGAGTGATCGATCAGCCGAAAGAATTCGCCGCAGCATGACTTATTCGATATGGCGGAGCAGAACTCCATGCGACGGCCACTCCGGGAGGTGCGGGACGGGCAGGCGCTTGCAGTACTGTCAGCTGGACTGGCGATCGTTCGGCGGCGGAAACACGAGCCGATTGACTTTGAAGCCGCCGGCAAGAAAGGCGCCCTGCGACGTCTAACGGGCAAGCTATACGGCAGTAAGTTTTCTGCGGAATGGACACTCGACCGTTACGTCAAGTGGATCACTGAGCAGGTTTCCGCACTCGGGTGGTCGCTTCAAACAGGGCCGATTCATCACGACGTCGTTGAGGCGCAGATCATGGGCTACTGCCAGGGGCAGCCCGTCCATACAATAAGAATCGTGAGTGATGGGCGGCACCTGCACGCCTACCCAATTGAGGACACGTATGTCTGAGTCTGTCGAATTGCCACTGGGTGAAAAAGGCCACCTGGTCGATCCGCCGATCGTGGACCACCTGCATTATGATGCGCCGGGGCAACGGTACCTGGTTACGTTTATCCCGGATGACAACGTCTCCCATAATGAGAAGGAGGTCGTCGTCATTGCGAAGCGATCATCGGATGGGAAACGAGTTTCACTTAGACTGCGGCAGCTATCCACGCTCTTCGGAAAAACGGTGGAATCATTCGTGCATGGCGGGGGCGGCGATTTTAGCTTCGGTTTCAGCGACAACAGTACGGCTCGGCTTTCTGATGGCGGCCTCGATCCTGCAACAACCGCTCAAGCTTATATCGAGCTTCAAGACCTCGGGATGATTGCACAGATCGCGTTTCGCGAACGAGCGCTCGCGCGGTCGGGGTCGTAACCTTCGCGTTAACGCGAATAGAAACTCACACGTAGGTCCACCTTGATGTGCGGGCTCGTGGCCCGCGGCACTGGGTCGACGGCGTGGCCGTTGCCCGCGGGTTTGGCCACCGGAGCGCATCCGGCTACATTTCCATTCGATGAAATACGCCATCATCATCCCCGACGGCGCCGCGGACGAGCCACTGAAGGAACTCGGCGGGAAAACGCCGATCGAGGCCGCAGCGACGCCGAACATGGACCGCATCGCGAAGGAGGGGCGGCAGGGATTGGCGCGGACGGTGCCGGAAGGGTTTGAGTCCGGGAGCGACGTGGCGACGATGTGCCTGCTGGGATACGACCCCAGGGTATATCACACCGGGCGGGCGCCGCTGGAGGCGGCGGCACAGCAGATTCCGCTCGCGCCCAGCGATTGGGTGTTCCGCTGCAACCTCGTCACCGCGGTGGACGGCATCATGAAGGACCACTCGGCGGGCGGAATCTCCGACCCGGAGGCGCAGCGGCTCATCGGCGATCTCGCGCGCGAGCTGAATTTACCCGGCTTTGAGTTTCATGCCGGCGTGAGTTATCGCAATCTGCTGGTCTATCGCGGCCCTGAAGAGTTTGAGGTGAAGACCAAGCCGCCGCACGAGTTCCCCGAGGAACCGGTCGCGCGTTACCTGCCGAAGGGAAAGGGAAGCGAGACCCTGCGGAAGATCATGGACCGCTCGCGCGAGCTGTTCGCTCAACATGAGATCAATGAAGTCCGCCGTTCCACCGGGCATAACCCGGCGACGCAGGTCTGGCTCTGGGGGGAAGGGCACGCGCCCATGATGCCGACGTTCAAAGAGCGCTTCGGCGTCGACAGCGCCTGCATGATCACGGGGGTGGATCTGCTGCGCGGCCTGGCAAACCTGCTGGGGTGGGAGAACGTTTCCGTCGAGGGAATGACCAGCTTCCACGACACGAATTACGCCGGGCAGGGACAGGCGACCGCCGCAGCGCTCGACGGGTACGACCTCGTGTTCTCTCACGTCGAGGCGCCGGATGAGGCCTCCCATCAGGCCGATTTCAAGACGAAGGTAGATGCGATCGAGCACATCGACCGCTATGTGGTCGGCCCCGTGCTGGAGAAGCTTCGCACGTTTCCCGAATGGCGGATCCTGGTGATGCCCGATCATCCCACCAACATCTCGACGCGCAAGCACGGCTACGCCCCGAGCCCGTTCGCCATGGCCGGCACGCGCGTGCGCGGGGAGCTGAAGGCGCCGTACTCAGAGAAGAACGCCGCCGCATCCGATCTGAAAATCGAGCGCGGGCATGAGCTGATGGAATACTTTCTGCGCGGGGGAAATCTCTAAAGGACTGTTTCAAAAATAGTGCCTACGGTTAATGCAGGATTGAAAACCGGAGGCATGGATGCCAAAGCCGTTAGTGCCGGATGAGCTATGGGAATCGATCCAACCGCTTGTGCCCAAGCACAAAGCCCGACGCGGCA
>JBBRCX010000106.1:0-15281 GCA_038204465.1 Tepidisphaerales bacterium | reverse complement strand
GCTTGGCCGGGGCTCGTTGGGTTTTTTGGTCATATTTTTGGGGTTGGGGTTTTTGGGCGGGGGGTTTTGGGGGGGGTTGTTTCTTTTTGTTTGCGGGGGGGGGCGGGGGGGGGGGGGGGTGGGGGGGGGGGGGTAAATTGGGGGGGGGGGGTGGGGGGGGTAACTGGGCGGGTTTGAAACCCGCCCCTACGTCGCCTCCTTCAAGAAAGAATGTATAACGAAAATGGTAGTTTAGCGTTTGGGAGGGGTGGAGGCGGGGGGAGATTGGCGCGGCGCGGGTGGGAAAGAGGGCGGGTTTGAAACCTGCCCCTACGACGCGGGGCGGTTTGTCAGACGGTCATTCCCGCTTCGGCGTCGGATTGGGCGGCGGCTTGCATGGCTTCCCACTCGTCGAGGGTGAGGGTGGCTTCGCGGGCCTGGGAGCCTTTGTATTCGCCGACGATGCCGGCCTGGGCCATCTGCTCGATGAGCCTGGAGGCGCGGCTGTAGCCGATGGTGAGGCGGCGCTGCAGGAGACTGACGCTGCCGCGCTTGGTTTCGAGGACGACGCGGACGGCGTCGTCGAAGAGTTCGTCCTTTTCCATGTCGCCGTCGCCGCCGATGGCGGCCTTGATCTGCACGAGCTCCGGCTCGTACTGGGCCTCGGCGAGGCTCTTGATGAGCTTCACGCTCTCGCGGATTTCCTTGTCGTCGATGTAGGTTCCCTGGGAGCGGATCGGCTTGCTCGCGCCGGGGGGCATGAAGAGCATGTCGCCCTGTCCGAGCAGCAGGTCGGCGCCGTTCTGGTCGAGGACGATGCGGCTGTCCATGCGGCTGGAGACGCGGAAGGCGATGCGCGAGGGCATGTTCGATTTGATCAGCCCGGTCACGACGTTCGCCTGCGGGCGCTGGGTGGCGAGGACGAGGTGAATGCCGACCGAGCGCGATTTCTGCGCCAGACGGACGACGAAGCTTTCGACTTCCTTGCCGCTGGTCATCATCAGGTCGGCCAGCTCGTCGATGATGATGACGATGTAGGGCATCTGCCTGGGGATCTTCGCTTCTTCCTCAGGTGAGCTGGGATTGAAGCGATCGATGAGCTCTTCGCGCGTGAGCCGGTTGTAGCCGGCGATGTTGCGAACGCCGGCCTCGGCGAGGATCTCGTAGCGCTCGTCCATTTTCTCGCAGGCCCATTCGAGGACGCTGGTGGCGCGGCCGGTGTCGTTGATGACGGGGCACATGAGGTGCGGGATGTCCTTGAATGGGGCCATCTCGACGACCTTGGGATCGACGAGGATCAGCTTCACCATGTCGGGGCGCTGCTTGTACATGATGGACATGATGATGGCGTTGATGCAGACGGACTTGCCCGAGCCGGTGGTGCCGGCGATGAGGCAGTGGGGCATCGCGGCGAGATCGGTGACGAGCGGCTCGCCGCTGGCGTCCTTGCCGAGGTAGAGGGGGATGGCCTGCTTGAGGGTCGCCTCGGGCGCGAGCTGCATGAGCTCCTTCAGGCGGACTTTTTCTTTCTGCGCGTTGGGCACTTCGATGCCGACGGTGTTCTTTCCGGGCACCGGCGCGACGATGCGCACGCTGGTCGCCATGAGGGCGCGGGCGATGTCGTTGGAGAGGGCGGTGATGGCGGAGACCTTGATGCCGGGCGCGAGGCTGAGCTCGTACATCGTGATGACCGGGCCGGTGTCGATCTCGACGACCTTGGCGTCGATGCTGAACTCGCGCAGGGCCTGCTCGAGGATCGCGGCCTTCTCGCGGACGAAGGCCTCCTGGCTTTCAACGTAGCCGTGCTCGGCCTCCTCGAGGATGTTCCAGTCGGGCAGGTGATACTCGCCCAGTTCCTTCGGGGGAGGCGGAGGCGGCGAGACCTGTCGCGGCTTGAGCATGCTGGGGAGCCGCACGACGATGTCGTTTTTCGGTGAAACCGCCGGCGCGTCAGCGGCAGCAACTGTCTGCTCTTCGGGCGGGGGAATCGTCGCCGGCTCGGAGGGCGCGGGATCGGTTTCGTCGACGAAGGCGGCCTCCTCGGCGGCGGGGTTGGGATCGTCGTTCTCGTAAGACAGATCGATGAGATCGTCCTCGTCGTCATCCTTGCCGGCAGAGGCGACGGCTTCGGTGGCAGCGGCAGCGGCGGACTTGGTCGCTCCGGCAGGGCAGGCGGCGGACTTGTAGCGTTGCAGCAGAACGGAGAGCTTCGAGGGCTGGTCCGCATCGTCCGCGCTCTTGCGCGACGCCGCCTTGTTCTTCAATGCCTGGACGGCGTCGGCGCCGCGTGAGAGCAGGCCGGGGAGGGGCAGCGAGGGAACGCCCAGCTTCGGCGCCTTGTCCTTCACATTGGTGTAGGCGGCGCTGACGATCGCGGGCGTGCGGAGCACCAGATCGTCGGCGGCAAGAAGCAGGCCGATGAGCAGGGCGGTGACGAGGATGAGGAGCGTGCCGGCGGTGTTGAAGTAGGCGTGCAGGAAGCTGGCGACGCTGATGCCGATGATGCCGCCCTGACCCTCGGGAACGCCGCCCTGCGTATGCGGGCGGAAGTGGTGGACGGCGGCGGCGAAGGCGACACAGAGCAGCAGCAGGCCGATCCCGCGCATCCAGAGGTCGCCGATGCGGTTGCGGCAGACCACCAGCGTCAGGAAGATGCCGGTGCAGAACAGAAAGGGGAAGACGCCCTGACCGATCGCGAGGAAGAAGTAGTAGGCGACGAATGCGCCCGCGGAGCCGCAGAGATTGGCGATGGGAGGGTAGGGATAGACGTTGTGGCTGGGCCAGTCGGTGGAGTGGAAGCTGCCCAGGCACAGCAGCAGGAAGACCCAGACGCTGACAGCGGAGAAGAGCAGGAGGTTACGAATGGGAGTTGAACGTTCCATGGAAACAAATGGCTCTTTAGTGGCCCGTGTGACCGAATCCGCCGTGCCCGCGCGGCGTTTCATCCAGTTCATCGACTTCGACGATTCGCACCTTCGGCACGGGCAGGACCAGCATCTGCGCGATGCGCATGCCGCGCTCGATGACAAAAGCGTCGCGGCCCAGGTTGATCACCGGCGCCTGGATCTCGCCCCGATAGTCGGAGTCGACGGTTCCAGGCGTGTTGACCAGCGTGATGCCGTGCCGGCTTGCCAGCCCGCTGCGCGGGCGAATCTGCGCTTCATAACCGGGCGGTATCGCCATGGAGAAGCCGCAGGGGATGAGACGAATCTCACCGGGCTGCAGCGTCGCCGGCTGGGCGACCGCGGCCGGCAGGTCGAACCCCGCGGCCTGCTCGGTCATGCGAGTGGGCAGCGCGAGGTCGGCGGCTCCGGCAGCGCGTTTTATCCTTACTGTTATCGGGCGAGGCACGGGCAATTCTCCATTCGGAGCAGAAGGAGGCGGAAGTTGTGGGGCGCAACGCGGTTACGCGTTGTTGAGGCTCGATGGCCTGCGCGATTCGGTGCAGTAATTAGTTCGGCTCAGGGAGGGGGTGTGGCTGCAGTCGGAGAAACCACCGGTTGACTCGGGAAAGAAAGAGTGTAGAATGAATGTTCTCCGCCCGGGTTCCGCAGCGGGTGGTGATGCGCGCTCTTTGACAAGTGAAGAGATGAATCAAAGGCCGGCATAGGTCCACGAAAGCCCACGAAAGCCCACCAAAGCCCTGCATGTGTCGTTTGGGCTGACCGCGAAGAGCGTGACGCCGTGCGGGTGAGTTCTCGATCGGCCCCAAAAATTGGGGACGAGCCAGCTCGCTCCCCCTCGATCCCGGCTTGACACGATTTTTGCATACCGATACAAACCTTGGACTTGCGGCCGATCGGGCGCTCGTTGGCGAGGGCTCGTGCCGTTTTTCACAAGTCGTCGCCGATCTCTACGATGCTCGCCCCGATGTTCAGTCTGGCACAGACATCTCCCCCGCTAATCCAGTCGTACCTGTTCGAACATCTGCACCTGCCCATCAACGCCGGGACGACGGCGGCTTATGACCTGCTGCTGGTGGGGGCAGTGTTCCTTCCCGCGGTCTCACTGATTGCGATGTTCAGCATCTGGTGGGAGCGGAAGGTGGCCGGGCACATCCAGAGCCGGCTCGGGCCGAACCGCGTCGGGCCGATTGGGCTGCTGCAATCGATCGCGGACGGCGCAAAGCTGATCCTGAAGGAAGACCTGGTGCCGAAGGATGCGGACGGATACCTGTTCCGCCTTGCGCCCTACCTGGCGTTTGCGCCTGCGTTCGCGGCGTTCCTGGCCCTGCCATTCGGGCCGAACATGACATTCGAGGGGCGGCTGAACGTGGGCGTCTTCTGGATCCTGGCGATCCTGAGCGTCGAGGTGATGGGCGTGATCCTCGCGGGGTGGGCGAGCAATAATAAATGGTCTGTCTACGGGGCGATGCGCGAGGCCTGCCAGATGGTCAGCTACGAGATCCCGCTGGGGATCTCGATCATCGTCGGGATCATGGCGGCCGGCACGCTGAACATGGTGCAGCTTGGCCACCTGCAGGCCGGCGGCATCCACACCTGGTTGATCTACCGCAACCCTTTCGCGTTCATCGCGTTCTTCGTCTACTTCGTGGCCAGCCTTGCATCGAACAAGCGTGCGCCGTTTGACCTGCCGGAATCGGAGTCGGAGTTGGTGGCGGGGTTCCACACGGAATACAGCGGGCTGCGGTTTTCCTTCTTTTTCTTCGCCGAGTATGCGGCGATGTTTGTGGTGGCGGGGATCCAGACGGCGCTGTTCCTCGGGGGATGGAACGACCCGTTCGGCCTGATCGGGAAGTTCTATACGGAGTGGGCGGTCAACTCGAACGCGGCTGACCACGTGATCCAGCTGTTTGTGCTCAACCTGATCGGCGTTGGGATCTTCGTGGGCAAATGCATGGGGCTGGTGTTCGTGCAGATGTGGATCCGATGGACGTTGCCGCGGCCGCGGATCGATCAGGTGCTGTACGCTTGTGTGAAGGTCCTGCTGCCGATGGCGTGCGTGCTGCTGCTGGGCGCGGCGCTGTGGCAATTGTTCGTGCCGGAGCTATGGATTCCTTCGGCGCATGACGTGGCACTTCCATGGCGCGATTACAACCCCTGGAGCTGGTCGTCGTGGTCGAGTCATGGGGCGAGCGGCGCTTTGGTGACCCAGATCGTCCTTACGCTGATCGGCGTGGCCGGATTCACTGCGATTGTCGGATGGATCGGCTTCGCCGCCGCGAGCGGCCGAGGTCTCAAGCAGCGGCTGACCGATCCTGCAGCGATCGATCAACAACCGGCTTCGCTGGCGACGAGCCATTAGCCCCATGACCTTCGCGATCCTCGCCAGCACCCCGAACGACACGGCGACCGCCGTGCTCTTTTACGTTTTTGCCTTGATGGCGGGCGGCGCTGCCCTGGCTGTCGTCATCTCGCGCAACATCGTCCGCATGGCGGTGGCACTGCTGTTCACGCTGGCGGGCGTCGCGGGACTCTACTTCCTGCTCAGCGCCGAGTTCCTCGCGGCGGTGCAGTTGGTTGTCTATGCGGGCGGCACGCTCATCCTGATTGTCTTCGGCGTGATGCTGACCAGTAAGTCACCGTTCAGCCGGTATGAGCCGAAGGCAGGTGAGCTTGTGGTCGCGCTGGCGGTGGGCGTGACGCTGCTGGTGGCGCTGGTGCTGGCGATCCCCTCGGGGGCGACGGCTGCGCAAGTCGCGGCGACCTCGTGGTCGATGGCTGACGCATTCAAGACTGAATCGCTGCCGGAGGATTTGCGCGGGAGAGTTTCGTACGACGCGGCGCGGCAGAGGCTTGTCTTTCGCGGGCGGATGAGCGACGCGGATCGCGACGGGCTGCTGAAACGAGTGGTGGAAGAGGAGCAGGACCAGACGAAGGTCGCGGCCGCCAATCCAGACTTCAGACTGACGCCAGGCGCTGACGCCGCGGCGCTCCGGGCTTCGATCGGTGGGCTGCGTGATCGCTCGCAACGGTATTTCTTTCCCGAGCGCCCGCTGATGACGGGAGAGAATTACCCGGTGATTACGCTCGGCCAGGCGCTGCTGGGCGACTATCTGCTTCCGTTTGAGATTGTGAGCGTGCTGCTGCTGGCGGTGATGATCGGAGCGACTTATCTGGCCAAGGGCCGGCGTCATGTTGAAGCGCCTTCGGCAATGGGTCCATCGATGGGTATGTCGGGGACGGCGCGGCCAGGGTCTTAGCGGCGGAGTGGCACCGGCGCCTCGGCCGTGCGCGCGAGTACGAGAAATGAGTCGGGTGTGAATGTGCAGTGCGTCGAGTAAAGACATGCACGGGCGGGACGCCCGTGCTACATGAAGATGATTACGCTGCAACATGCACGGGCGAGACGCCCGTGCTACATGAAGATGATTACGCTGCAACATTATCTCGTGCTCGGGGCCGTGCTCTTTGTGAGCGGGTTGCTCACGATTCTGCTGAAGCGCAACGCCATCGGCATCCTGATGGGGGTGGAGTTGATCCTGAACGCGGCAAACGTGAATCTGGTCGCGTTTAACTACTATGCTCACGGCACCGCGGAGGGCGGCGTGGCGCTCAGCGGCCAGGTGTTTGCCATCTTCGTGATCGTGCTGGCAGCGGCCGAGGCGGCGGTGGCGCTCGCGATCTTCCTGAACTTCTATAACAACTTCTCGACGATCGATGTGGAGCGCGCCCAGAATCTAAAGGGCTGACGGCCCGTCCCAATCGGGTAAGCTCCCACGGAAGAACGAAACGATCAGCATGCCACTTCCCGCAATCCTACTGATCCTCGCCACGCTGTTTCCGCTGATCGGATTCATCGTGCTGATGTTCGTCGGCAAGCGCATGGGGAATCCGCTGTCGGGGTATTTCGGCACGCTGTTGATCGGCCTGAGCTTCGCGTGCAGCGTGTGGGCGACGATCAGTTGGCTGCAGGGCGGAAGTCTGCCCAACGGGCAGGTGTGGGGGGCGGGCAAGCAGCCGATCAACCTTCCCTACCAGTGGATCCCGGTGGGGAACGGGATCGGCCAGGAGCATAAGGGTTTTCTCGACATCGGCGTCTGGGTCGACAGCCTGACGGTTTCGATGTTTTCGATGGTGACGCTGGTCTCAACGCTGGTGCACGTGTTCAGCATCGGATACATGGCGGAGGACAAGCGTTTTCCGCGTTTCTTCACGTACCTCGGACTGTTCTGCTTTTCGATGCTTGGGCTGGTGATCGGCGGGACGGCGCTGCAGTTGTTCATCTTCTGGGAATTGGTCGGCCTGTGCTCCTACCTGTTGATCGGCTTCTGGTACGAGAAGAAAGCGGCATCAAATGCGGCGATCAAGGCGTTCGTCACCAACCGCGTGGGCGACTTCGGCTTCCTGATCGGCTTCGGCATCCTGTTTTTCAACCTGGGAAATGTAACGCTGCCGGACATGTGGAAGATCCTCGGCACGGCCGGCAGCGGCCTGCCGATCACGTTGCCCAACGGTCAGATCTTCTCGGCGGGCCTGCTGACGATCATGGGAATCGGGCTGTTCTTCGGCGCGGTCGGGAAGAGCGCGCAGTTTCCGCTTCACGTGTGGCTTCCGGACGCGATGGAAGGCCCGACGCCGGTCAGCGCACTGATCCATGCGGCGACGATGGTGGCGGCGGGGGTGTACCTGGTGGGGCGCATCTTCCCGGTGCTGACGCCGGACGCGAAGCTTTTCATCGCGATCATCGGGTGCACGACGTTGACGATGGCGGCGCTGATCGCGATTGCCCAGAGCGACATCAAGAAGGTGCTGGCCTATTCCACGGTCTCGCAATTGGGCTACATGATCATGGCCCTGGGCGTGGGGAGTTGGATGGGCGGTCTGTTCCATCTGATCACCCACGCGTTCTTCAAGGCGCTGCTGTTCCTCGGCTCTGGGAGCGTTATTCATGCGGCCCATCACGAGCAGGAGATGCCGCAATATGGAGGACTGATCCGCAAGATTCCCGTGACGGGCATTACGTTTTTCATCGCGGTGCTGGCGATCGCGGGGACGGGTTTCGGCGAGATCGGATTTTCAGGTTTTTACAGCAAAGACACCATCATCGCGCAGGCCGGGGCGTTCGCTTCATTGGCGACCAGCCATGGCGGCTCAAAGCTGTATTGGCTGCTGTTCATCCTGCCGACGGCGGTCGCGTACATCACCGCGTTCTACATGACGCGCTGCTGGACGCTGACGTTCCTCGGCAAGCCGCGGAACCAGCAGCTTTACGATCATGCGCATGAGTCGCCGATCCTGTGGGGGCCGCTGGTCATGCTCGCGATCCTGAGCATCTTTGGCGGCGTCATCGGCGTGCAGTTGATGCTCCGCAACAGTATCAACGAGACCAAGAACTACCTCGCGCAGCGGGGCACGACGATCAGCGGATACGAGACGGCATGGCAGAGCAAGCTCCCGGGCGAGTTCGGCTCGCGCGTCGGTGGCGAGGCCACGACCGAGGCCGCCCCGGAAGCGGCGGCGGAGCCCGAACCTGGCAGGCCGCTGACGCTGCATGAAGCGGAGCATCACGGTCACAGGCTGGTGGTGCAGTGGGTTTCGTGGGCGTTCATCGTCGGCATCGGGCTGGGGATCGTCATGTACCTTCCGGGGTACTCGATTGCGCGCCGGCTGGTTGCGATTCCGCCGTTGGGGTGGATCCACCAATGGCTGTATCACCGGATGTATTTCGATGAATTGTACTTCAGTGTCTTCGTCGGCATTACGCTGTCGCTGTCGGCATTGGCGGCGTGGTTCGACCGCTGGATCGTGGATGGGCTCGTAAATGGTGCGGCGTGGGCGGTGCGGCAGTCCGCGTTCGCCGCGGGCGCACATGATAAGTATGTGATCGACGGTGCGGTCAACGGGATGGGCGATCTGGCCCAGGACATCGGCGCGGCAGTGCGCTCGCCGCAGACGGGCCGCATACGGATGTACGTTACGGTGCTGTTCGTGGCGGTGGCGCTGGGGATGGCGGGGGCGCTGATCGCGGTGATGTCGCGGTAGGGAATTTCCGAGAACGATTATGGACTTCCTGAATCAACACCTGCTCACGATCCTGATCTTCCTGCCGACGCTGGGAGCGGTGCTCACGCTCCTTGCGCGCGGGCGCGACGCAGTGCGCTGGACGGCCATCACCTTCACCGCCATCACATTCGTAATCTCGCTGCTACTGTTCGCGACCTTCAGCTGGCGCGGGCCGGAGCCGGACGCAAAGTACGCTTACGCGGCCGGCGATAGCCCGACGAGCAACGGCACCGTGCAGATGGTGGAGGAAGCAAGCTGGATTCCGGCGTTCAACGTTCAATACAAGGTTGGGATCGACGGGTTGTCGTTCCCACTTGTCTTGCTGTCGACCTTCATCTGTCTGCTCTCGGCGATCGCCTCCTGGAACATCGAGAAGATGAGCAAGGGTTACTTCGCCCTGTTTCTGTTCCTGGAGACCGGCATCCTGGGCGTCTTTCTGTCGCTGGACTTCTTCCTGTTCTATGTTTTCTTCGAGGTGTCGCTGCTGCCGATGTACTTCCTGATCGGCATCTGGGGCGGGCCGCGGAAAGAGTACGCGGCGATCAAGTTTTTCCTGTACACGCTGGTGGGATCGATCGGCCTGCTGATCGTGCTGATTGGCACGTATCTCTACAGCCGCGGCGTCTACCCGGCGACGGCAACCAATCCCGTTTCGGGCACGTTTGACATGGTGAAGATGGCCAGCCCTGAATTTCAGCAGAAGCTCGCCGAGATTCTTCCGGGCGGACTGACGGGCGGTCTCGCGAAGACGTTCTTCGTGCTGCTGATGGTGGGCTTCCTCATCAAGGTTCCCGCGGTGCCGTTCCACACGTGGCTGCCGGATGCGCACGTCGAAGCGCCCACGCCGATCAGCATGATCCTGGCGGCCATTCTGCTGAAGATGGGCGGGTATGGGATCTTCCGCGTGGCGTATCCGCTGTTTCCCGAAGCTGCGCGCGAATTGTGGCTCGTCTTCGCGATCGTTGGCGTTGTCAGCATCATCTATGGCGCGCTGTGCGCCATGTCGCAGACCGACTTCAAGAAGCTGGTGGCCTACAGCAGCGTGTCGCACATGGGCTTCGTGACGCTGGGGGCGGCGATGATGACGACCGCTTCGATGAACGGCGCGCTGTTCATGATGATCGCGCATGGAATCACCAGCGCGATGATGTTCTTCGTGGTGGGCGTGGTCTACGAGCGGGCGCATCACCGCGAGCTGGGGCGGATGGGCGGGCTGGCGACCACCATGCCGGTTTACACCGGGTTCTCGACGGTGGCGTGCATGGCGAACCTCGGCCTGCCGGGTCTCTGCGGGTTCATCGGCGAGGTGATGGTGCTGCTCGGGACGTTCCAGGCGGCGCGCAGCGACTCGATCCTGATGCGCAGCGGCGTCGCGACTCACACACAGATCTATACCCTGGCGGTCATCGCATGCTTCGGCGTCGTCCTGACGGCCGGCTACATGTTGTGGACGATCCAGCGGGTGTTCTTTGGCCCGGAGCGGGCGGAGTATCGCGGATTCCCGGAAGTCGATCAGCGCGAGATCGTGGTGCTGACGCCGTTAACGGTGATGGCGATCCTGCTGGGGATTCTGCCGACGATCTTCTTCTTCGCCTTCACGACCAACACCGTGAGCGCGATGTTCAAGCTCTTCTCGTAGCAGTAACGCCTTCGAGCGAAGCCGCAGAACGACCGAGCAATCATGACTTTTCTGGCCTCCATCGGCGCACCCTATATACCCGGCTGGGTGGAACTCAGTCCATTCATCGCCGACCTGTGGCTCATCGGCACGATCGTCGCGGTGTTGCTGACGCCGTTCTTCGTCCGCCGGCCCAACGCCGCGTGCGGATTGGTCGCGCTGGTTGGATTGGGCATCGCGCTGGTTTCGCTGCTGACGGTGGGGACGGGCAATACTTCGGAAAAGTTCCGTCCGATGCTCGTCACGGACGACGTGGCATTCTTCTGGAAAGTTTTGCTGCTGATTTTCGTGATGGGCGTGGTGCTGATGTGGTTCAGCACCACCGCGTCGACGCTGCACGAGGGGGATGGGCCGGAGTTCTTTGCGCTGCTGATGGCGGCGACGCTCGGCATGTCGCTAATGGGTTCGGCGTCCAACCTGTTGATGCTGTTCATGTCGGTGGAACTGGCGAGCCTGCCGAGTTATGTGCTGGCCGGCTTCCGAAAGACAGACCGCATCGGCGCGGAGGCCTCGCTGAAGTATGTGCTGTTCGGCGCGGCCACCAGTGCGATCATGGTGTATGGGCTGTCGATGCTTTACGGGCTGTACGGGACGCTGCAGTTGTATAGCTCGACTGCCGCGGATGGATCGTACGTCGCGGGGTTGGCGGAAGTGATGGCGCGCACGGGGGGCATATCGGCGCTGCTGGTTGTGGGCATCTTCGGGCTGATCGTCGGCATCGGATTCAAGGTTTCTGCGGTCCCGTTTCATTTCTGGTGCCCGGACGTCTTCGAGGGCGCGAGCATCGACGTGAGCACGTTTTTGTCGGTCGCCTCCAAGGGCGCGGCGCTAGTGCTGCTGCTTCGGGTGATGATGGCGATCGCGGAGCAGTTTGGATACGAGCCAAACGCTATCACGACTTCGATTGCCGCGGTCATCGGCGTGATCGGCGCGATAACGGCGACGGTCGGCAACACCGCGGCGTACGTCCAGACCAACATCAAGCGCCTGCTTGCGTACAGTTCGATCGCCCACGCGGGTTACATGCTCTGTGCGATCTCGCTGCTGAGCAGGACGAGCACGAGCACGGATTTCTATCCGGCCCGCGAGGCGGCGCAGGCGATCCTGTTGTACCTGGCGGTTTACCTGTTCATGAATCTCGGGGCATTCACGGTTGCGGGGCTGGTGCATCGCGAAACCGGCAGCGAGCAAATCAGCGATTACGCGGGGCTTGGCCGGCGCTCGCCGCTGCTGGCGGCGTGCATGGCGGTCTTTATGATCAGCCTGCTCGGTTTGCCTCCTTTCGCGGGGTTCGTCGCGAAGCTGAACTTGTTGTGGGTCTTGTTCCAGAACGGCGGATGGTGGTGGGGGCTGATCATCGCGATCGCGGTGAACACGATCCTGAGCGCGTACTTTTATTTCCGCGTGATCCGGGTGATGTACCTCGACTCGAGCACGGCGCCGGCTTTCGTGGGGAACCCGCTGGGCCTGGGGCTGAGCGTGGTGTGCAGCGTGGCGCTGCTGCTGATGTTCGTGGGCTTCAGCCCGCTGAGCAACGTGACCCACCGCTACGACCGGCTGGAATCGGCCGCCGCAACCGGCGCGGGCCCGCCGGCAGCGCAGGCTTCGCGCGCAGCGATGGCGCCGCGCGCGGCGCTGCAGCCTTAGGCTTGTGCAACGGGATGAGCTGGGAATCATTTGCAGCGATTCATTGTAGATTCCGCCGTCATGTCGAGTGCCCCAGTTGCTCTCGTCGATGTTCTGAACAGCCTGCTGGAGGCGGAGCTGAACAGCATCTTCCGGTTCATGGGTGAGGGCTCGCCTTACCTGAGCCGGGCGACGGCCGAGGTGCGCAAGCCGCTGCAGGAGATGGTGCTCGCCAGCCGGCAGGCGGCGGCGGACCTGGTGCGTGCGATCGATTTTGTCGGCGGCGTGCCGACTCCGCGCTCTCGTCCGCAGCCTGAAGAGCAGTATCTCGCCTTTCTGTCGCTCAAGTTTCTTCTGCCCAAGCTGGTGGAAGAGAAGAAGCTGTTGATTCGCCGCTATGAGAACGCGCTGCGGGCGACGTCTGGTGCGCCGCCCGAAGTCCTCGCGGTAATCGACGAGCACCTGTCAACGCACCGCGCGCACTTGCAGGTTCTGGAACGAGCGGCCGCTGAGGTCATCGCGGCCTCGAAATAGACAAGGTCTTCACCCCGCTTTTCGTTGCGGCTTCGCTCCGTCGCGATTTAGGTCGCGGGCGGTCCTGCCGATCCATTTGGCGGCGTCTTCGTAAGCGCTGGGGGAGAGGAGGTGGCCGCCTTCGTACCAGGTCTGCTGTTTCGGCTGGGAGGCGGCTGCGAAGAGCCGGCGCGCCATGTCAGGGGTGACGATCGGGTCGGACTTTGCGTTGAGCATGAGCAGGGGCCCGGCGAAGTGACTGAGCGCCAGCCGCGGGTCCGTCGCGGCGATCTGCGGGATCAGAAGCGCGGCGGCCGGAGTATCAGCGGCGCCGCCGACCATCAGGACCATCGCCTTCACGCGCGTGTCGGCAGGGCCGGCAATAGCGTCGATCCATGAGCCCATCGAATAGCCGCACAGGATGACGCCGTGCGTCATGTCGATGTCGGGCCTGGATTCCGCGAGGTCCATGCAGAGTCGCACGTCGATGACAGCCTGCCTGAAGAGCTGGAAACTCTTGATCGGGTTGGAGCGGTCGAGGACCGAGCGGGGATCGCCGCGGCGTTCGCCGTGCCGGGGCATGTCCGCGGCGAGCACCGCAAACCCCTGCCTGGCCAGCGCGGGCGCGATCTGTGCACAGACCTGAGCTTTGTTGCTGGTCAGCCCGTGCACCGCCACGACCAGCGGGAACGGGCCCTTGCGATTCCGGGGCGTGCACAAGAGCGCCGGGACGATCTCTCCGTCGGCGTCGGTGAAGCGCAGGTGGACAATGTTCAGAGGGCCAACTGCCAGAGGTGCCGCGGCGCGTTCGCTCCTCCTGGGAGTTGGTTCGTTCGCGGGCACCTGAGGCGGCCTTGCTTTGAAGTCGATTTGGGCAGCGGTCGGGGTGGCTTCCTCAACCACGAGCGCCAGCGACTGGTCGTAGTCGAACCAGGTTGGGTCCCACCCGTCAGCGGAGGGCCGCGACGAGGCGGACTGGGCAGAGCCGACGGGAGCAGAGAAAAGCAGGGCTCCGGCGAGTACGGATGCGCAGAGGAATGAAGTCATCAGATATTCTACGTTCGCGGCGCAGCGAAGTTGCCGCGGAGGAGCCGGCGCGGCAAAACTTTCCCGATAATCCGGGAGGATTTGCCTGGCACCGCTGTGGCCGATAGATTGACCAGCCACGTTGCGAAAGGAATTGTGGCACTGAAGACGGCGTTAACGATCGGTGGTTCGGATTCTTCAGGCGGGGCCGGAATTCAGGCGGACCTCAAGACTTTTAGTGTTCTGGGCGTCTACGGGATGAGCGCCATCACGGCGGTGACCGCCCAGAATACTTTAGGCGTCAAAGAGAAGATGCTGGTACCCGCGGCTCTGGTGGCGCAGCAGATTGACGTGACCGCGGGCGACATTGAAGTGGATGCGTGCAAGAGCGGAATGCTGGGGGCGGTTGACGTCGTTGAGGCGGTGGAGGAGGCGATCCGCCGGAACAAGCTGCAGCGGTACGTGTGCGATCCGGTGATGATTGCCAAGGGCGGCGATGAGCTGCTGAGCGAGGAGGCGATCGGCGCGCTGCGCGAGCGACTTCTGCCGCTGGCGACGGTTGTGACGGCCAACTTGCGCGAGGCGGCGGCACTGAGCAAGGCGCAGCTGCCGGCGCCGGTGACGATCGCGCTGGCGAAAGACATGGCCCGGCGAATTGCCGGCGACGGCGCCAAAGCGGTGCTCATCAAGGGGATCACCTCGGGCGATCAGAAAGTGGACCTGCTTTTTGACGGGAGGGAGTTCCTGGAATTCACGGCGGAGACGATGCCGGACAACAAGACGCACGGCAGCGGCTGCGCATTCAGCGCAGCGATCACGGCTGGACTCGCCAATCGGCTTGGATTGGTCGAGGCGATCGACCAGGCGAAACAGTTGGTCACCATGGCGATCCAATACAGCGACGGTCAGGGGCGTGGGACGGCGCCGGTCAACGTGCTGGCGTTTGCGCCGAAGAAGAAATGAATGCGCGTGCTGCCGGCCAGTGGGGTGACGAGGAAGCTATGAGCGGGTTTCGGCTGACGGACGGGCAGGTTTCGCAGTTTGAGGCCGATGGATACTTGTTCGTCGAGGCGTTGTTTGATTCGGACGAGATCGGCCTGCTGCAGCGCGTCGCGCAGAACGATCAGTCGATTAAGGGCGCGGGCAGCATGGCGGACGCGGCCGGCGGGCAGAGCAAGATCTGGATCACCAGCGAATTGAAGCAGGACATCTATAGCGCCTTCTCGCACTGCGCACGCGTCGTCGGGCCGCTCGAGCAACTGCTCGCGGACGACATTCATTTCTTCCATCACAAGATGATGCTGAAAGAGCCGCGGACCGGCGGCGCGTGGGAATGGCACCAGGATTACGGTTATTGGTACGGCAACGGCTTCCTCTACCCGGACATGGCGAGCTGCATGATCGCGGTCGATACAGCCAGCAAAGCGAACGGCTGCCTGCAGGTGCTGAAGGCATCGCACCGCATGGGCCGGATCGGTCATGGGACCGTTGGC
>JBBRCX010000105.1:0-15336 GCA_038204465.1 Tepidisphaerales bacterium | reverse complement strand
GGGCGTGACGCCGCCGGCTTTCATTTTTGGGGACGCCTCGCTGAAACCGGTTCGCGGTTACACCAGAGCTTCTCTCCCTTGAGCGGTCCGTCCGCTGCGGCTAGGTTCCTCGCATGTCCACTTGGCCGCGCGCCGTCCTGTTCGACTTCGACGGCATCCTCGTCAACAGCGAGCCCCTGCACCTGCAGGCCTTTCGCGAAATCCTCGCCGAGGAACAGATCGACCTCACCGAAGAGGAGTACTACCGCGAATTGATCGGCTTCGACGACCGTGGCGCCTTCAAACACCTCTTCGCCATGCGCCACCGCCCGCTCGAGCCCAGGACACTGCTCGCGCTGATTACCCGCAAGAGCCGGGTCATGATGGAGATGATCCACCGCCGCCAGTTCGCCGCGCTGCCCGGCGTCGAGGAGTTTGTGCGAACCATGTGGCGCCGCTGCCCGCTCGCCATCTGCTCCGGCGCGCTTCGGGAGGAGATCGAAGCCATGCTCGAGGGCGTCAGCCTGCGCGATTGTTTCCCCGTCATCGTCGCCGCCGAAGACGTGAGCGTCGGCAAACCGGACCCGCAAGGCTATCTGTTGACGCTCAAGCTGCTCTCGGAAAGAATCAAAAGTCAGTTGAAGCCTGCCGACACCCTGATCGTCGAGGACGCCCCAACGGTGATTCGATCGGTCAAAGCCGTAGGCTTCCCGACGCTCGGCGTGGCCACGAGTTATCCGCCCGAGAAGCTGAGCGACGCGGACTGGGTAGTGAAAAACCTGAACCTTCAGGAACTCAGGCGGGCAATCCCGCAATTGGCGATGGCTTGACCAGACGCCGCAGGAGCGCACATGAAGTGGTCCATGCTCATTGTCATTGTCGTTCTCGCTGTCGCGGGCTATGCCAGGGCCGCCGACGACGGGCCTGCAGAACACGTCGCCACCCCGACCTCCTCCAGCATGGATGCCGAAGGCCACCGCCCGATAGAAACCGGGCCCGTCACGGCCCACGGCGATGATGGGCGAGGTCGCAAGTGGGCCGGCGTGACGATCGTCGTCATTCTCGGCATGTTCCTGGCCGCGGCGGTCATCGGTCCCATCGTTCGGGCGAACGCCCCCGTCGAAGTTCCGGTGGCTCACTCGCACGATGAACCGCCCGGGGCCTCCCAGCACCATGGTCGCAGCGGCACCCTTAACCCCGAGCCCGACCACGGCCACGCGGATGACGAACACCCTCACCGCAGTCACTGAAACGGACCACTACTTTCAGAAGTTTTTCCGCACAAATGAAGAAGCCGCCAGATCGGCGGCTTCTTTGGCTTTGACCTAACCCCCGGCCGCTCAATCGCGCGGCACCTCAGCCTCGGGCGCCGGCATCGGCGGAGGCGGATTCGCGGGCGCCGAACGCTGCCCGCCAAAGTTCATCTTCGACCAGTCGACCTGCGGAATCGGTCCCTTCGGCACCGGCGGCTTGGCCAGATCGTTCTCGTTCTTCAGGCTCGGCCCCGGCACGATGCCAATTCGTCTCAAAGCGGCCGCCACTTCTTCGTCCTTGCCGTTCAAGGCATACGCCCGACGCAGCGACGCCGCGGCATTCTGCTGCTGGCCAAGCTGCTCGAGGTAAAGCCCATAATCTTTGGCGACGTAGAAATCCTTCGGATCCAGATTGCTCGCCTGGCTGTACGCCTGCATTGCCGCGTCGGCATCCCCCGTATAACGGAACACCTTCGCGCGCAGGAACTGGTCCTCGGGGTTCGTGCTTCCTTCGTCGGGCACGCTCAGCTCGGGCGAATGTTTCTCGGCCGTTGCAATCGCCTGTGCCAACCCATCGAGCACCACGGGGCGGAATGCCTTGTCCTCCTTGCCCTCCAGCGTCACAGTCATCACCTTCAGTGCGCTGTGGTACGACTGAATCGCCTGCTCGTAGGCGTTCATATGGGCATATGACGAACCGAGGTAGTAATACGATTTGTAGTCGCGCGGCTCCTGCCGCACCGCGTTGCGGAAAGCCCCGGCCGCCTCGGTGAAGTTGCCCTCGGCGTACAGCCTCTTTCCCTGGTCGCGGGCGCCGGGGCCGCTCTTGATCATGTCAGCGCACCCAGCCGCCGCGAAAGACAATGTCACCACCAGCCCGATTGTCAGGGCTGAACGAGCTGAAACCAAAAATGAGCCGGTCACGGCTACCTCCCTGTAGCAATTTCGAAAGGTCCAGACTACGCGTCGCCGCGCAGGTATTGCCCGAATGGCGCTACGCTAACGGCACAAGCCGAATTTGCAAGGGCCTTTGCCATCCCAACAGCCCAATTAATTCCGGTTGAGAGCCCTCCGTATCCCCGCCGCGCACGATGCCAACTTCGGTATTTTCAACAACCACATGACGAGGCCGCAATCGCCCTCGATCGGATGTCAATTCCCCTGATTGCTCCCCGCGCGCGCCGCTCGTATCATTCCGCCGCATGACGATCACGTTGGCGCAGCGGGTCGAGCGCGTCGGGCGCAACGCCACAACCACCCTGGGCGGCTTCGGAGACTTCTGGGTCTTCGTCGCCCGCACCTTCGCCTGGTTTTTCCGCGGCGCCCTCCGCTGGAAAAATCTGCGCCTCCTCTTCCCCCAGATGTACGAAGTGGGCGTCCGCTCCGTCCCGGTTGTCGCCATCACCGGCGCATTCATCGGCATGGTCATGGCCATCGAGTCCCACACCACCTTCAAGGCAATCGGTCAGGAAGCCCGCCTCGGCAGCATCATCAACCTCTCCGTCGTCAAGCAGATCGGGCCGGTGCTGGCGGCCGTCATGCTCGCCGGACGCGTGGGGGGCCGCCTCACCGCGGAGCTCGGAACGATGAATGTCACCGAGCAACTCGACGCCCTGCGCGTCATGGGGGCTGATCCCATCCGCTATCTCGTCGTGCCGCGGTTCATCGCGTGCGTGCTGCTCACGCCTGTGCTCACGATCTACAGCGACTTCCTCGGCGTCCTGGGGGGCTGGGTCATCTCCGTTTATTTCCTCGGCGTCCCCAACGCGCCCTATTGGCAATATTCCGCTCAAGGCGTCGACACCTGGCAGGTCATGGAGGGGCTCATCAAGAGCGTCTTCTTCGGCGGCGCCATTGGACTCATCAGCTGCTACAAGGGCTTCAACTGCGGCAGCGGCGCCAGCGGTGTCGGACGCGCCTGCACCGAAAGCTTCGTCGCCAGCTTCCTCGCCATCATCGTGCTCAACTTTTTCTTCGCACAGATCCTCAAGAGCATGTACCTGGCCAAGTACGGGCTGCGCGGCGTCTTCGAATGAGTCCCGCGCGCGAGTCGATCGTGCATTCCGTATGAGCCTGATCGAGCTTCGAAAACTTCACAAGCGATTCGGCCGGCTCAGGGTCCTCAACGGCGTCGACCTCGCCGTCAAAGAAGGCGAAAGCCTCGTCATCATCGGCGCCAGCGGCAGCGGCAAGAGCGTCATCCTCAAGCACATGGTCGGCCTCCTCAAGCCCGATCGCGGCGAGGTCTGGTTCGACGGAAAACGCATCGACACGCTCTCCGAGAGCCAGCTCGTCCCCATTCGCGAGCAGTTTGGATTCCTCTTTCAGATGGGCGCCCTCTTCGATTCCGATAACGTCGAAGAGAACGTCGCTTTCCCCCTCGTGGAACACACCGACAAGACAACCGAGCAGATCGCCCAAATCGTGCGCCAGAAACTCGAGCTCGTCGGCCTCACCGATGCCGGCAACAAAATGCCTGCCGAGCTTTCCGGCGGACAGCGAAAACGCGTCGCACTCGCCCGCGCCATCGCGCTCGACCCGCGGGTGATCCTCTACGATGAGCCAACCACCGGGCTCGACCCGATCCGTTCCGATGTCATCAACGAGCTCATTATCAAGCTCCAGCGCGAGCTGCACGTCACCAGCATCAGCGTCACTCACGACATGAACAGCGCGTTCAAGATCGCCGACCGTATCGTCATGCTCCACGACGGAAAACTGATCTTCGATGGCACGCCCGAGCAGATCCGCCACAGCGAAGACCCCATCATCCGCCACTTCGTCACCGGCGAGGCCAGCGAACAGGAACTTGCTGTGATGAAGGATTGAGCGGGTTCGAGGCCGTCACAACCGTATAACTCTCTCGTGCCTCGGGTCTGTCGCGCCTGCAATGCCGCGGGCTCGGTCCGATAACCAACTTTGGCCTTATCTCTGCTCGCTGCAATTCCGATGCGCTTCCAGGGAAGATGCTTTATCTGACAGCACAGGTTCCATTCGACCCTCCCCGCGCCAGGCGCCGCGCGGGCTTCAGCCTTATCGAACTCATCATTGTCATCGTGATCATCGGAATCGTCGCGGCCATCGCCGTCCCGAGATTGTCCTCCGGCAGCACCGGCGCTTCGGAATCAGCCCTGGCAGGCAACCTGTCGGCGCTGCGCCGCGCCATCGAGTTGTATCAGGCCGAGCATGGGGGAAACTATCCAACGGCGGCGGGCATCAAGGCTCAGCTCACGATGTACACCGATGGCGCGGGTAACGCCGTCAGCAAGGCTGACGGCAGCCACCCCTTCGGCCCCTACATCCGCAGCATCCCCGCGGTGAACGTCGGTCTGCGTAAGGGCAAGGCGGGAATCAAGCCCGCAGACGACCTGCCGGTTGGCTGGATCTACGATGAAAGCACCGGTGAGATCCACGCCAATGCAAATGCTCCCTACAACACCTACTGATCTCGAGGAATCCCGCCCGGTGCAAAGCCAGGCGCAGCGCGGATGGATTCACCGGATCGACCCGCCTCACGCCGCCCCCGCCGCCGCGCGATTGTGATCTCCCGCCGCGGGCTCCGGCACCACTTCGATCAGCTTCTCGACCACCTTGTCCGGCCCGATTCCCTCCGCGTCTGCATTGAAGTTGGTAAAGATGCGATGCCGCAGGACCGGCTTCGCCACCGAGCGCACGTCATCGCAGCTTACGTTGAGCCGCCCATTCAGCACCGCATGCGCCTTCGCCCCCAGCACCAGGTACTGCGCTGCCCGCGGGCCCGCGCCCCAGGTGAGCCATTCGTTGATGAACTGCGGCGTGTTGTTTGACTGGTGCGGCCGCGTCGCACGCGCCAGGCTCACCGCGTAATCCACCACGTGGTCGCTCACCGGCAGCTTGCGCAGGACCTTTTGCACGTGCAGAATGTCCGACGCCGACAGCACCGTCTCCGGCTCCGCCTCCAGATCCATCGTCGTCGCCCGCACGATCGCCCGCTCCTCGCGCCGGCTCGGATAACCGATGTTCACCATGAACATGAACCGGTCGAGCTGCGCTTCCGGCAGCGGATACGTCCCTTCCTGCTCCACCGGGTTTTGCGTCGCCAGCACGAAGAACGGCAACTCCAGCCCATAGGTGCGCCCGCCCGCCGTCACCTGGTACTCCTGCATCGCCTGCAGCAACGCCGCCTGCGTCTTTGGCGGCGTGCGGTTGATCTCGTCCGCCAGCACAATGTTGGAAAACACCGGCCCCTTCACAAACCGAAAGCCGCGCTTCCCCGTCGCTTGATCTTCCTCCAGGATGTCAGTCCCCGTGATGTCGGAGGGCATCAGGTCCGGTGTGAACTGAATACGGTTGAAGTTGAGCTTCAGCACCTTCGCCAGGGTGCTGATCATCAGCGTTTTGGCCAGCCCCGGCACGCCCACGATCAGGCAGTGCCCGCGCGCGAACAACGCCGCCAGCAACAACTCGAGGACGACGTCTTGCCCGATGATGACCTTGTGCACTTCGTTCAGCAGCCGGTTCTTCACCGCCGAGAACTTCTCGATGAATTGCGCATCCCGCTCGGCCCCCCCAGGCTGCACGCTGCTCGTCGTCTGCGTCAAATCGACCTCTCCTGTAGCACGCGCAGCCAGCCTTGTTTCGCCGGGTAGACATACGGGCACGATAAGCCCGCGCGGCGAATAAGCGGCTAATGCGTCACGGCGTACATGAAAATGTTTACCCCCAGTTTCAGCGCGTCCTCATCCGCATAGCCGCGGTTATACGCCCGCGGAAGCTGCTCCCAGCCGGCGCTGAGGCTCAATGGTGAATAGATCACCGGCAGCGTCCCGTCCACTTCAATCGCCTTCAGCTTCGGCGCGATCGTGTTGCCCAGGGTCTGCGCCGCCAGCGGGGACAGCTTCACCGATTTCTCGTCGAAGACGAACGTGAAAATGGGATGCTCGCCCGGAAGGTCTTTCAATTCGTGGTCCGGGTAAAGCAGCTTCATCTCCCGGTTGAAGGCGGCGTCAAACTCGCTGCTGCCGACAACGCAATCCACCAGCATCATCCCGCCGTGGTTCAGGTATTCCCGGAGCCGCTTGCGCGTCTTCTCAGAAAACTTGAAATCGCGCTGCCCGCTCATGAACAGCACCGGAAAGCTGAAGATGTCCGCGGTCTCCGGGTCCACCTCCACGCGCTTGAACTGCACGTTCAGCGTGGTCGACTGGTCGATCGTCTTGAGCAAATTCGGCACCCCGTGCGGCGTCGCGTCCCAGTCGCCGTTGTGAACGATCTGCCCCAGCACCAGCTGGTCGCGCGTCGCATCCGTCGCCTGGTGATAAACCTTCTGATGGTCGAAGAAACGCCCGTATTGATATTCCGCCAGGCAATACGTCACGATGTTGGACCCAAGATGCAGCGCGTCTTCCTGGTGATACAGCACGCCGCCTTCAATCGGATGCGCCTCCGCGTCCCAGCCGCACGACAGGTCGATCGGCGAAAAGATCACCGCCGCCCGCGTGCCGATGTTGATCGTCTTCAGGATCCCCTGCCCCGTCGACAGCTTCTTCCACGGATCTTTGTCCTTGCGCACGCGCATGTCCGTCATCTTGTAAAACGACGAGAAGATCGCGTGGTCGTTCGGGATGGCGGCCAATTCCCGGTCGGGGAAAATGCGCTTGATCTCCCGCTCAAAGCTCGCGTTAAACTCCGGCCGCCCGCAGTTGCTGTGCACGACCCACGTCCCCCCATCCATCAGGAACTGCCGCAGCTTCTTGATCGTCCCTTCGTCAAACTGCGGCAGCGCTTTCCATCCCGTGAAGTAAAGGATCGGCAGCTCCGTCGGGTCGTAGCTGAACTTGCCGAAATCCGTGTTGACGTAGCGGTAGCGCTGCCCGAGCTGGCTGTTGGTGAACTGCACCCACCTCTCGATGTCGATGATCGTCGTCTGCCACTCGATCCCCGTCCCCTTCAAGCTCTGCTCGGAGAAGGTCACGCTCCCGACCAGCGCCGGCGGCGAAGGCTCGCGCTTATGCTCCGACCGCCGGATCGGTGTCCCCGGCAACGGCAACGGCGGCATCCCCTCGCCCGCGTTCACCCGCTGCGGCGTCGCCTGCGGCGGGATGTTAGCCTTGGGGTTCTTCCAATCCTCCGCCCAGAGCGGCGCACCCAGGCACACGACCAGCAACCCGACGAGCCCCGTTGAAATGCCGCGTCTCTGCATGCTCAGACTCCGCCCTGTCGGAACCGATTATACTCGTCGCCACGCCCGGACCGCAGGCCGGCCTTCCGCCGTAGCTCTACATGAATTACCACCCAAGAAGTGGGTCGTTGCCTGCACGGCCGCGGGATTGAACTAGGAGCCGCAGCACCGCCACGCGCTTCATGCGGCCGACTTCCGCTTCACCTTCTTCTTCTCATCGATCAGCCGGCGCTGCAGCAGCACCAGAACCGCCGCCTCCGTTGGCTGCAGGTTCTGCAGCGTTTTTGCCAGCCGCTTCGCGCGCTGCGTCAGGTTCTCCAGCAGCGAGCCGTCCATGTACGAATCGATCACCGCCGGATGGATGTAGCATTTCCGGCAGACCGCCCGCGTGTTCCCCAGCTTCTTCGCCACCGACTCGATCGCTGCCACCACGTTCTTCTTCGCCATTGCCTGCGAATCGACCTGCTCGAATTCCTGCAGCGCCCGCGCCGCCAGCACCGTCCCCGCCCAGGTGCGGAAATCCTTGGCGGTGAACTCCTTCCCCGTGATCTCGCGCAGGTAATCGTTCACGTCCGCTGAGCCCACGTCGCGGGCCTGCCCTCCATCGTCGACATATCCGAACAGCTCCTCCCCCGGCAGGTCCTGGCACTGGCGGACGATCTTCGCGATCCGCTTGTCCTCCAGGTCGATCGCATGCTCGACGCCGCTCTTGCCGCGAAACTCAAAACGCACCGTCGAGCCCTTCACGTCGGCGTGTTTGTTGCGAATGGTCGTCAGCCCGTACGACTTGTTCTGCTTCGCGTATTCGTCATTTCCCACCCGGATCAGCGTCGTCTCCAGCAGCCGCACGACCGCCGCCAGCACCTTCTCGCGCACCAGCCCCTTCTTACGCAGGTCGCGCCGCACCCGCCGCCGGATCTTCGGCAGCGCCGCGACGAAATCGATCATGCGCTCGTATTTGTTCTCGTCCCTCGCCTCGCGATACCTGGGGTGATATCGATACTGCTTTCGCCCCCGCACGTCCCGCCCCACCGCCTGGATGTGCCCCCGCGCATCGGCGCAAATCCACACGTCTTCCCACGCCGGCGGAATCACCAGCGCCTTGATCCGCGCCAGCGTCTGTGCATCGCGCACCGCCTTCCCCTTCCCATCGACGTACCTGAACCCCGTTCCCGCCCGCTTTCGAGAGATTCCCGGGCTGCTGTTAGAGACGTAGCGAAGGCCGGCCGACTTCGCCGACTCGATCGATTCAATCGTGGTTGAGGTGACAGCAGCCTGCCCGTTATCGCCAGCGCTCGACTGTCCGTTGCCCGTGTGTCGCGCGCGCGTCCTGCTCTGGAGATCTGTCGGCCTCCGCCTCTGCTTCTGCCGCGGCATCCCGCCCTGCTTCTTTGCCTCTGCCATCGCCAGGTCCTTTCCTCGGCGTCTCGACGCGCCTGCCAGATTCCGCAACAGCCATGCCATCGGCACAGCCTGCCCTCCAATGCCCCACCGTAGCCTCAACCTCCACAGGCGGAGAATTGGCTATTTTCCTGATGCCTCCTCCCCGATACATTCCTCACCGCCGCGCGCCCGGCGGCGGCCAACGTCGGAGACATCTTGAAACAGAAACCAAAGCGCAAGCAAGCCCGCGTCAGCGCCGCTGCCGCCTATCCGCGGCCGCAACTGCAGCGAGCTCGCTGGACGTCCCTCGACGGCGAATGGGAATTCGCCCTCGATCCCGACGCGCGCTTCACCAATCCCGACGCCGTTCGATTCAACAAGAAGATCCGCGTCCCATTCTCCCCCGAGACCCCCGCGAGCGGCGTCGAAGACGGCGCCCTCTACAAGGCTTGCTGGTATCGCCGCGCCTTTAATGGGCCAAAGCTCAAAGGCTCAGACCGCCTGCTCCTCCACTTCGGCGCCGTCGATTACCACGCCAGCGTCTGGGTCAACGGACGCCTCGCCGTCCAGCACGAAGGCGGCTACACCCCCTTCTCCGCCGACATCACCGAGCTTCTCACACCTCGCGGCAAACAGACCATCGTTGTCCAGGCCGTCGATGATCCCGACGATCTCGCCAAGCCGCGCGGCAAGCAGGATTGGCGCCGTGAGCCGCATTCCATCTGGTACATGCGCACCACCGGAATCTGGCAGCCCGTCTGGCTCGAGGTCGTCCCCGCCACCCGCATCCAGAATCTCCGATGGACCCCCAATGTCGAGCGCTGGGAGATCAGCCTCGAAGCGCAAATTGCCGGCCCGCGCCGCGAAGGCCTGCGCCTGAATGTCATCCTTCGCGCCGGCGACAAGCTCCTCGCCGATGACAACTACGCCGTCGACAGCGACGAAGTCACCCGCCGCATCGTCATCTCCGACCCCGGCATCGACGACTACCGCAACGAGCTTCTCTGGAGCCCGCATTCGCCCCGGCTCATCGATGCCCAGGTCCGTCTCATCGACGAGAACGGACGCTCCGTCGACGACGTCAGCAGCTACACCGCCATGCGCTCCATCTCGCTGCTGGGCAATCGATTCGTCCTCAACGGCAAGCCCTATCCGCTCTTTCTCGTCCTCGACCAGGGGTACTGGCCGCAGGGCGGGCTCACCGCGCCCGATGACGATGCCTATCGCCGCGACGTCGAACTCGTGAAACAGATGGGCTTCAATGGCGTCCGCAAGCACCAGAAGATCGAGAACCCCCGCTTCCTCTACTGGGCCGACAAGCTGGGCCTCTTCGTCTGGGAGGAGATGCCCAGCGCCTACCGCTTCTCGAAGCAAACGATCCAGCGCCTCACCGAGCAGTGGACCAACGCCATTCTCCGCGACATCAGCCACCCCTGCATCGTCGCCTGGGTCCCGATCAATGAATCGTGGGGCGTGCCCGACCTCCCCGAGAGCCCCGCCCAGCGGCACGCCATCCAGGCCCTCTATCACCTCACCAAGACCCTCGACCCCAGCCGCCCCGTGATCGGCAACGACGGCTGGGAAGCCGCCGCCACCGACATCGTCGGAATACACGACTACGACGCCGACCCCGCCCGCATGGCCCAGCGCTACTCGCATGGCGACCATTCCCTCGATCACCTCATGCGCTTCGAACGCCCCGGCAACAAGATGCTCGTGCTCGACGGCTTCGCCTATCAGAATCAGCCGATCATGCTTACCGAATTCGGCGGCATCGCCTTCTCCGACCGGGCCGGCACCTGGGGCTACAGCCGCGCACGCACCGCCGACGAATTCACCCGGCTCTACTTCAAGCTGCTCGACACCGTTCGCTCCCTGCCGCTGCTCGCCGGCTTCTGCTACACGCAGTTCACCGACACCTATCAGGAAGCCAACGGCCTGCTCTACATGGACCGCACCCCCAAGTTCCCCATCAAGCAGATCGCGGTCGCCACCCGCGGCGCCTGGACCGAAGACGACCGCCAGCTCGAAGCCACCTGGCGTTCCCACCTCCGCCAGTCCCAGCGCCAGCAGGAAGACATCACCCAGGCCGACCGCCAACTCCAGCCCGACCGCTGACCCGCGCCGCCCACCCAGCCCTCCCGCCCTTTCTGGTAAGATGCTGCGTACCCGAATCGCCATGGAAATCAGCAAAACCTTCACCTTCGAGGCCGCCCACCGCCTCCCCAACGCCCCCACCGGCCACAAGTGCACCCGCCTTCACGGCCACTCTTTCCGCGTCTCCCTCCACGTCCGCGGGCCCGTCGGCCCCCACACCGGCTGGGTCATGGACTTCGCCGACATCAAGGCCGCCTTCAACCCCCTGCTCATCCAGCTCGATCACTACCACCTCAACGAAGTCGAGGGCCTGGAAAACCCCACCAGCGAAAACCTCTGCCGCTGGATCTGGAAGCGCGTCAAGCCCAACCTCCCCCAACTCTCCAAGGTAGTAGTCCACGAAACCTGCACCTCCAAATGCACCTATCGCGGCGAAGACGATTGAAAAACACATTCCAGCCACCGATGTAACACCGATGAGCACCGATCGATACGAGCAGAAACAAACACTCACTTGCGATTAATCTGATTGTCATAGAAGGCGCTTTGCTGTCCACAGAAGGCTGAACGGGCGGCGACTTCAAAGGATTCCTGCAGCGATGTGGTGGTGCATCAGCTCAGCAGCCGGCTTGATCGTGTCGCTACTCTTCGCGGCCCTCGGCATCTCAGTAAGCGGATGGTTTCACGCGCACTACGAGCCGCCATGGAGCCGCAAGCTCGGCGAATGGTGGAAGGCCAAGTTCCCCACCCGCGAGGAGCGCGAACAGAGGCAGCGAGGTTTCGAAGTGGAATTCAGAGGGAACGATAAGCCCGCAACCCCGCCGGCGCCATCAATTCCCCCAGGCGACCCAAAGATGCCGCCAGGGCATTGAGCCGGAACCGTTCCGGCTGCCGCCATGCTCGCAGTGAAACGATCAACCGATCGACGGCCATGCTCAAGCCCGCCGCTCAAACCCTGACTGACCAACGCAGTGGCGATTTCATAAGCGGCACGCTCTCTAACATTACCCGCCGCAAATGAAATGATGCGTGAAATGCGGCCCGCCTTGGCTTCTTGCGCCAAGTTTCGCGCGTGATGTTTCCCCCCCCGCGATGGCGCGCGACCACCAAATGGTCGCTGCATACCGGGATCAGGAGGAACCGCCGTCCCTCCCTTCCGATCGCAGCCATTTCCAGGCACCGTGGGGTTTCTATCGGTGACGCGAACGGAGGGAGGCACTTACCGGAGCGGAGGTCCAGGGACACGCCGAGCACGCGAGCGCGGCGCACGCGGACTTTGCCGCGCGCCGGGATGCGTTACAGGAAGCGGCTGCGACGGGCCGCCAGGAGATCCGCGACCTCATCGAGGCGAACCGCGCGGCGTTCCAGCAACTACGACAATCGCTTCAGGAGGCGGTGCAGCAAGGCGACTCGGACGCGGTGTTGAGAATCAAGGAGCAGTTGGCCGCCGCCAAAGCGGCATTCAAGGAACAGTTTGCCGCGGCGCGGGCGAAGATGAAGGCGGACCGGGCCACAGCGCGGGAAGCTCTCAAACAGGCCGCGCAATCGCTCCGCGGGGCCGGCAAGGACGTCGAGACGGACGTTCGAAAGCTCAACTCCCTGCATGGACGGGCGACCGCGCCCGGTCAGCGCGACGAGCTGCGCCGTCTGATCGACGAGCTCAAGGGAATTGGCGCTGGCGAGGACGGCCCGGCCGACCCAACTCAGATCCGCGATGTCGTGGATCGCATCCGCCAGACCGTCGGGCAACCTGATGGCGGGTAACCCTGGCCATTCAGGTCACCCAGCCGGAAGCGCAAACATATCGTCGCTGGATTCGTCGCTGTCGCACCTCGGATGAACGCGCCGGTTATCGGCGCAGCGATTAAGTCGCCCTGCAGGTCCACGTTCCCGTTGACATGAGTTGTGGCTGGGCCTCTGAACGTCATCGCCGCTTCTCACGTTCAGCTTCGTAAACCGGATCGGAAGTACTTTCACCTGTTAAGGGGGTGACTTTGTTGTGCGCGATCAGGTGGCCGCCGTCGAGCAGGTCCCCCGACGCGCTGCCCCGCCGCCGAGCGGCGTCGCATCGCAGCCTGCCCAATTTCCGCTTCAGAAGCGTTCTGTCGTTCCCCGATGTCAATACTTGGGGTCCCGCATTGAACCTCGTTCGCCGCCAGTCAGGAGCCCGAAATGACCAGCAGAGCGACGCGCGACATTGTCAAGCGCGGCACCGCGGCAGACCGCCACAAAGGGACCGCGCTGATTTATTTGGCGATCGTGATGACAGCCACGATTGGATTCTGTTCGATTGGAGTGGACTACGGCCGCGTCCAGGTGGTCAAGACCGAATTGCGGCGAACCGCCGACGCAGCGGCGCGTTACGCAGTTACCGGACTGGCGCAGAGTGGAAGCACGGCGCGAACCTACGCACAGGACGCTGCGGCCGAAAACACCGCCGATGGTTCATCGGTCAGCATAGACGTTACGCAGGACGTCGAGTTTGGCCTGTGGGACACGACTGCGCGCACCTTCACATCCGTTAGCTCGAACCGTGCCAACGCGGTCCGCGTGTGGTGCCGCCGGACCAGCGCCAGGGGCAACGCCATTCCGCTGCTGTTCGCCAAGGCCATCGGGATGAACACGTGTGACGTGAACGCCAGCGCCACCGCATCTATCGTTGGCATCAAGTTCGCGGTGGTCGGGCTGGACTACATAAAAATGTCCGGCAATTCGAGCACCGCCTACTGGTCCAAAACCGGATCCTCGGCCGGGAACTTCGGGAACATAGGCTCCAACGGCGATATCACTCTGGGCGGTAGCACGCAGATCAACGGCAACGCATTCCCTGGGGTGGGCAAGCTGGTGTATGGCAGCAGCGCGGTAACGGGTTCAACGACCCCGCTGGTGACGCCACTAAGCTATCCTGTCGAGGACCCGAGTCCGTACAACTCTTCGAACAACGACAATGGCCTCTGTCCGAGCGGTACGGTTTCCGCAAGCAGCTTCAGCCTGGGCGGTAACAAGTCAGCGACGCTGCCCGCCGGGCATTATTACTTCAACAATGTGACGATTTCCGGCACACTCACCTTCACCGGGCCGGCCACGATCTATTGCTACGGCAACTTCTCAATGAACGGCAATGCGACGACTTTTAACAGCATACCTGGGAATCTCAGGGTGGTGATGGTGAAGACTCCGTCCGGAAATTCGCCCGGCGGCCTCTCCGTCACGAGCAGCTCTGCTCTTTATGCGGACGTCTATGCCCCGCTTAGTGCGATTACCTTGGGGGGCACGGGCGACATCTACGGGTCGGTGGTGGGAAAGAGCATTGACATGACAGGAACTTCCGCCATTCATTACGACCTGTCGCTCAACCCGAATGGCGGACACATCTCATTGGTGCAGTGACGCGCCCATAAACTTGGGACGCTCCGGCAAGCTATGTGTCGGGAGTTACACGGCTGCTCTTTGACCATCCGTATAAACCGGTTAACCCCCATCCCGTTCAGAATCCCCTTCGCACCGAAGCACGTATTGTGGCGTTCAGCCAACTCCATGAGCTATGACCAAAAGCTGTGGATGAAGACGCGGCAATAAAAGCGGCGTACCTTGGGTGATTGATTCAACTCACTCACCCGTTGGGCCACGAGGCCCGGAAGGATACGCCACATGTCATCATCATCATTTGCGTTGCGGCTGGCAACCGAGCCGGTCGTTTTTGCCACCCTGGAACAGATCGCCCGCGAAGGGGCACGTCGCGCTTTGCAGAAGGCGATCGAGGACGAGGTGGCCCAGTACGTCGGCGCCCACGCGCATCAGCGGGACGAGGCGGGTCATCGCCTGGTGGTTCGCAACGGCGCCAAGCCGCCGCGGACGATCCTGTCGGGGGTCGGTCCGCTGGAGGTGAACCAGCCGCGTGTGGACGACCGGCGCGTGGACGAGAACGGCGTGCGTTTCCGCTTCACTTCAAAGATTCTTCCGCCTTATCTGCGGAAGACTCGGGCGATCCAGGACCTGGTGCCGTGGCTGTATCTCAAAGGGATCAGCAGCGGTGAGATGCCCGATGCGCTGGTGCATCTGGGCTTCGACGGGTCGGGGCTGTCGCCCACATCGGTGGTGCGGATGCTGCAGGCCTGGCAGGGAGAGTACGCGGACTGGAGCAAACGCGATCTCTCGGGCAAGCGTTACGTCTACCTCTGGGCCGACGGCATCTACTTCTCCTGCCGCTTGAGCGACGATCGCCCGTGCGTGCTGGTTTTAATGGGCGCTTTGGAAGATGGCCGCAAGGAGTTGATCGCCATTGTCGACGGCCAACGGGAGAGCGAGACGAGCTGGACGGCATTGCTGCTGGACCTCAAGAGCAGAGGGATGACCGAGCCGCCCAAGCTGGCGACGGGGGATGGATCGTTGGGCTTCTGGCTGGCGTTGTCGAAGGTGTTCCCACAGACCCGCCAGCAGCGCTGCTGGGTGCACAAGACGATG
>JBBRCX010000104.1:0-15397 GCA_038204465.1 Tepidisphaerales bacterium | reverse complement strand
ACGAGCCGGCGTTGGTGACGACGCTGCATTTCACCGACCCGTCGGCGTACGAGATGGTGAGCCTGATGGGTTTCGACGGGGTCTGGATGGACATGGAGCACCATGGCTACAGCGTCGAGACGGCGATGGGGCTGATGCGCGCTCTGCGGGTCGGAACGAGCGACGCGGTGGTCCGGCCGGCCAAGGGGGAATTCATGCGCATCGGGCGCATGCTCGAAGCAGGCGCACAGGGCATCCTTTATCCGCGCTGCGACAGCGCCGCGGAAGCGGCGGAGGTGGTGAAGTGGACCAAGTTCGCGCCGCTGGGGAAGCGCGGCTTCGATGGCGGCAACCCCGACATGCCGTACTGCTCGATGCCGATCGCGTCATACATTCGCGAGGCCAATGAGCAAACGTTCGTCGTGGTTCAGGTGGAGGAGCAGGGAGCCGTCGACCAGGCGGAGCAGATCGCCGCGGTGGAAGGCATCGACGCGCTATTCCTGGGCCCGGCCGACTTCACGGTCATCAGCGGCTTCGCTGGGCAGTTCGACCATCCGAAGGTGAATGAAGCGATGCAGAAGATCGCGGCTGCGTGCCGGAAGCACGGCAAGCACTGGGGCATGCCGTGCTTCTCCCTGGAGCACGCGAAGAAACTGATCGAGATGGGGGCCCGCTTCCTGGCCCATGGCGCGGACGTGATCATGGTCAAGAACGGAATGGAGCAGATCCAGAAACAGTTCGCGCCGCTCGGGTTGACCTTCGACAACCGCTTCACGCCGGGCGCGGGCAGCTACGTCGAGAAGAAGTAAGGCTTAGAGGAGCAGGGGATGAACGCGACGATCGACCTGCAAAGCGTGGCGCGGGATTTCGAACGCGATGGGTGCGTGCGCATCCGAGAGCTGCTCGGAACAGCCGATCTGACAACGGTTCGCCGCGAGCTGGAGCGCTATATCGCGCAGGTGCTGCCGAATATTCCCGAGGCCGATCGCACGCTGGAAGCCGACGGGAGGACGGTTCGAAACCTGTGGCGGATGGGAAATCACGATCCGTTTTTCCGCAAGCTGGCCGAACGTCCGGAGATCATCGAATTGGTGAGCGAATTGGTGCACGGCGAGCCGGTGCTGCTGGGGGTGGAGACCTTCAGCAAGCCGGCGGGCGTGGGCTCCGGCGTGCCGCCGCACCAGGACAACGCCTACTTCTGCCAGTCGCCGCCGGATGCGCTGACGGTGTGGATCGCGCTCGACGCGGCGACTGTGGAGAACGGGCCGATCGTCTACGTAAAGGGCTCTCACATGCAGGGCGTCCTGCCGCACCGGCCCTCAGGGGTGAGCGGGAATTCAATGGGTCTCATCTCGATGCCACCCGGCGCGAAGGAGCACGAGCTGGTCGGCACGCTGGACCCGGGCGATGCCCTCATCCACCACTGCCAGACGATTCATTTCAGCGGTCCGAACAAGAGTTCTCGCGCCCGATGCGGGCTGCTCCTGGTCTACCGCGGCAAGCACACCGCGTACGAGCCCGCGATGAAAGAGGCGTATGACCGCGCGAGAGCCACGCCAAGTTAGAAGCTGCTCCAATGTGGCACGGGCGTCCCGCCCGTGCGAGCCGCGCGGATGTTCAAACAACCTCGAAACGAATCGTACCAATGATCGAGCCTGAGGAACCGACTATTCAGCGGCTCTTCGATCTCCGCGGGCGCGTCGCGCTCGTCACCGGCGCCAGCGGATACCTGGGCTCGGCGATGGCGCGGGCGCTGGCGGAATGCGGGGCGCGGGTCGTGGTCGGGAGCCGGGACGTGACGCGGGCGGCAGAAGTGCTGGCGAGCCTGCCGGCGGTGGAGGGCGGCGAACATTTCGCGGTGACGCTGGACCAGATGGACGAGCGCTCCCTGGACAAAGGGTTCTGTGAAGCGATCGAGCGGGCGGACCGGATGGATATCCTGGTCAACAACGGACACGAGATCCTCGCCGCGGACTGGCGGGCGGTGACGGCCGAGCAGTTCACCCGCCAACTCGCCAACGCCACCGGGTACTTCCTGCTGGCCCGCGAGCTGCATTCGCAGGCCATTGCGCGTGGCGGCCCGGGAAGCGTGATCATGGTCGGCTCCATGTATGGCGTGGTCGCGTCGTACCCCGAGGTTTACGAAGGCCTTCCCAACGCCAGCCCCGCCGCTTACCACGCCCTCAAGGGGAGCATCGTTCATCTCACGCGCCACCTGGCGGCATATTGGGCGAAGGATGGCGTGCGCGTGAATTGTCTCAGCCCCGGCCCCTTCCCGAGCGAGAAGGCGGACCCAAAGCTGGTCGCGCGACTGAATAAGAAGGTCCCGATGGGCCGGATCGGAAAGCCATCGGAATTGAAAGGCGCGGTCGCGTTTCTGGCCAGCGACGCGAGCAGCTATGTTACCGGGCAAAACCTGCTGGTGGACGGCGGATGGACCGCGTGGTAATCGAGAATCTGTCGCCAGTTGGTTTTTCAGCGGCCGCGCTATGACGATCAAGACAGTTCTGGTTACGGGGGCGAGTGGGAAGATCGGGCGATCGCTCGTTCCGGCGCTGCTCGACGCGGGCTATCGCGTGCGCGTCACGCAGTTCAATACGCCCGTCAACTACGCCGGCGCGGAGACGGTCAAAGGGTCGATGGCGGACGCGGACTTTGTCCGCCAGGCGCTGGAAGGCATCGACGCCGTCTTCCATCTGGCGACTTGCAAGGAAGACCGCGAGCGTTTCTTCGACACGAGCGTGCGCGGCACCTTTCTGCTGGTCGATGAGGCGAAGCGCCAGGGCCGTCTCAAGCAGTTTCTGCTCGCCAGCGGCGACGCGGCGCTCGGCATCTTTTTCTATCCGCGGCCGGTGCCGCTGAGCGAGACCTCGCCGCTGGCGGCTTATCCGGGCTACTACGCTTTCTCCAAGGTGATGGAAGAAGTGATGGTCGATCAGTACCGCATTCAATACGGGCTGCCCACCACGACGCTGCGCATCTCATGGATCCACGGTGAGGATGACATTCTTGCCTACATGACGCTAAAGGAGCCCAACTTTGGCGGACCGCCCTGGAAAGACCTGGCGCAAACGCCGGAGCAGAAGCGCTGGTTCGCCGAAGGGCGCGACGCGGTCGGCTGCCTGGTTCATCCCGACCAGAAGCCGTTCATCCGGCACATCGTCGGTTTGAAAGACGTCGTCCACTCGTTCATGAAGGCGCTGGGAAACCCGGCCGCGATTGGACAGACATTCAACATCGCGGGCCCGGCGGCATTCAGTTACGACGTGCTCGCGCACTACATAGCGAAGAAACTGGGGCTCGACGTGGTCGAGTTCACCGACGCGGAGCACCACGACTTTTCGATCGACATCAGCAAGGCGCGGGCAGTGCTGGGATACGCAGCGCAGATGGACGTATTCCGCATCGTGGACGAGGCGGTCGCGTTTCGCGCTGCCGCGGGAGAAAGGTCGGCGGTTCGCTACGCGGGTTGAATGGAAGAGCAACATTACGACGAAAGATATGTTTCGAGACCGAGGATCCTCATGAGACAGATCAAGATAGGCGTTATCGGGTTGGGGTGGTTTGGGGAGAAGCATTGCGAAGTGCTGGCGGACCTGCCGCAGGCGAGCCTGTACGCCCTGTGCACGCGGACGAAGGACCGGCTGGATGAGGTGGCGAAGCGCTTCGGCGTGAAGAAAACTTTCACCGATTACCGGCAGATGCTCGCCGACCCGGAAGTTGAAGTGGTGAGCGTCGTGACGATGTGGGACCAGCATGCCGAGCCGACGATCGCGGCCCTGGAGGCGGGGAAGCATGTCTTCCTCGAAAAGCCGATGGCCTCAACGGTGGCCGACTGCGACCGCATCATCGCGGCCTCGAAGAAATCGCGCGGCAGCCTGATGGTCGGGCACGTCTGCCGCTTCAATCCGCGCTACGCGGCGGCGAAGGAGGAGATCGCGTCGGGGCGCATCGGCAGGATCGTTTCCATGTACGCCCGGCGAAATTTGCCGCAGTGGATTACCGAAAGTGTGCTGGACAAGATCGGCCCGATCATCGGCGACGGCGTGCACGACACCGACCTGATGCTCTGGTACAGCGGCGCGAAAGTCGTCTCGGCGTACGCGCAGACGACGCGCGTGCGCAAGCTGAAACATCCGGACGTCGGGGTCACGATGTACCGCTTCGACAGCGGCGCGATCGGGGTGTGCGAAAACGTCTGGGCGCTGCCGCAGCGCTCGCCGATGCAGATCGACGAACGGATGGAGATCGTGGGCACCGAAGGATCGGTCTCGATCCACGATACCACGCCCAACTTCCTCGTCGTCGACAAGGACTCGGTGCGCCACCCCGACACCACCTACTGGCCGAGCATCCACGGCGTGCGCAGCGGGGCGCTGCGCGAGGAGTGGAACTACTTCCTGCAGTGCGTCGAGAATGGGCGCAAGCCCGATGTCATCCGCCCCGAGGAGTCGCGCGCGGCGGTGGAGGCGTGCCTGGCCGCCGAGCGATCGGCCGTGATCGGGCAGGTGGTGCAGCTGAACGGAGGGCCGCGATGAAGCGGCAGTTCCATCACACCGGCGTGATCACCGGCCAGAGGCAGCCGGGCGAGCTGTATGTGGAGGCGACGAAGGTCTGGGTGACCAGCCCGGACGATCATCCGTATCGGATCGAGTTCCTGCGCTTCGAGCCCGACACGCCGGTGAGCGGGCCGGTGCGCGACCGCTGCCATACCGCTTACACGGTGGAGAATCTCGACGACGCGATTCGCGGAGAAACGATCCTGCTGGGGCCTTTCCAGGCGCTGGATAATCTGCGCGTCGTCTTCATCGAGAAGGAGGGGGCGGTGATCGAATACATGCAGTTCAGCGGCGGCCGCACGCGGATCTCGTAGCCGGCAAGGAGTGAGAGCGTGTCCATCGAAGGCAAAGTGATCATCGTCACCGGCGGGACGTCCGGCATCGGCGAGGCGTGCGTCAAGCTTTTCGCCGAGCGCGGCGCGAAGCTCGTCTTCGCCTCCAACCAGCAGCCGCAGGGCGAAGCGATGCAGAAGGCGCTGCGCAGCGAGGGACGCGACGCCCAGTTCGTCTTCACCGATACTTCTGAGGAGAGCAGCGTCAGGCAACTGGTGGAGAAGACCGTCGAGCGGCACGGACGAATCGATGGCGTCCTGGCCAACGCCGGCGTCTGGCGGCAGGGGAAGGCGACGGATGCCAGCCGGGCGGACTTCGAATTGCTCATGGGCGTCAACGTCCTGGGCGCGGTTTGGCTCGCCAAGTATGTGGTCCCGGTGTTCGAGAAGAACAAGACCGCCGGCACGATGCTGATCACGACGTCTGTCGCGGCGCACATCGGCTTTCCGAATCACGTTCTGTACTGCGCGTCGAAGGCGGCTGCCGAGGCGGTCGTCCGGTGCCTTGCGGTGGACCACGCGGGGGTGATGCGCGTCGTCGGCATCTGCCCCGGCACGATCGACACGCCGATGCTCGCGGCGAGCTGCGCCGGATGGGATAAGAGCAAGGAAGAGATCTATGCCGAGGTGCGTAGCCGCGTCCCGGTGCGCCGTCTTGGCGAGCCGATCGACGTCGCCAACGTCGCCGCATTTTTGTTGAGCGAAGAGGCCGGCTACATCAACGGCACATCGATCGTCCTCGACGGCGGGACGATGGCGCTGCCGCCCTGGTGAATGCTGCGAGCGCGCTGGCTGAATCCGGCGGCGAGACGAGTTACCTGTGCGTGTGCCCTGGGGTCCTAAAACGCAACAGCGTCACCCTCAAACGAACCGCGGCAAGGGAATCGATCGATGAAGACCTATCGCGCCGGGCCAGCGCAGTTGCGCGTCGGGGAACCCGTGCAGGTTGCGGAGGGAATCGGGCATCTGTGGTTTCCTGTGGTGCACAAGTTCGGCTGCGGGGAGCTGATCGCGTCGTGGTCGATGATGCCGGACCTTCACTGCTTCGCGTACCTGGCCGGAGCGAGCCATTCGACTGACGGAGGGAAGCGCTGGTCGACGCCGTATTCGTTGGGCAACTTCGCCAACCAGTGTCTGTCGCTGCCGGATGGGTCGCTGCGGCGGATTCCGTATTACATTTACCCTCACCCGCCGGGCCAACGCCGCGAGTTCGCCACGGACCTGACGGACGTACGGCCCGGGGGCGCTTACCAGACGAAACCTTTCGGAGCGCGCATTACGGGCTTTGCGCGCGACGTCGCTTTGCGCGCCACTGGCGCCGCGGCGATGAACTTCACCGGCACATCCGTGGCGGTCGGGGACGAGTGGCTGACGACGATCTACGGCTGCTGGCAGGATGAGATTGAGCTCGGCTGGCGGCACAACCTGCTGGTGTTGTCGACGAACGACCATGGTCTGAGCTGGCGCTACGTCTCAACGATCAGCACCCATCACGACACGCCGGACGTTAGCCCGGTCGAAGGACAGCAGCCGGAAGGGCCGTGCGAAGCGAGCCTGGCGATGCTCGACGATGGGGAGCTGCTCTGCGTCTACCGGGTGGGCAACGCGGAAAAGTGGCCTTATCGATGCGCGCGCAGCCGCGACGGCGGGCGAACGTGGGGGACGCCGCAAGTTATGAGCGGGATCGGGAGGGTCGAGCCGAGCCTGTGCCGCCTGTCCAGCGGCGTGCTGGCGCTCTCGGGCGGGCGCCCGGGCCTCAAACTCTGGCTCAGCGACGATGGGAAGGGGGGAAGCTGGCAGCCCTTCGACATCCTCGCGCACCACAACGAGACGTCGCCACCCGAGTGGCGCATGGCCGCGGATGGATCGCAGACGACGGCCTATACGGAACTGGTGGAGGTTGAGCCGAATCGGCTGTTGTACATTTACGACCGCTGCCCGTTCGGGTGGCGGTCGGCGGAGCGCAACCGCATTTTTGTCGTGAGTGTCGATGTGACGCGCGTCTGAATTCAGGCGGCCTCACCGGGGCATCAATGCCATACCAGTGGCAATGCGTGAGCGAGCAGGCTGCGTTCGCCGCGCGCGACGGCGCGGGCGCACTGACATTTCGCGGGAGGATGTGGCTCCTGGGTGGGTGGAACCGGGCGGACAAGGTTCATTTTCCCAGGACCTGCAACAGCGAGGTCTGGTCTTCGGCAGACGGCGCCGACTGGAGGCTCGAGAATCCTGAGGCGCCCTGGGAGGGGCGGCACACCGCGGGGTACGTCGTGCATCAGGAGCGAATGTGGATCGTCGGCGGCGATGCCAACCAGGGCCACTATCAGCCGGACGTGTGGAGCAGCGATGACGGCGTGCAATGGGAGTGCGTGACGCGGGAGGCGCCTTGGTCCCCGCGCGTGCTGCACTATACGCTGGCATTGAACGGTCGGATCTGGGTCATGGGCGGGCAGACGCTGCCGCATTTTGCTCCGGCGGAAGAGATCTTCCATGGCGACGTCTGGAGCTCTGAGAATGGCAGGCAATGGACGCGCGTGCTGAGAAACGCGCCATGGTCGCCGCGCGGCATGATCGGGGGCGGCGCCGTCTTCAACAATCGGATGTGGATCATCGGCGGCGGCACGTACGACACGCCGCAGCGTCCCGATCGAGTCTTCTACAATGACGTCTGGAGCAGCGCCGACGGCATCAGCTGGGAACAGACCGCGCCGAAGACGCCCTGGGCGCCGCGGCAGTATCACGACATCGCGGTGTTCGACAAGCGGCTGTGGGTGATGGAAGGCTTCGGAAAATCCAGCAACCGAAACGACGTCTGGCATTCACCCGACGGCATTGGTTGGGAAGAATTGCCGAACACTCCGTGGCCCCCGCGGCACGCGGCGAGCGTGTTCGTTCATGACAAATCGCTGTGGGTTGTGGCCGGCAACAACATGTCGCCGGATGTATGGAAGCTGGTTCGGACCGGCTGAATCAGGGCGCGACTTTTTCAGGCCATGGCCGGGGGGACATCCGCGGTGCAGTGGGAGCACTTGCGGGCCTTGATGGGGATCGCGGAGAGGCACAGCGGGCACTCGCGGGTGGTCGGCTCGGTTGGCGCGGCGGTGGATCCCACCCGTTTCACGATGGCGTCGACCACCTTCACAATCGTCAGGAAAACCGCCACCGCGATGATGAGGAAGTTCAACAGATCGGCCAGGAACTTCCCGATCGTCACCTTGCCCAGGTGCCACTCGGTGTAGTTCATGTGCGGCGTCACGTATCCGACCAGCGGCATGATGATGTTGTCCACGAGAGACTTGATGACGGCGCCGAAGGCGGCGCCGATGACGACGGCCACCGCCAGCTCGATCATGTTTCCCTTGAACGCGAACGATTTGAATTCCTGCCAGATGGAAGAGAGTGACATAAGCTTTCTCGAAAAGGACCAACTCACTCGAGTTCGGCGAACGAGCGCTCGATCGCCGCGATCACGCGGTCCAGCTCCTGCTGGCGGTGCGCGGCGCCAATGTACCATCGTCCGTCGGGAAGCAGTTGAACGCCGTGCGCCAGCATCAGGGCGCGGAAGCGGGTATAAGCCGCCTCGTCCGTTTTAAGGCTTTCGCGGTAGTCGTGAGGGGGGCGGGTGACGCCGAAGTGGGCGCTGAAGACGGTGCCGGCGCCGGTGGTAACGAGGGGGCGGTTGTGGCGCCTGGCCGACTGTTCCAGGGCGACGCGGATGGCGTTGCCATGCTCATGCATGCGGTCGTAGACGCCCGGCTCGCGCAAGACCTTGATCGTCGCGATGGCGGCGGCGAGGTTGATCGAGTTGCCGTTGTAGGTGCCGGCGTGAAAGGTTCGGCCGTCGCGGAGGGCGTCGAACATCTGCCGTCTTCCGCCGACGGCGGCCATGGTGAATCCGCCGGCCATCGCCTTGGCATAGACCGACAGATCGGGGGTGACGCGGAAGAATTCGCGTGCCCCCCCCAGCGCCAGGCGGAACCCGGTGATGACCTCATCGAAGATGGAGATCGCGCCATGCTGGCGGCAGAGGTCGATCAGCGCCTGCAGATATCCATCGCGCGGCAGGCACGATCCGCTGTTGGCCAGAAGCGGTTCGGTGATGACGGCGGCGATGCTGCCCGGATGCCGCTCAAACGCGCCCTTGAGCGCATCGGGATCGTTCCAGGGCAGCACGAGCACATCCGCGTATTCGCTGGGGGGCTGACCTGCCGTGGAAGGCTGAGTGGTGAAAGGATCGCCCTGCTTGGGGTGATAGCTCACCAGCACGTTGTTGAGCCAGCCATGGTAGTGGCCTTCGAACTTGATGAACTTGTTGCGTCCGGTGGCGGCGCGGGCGAGCCGCAGGGCCGCCTGGACGGCCTCCGTGCCGGTGTTGGAGAAGATGACCTGGTCGACGCCCGGCAGGACCTGGACCATCAGCTCCGCGAGTTCGATCTCGCCCGGGTGCTGCGCGCCGAAGGTGTAGCTCTTTTTCAATTGCGCGTAGATCGCGCTGTTGAGCAGGTGGTGGTTGGAGCCGAGGATGAGCGGCCCCCAGGCGAGGGTGTAGTCGAGAAGTTCGTTGCCGTCGGCGTCGTAGAAATAGGCGCCGTCGCCGCGGGTGAAGTAGAGCGGCACGGGTGTGACGTTGCGGCGGATGCCGCTGGAGACGCCGGTGGCCAGCGATTGCGCGGCGCGCTCGAACAGCTTGGCGGAAGTCTCGGTGTTGAAGGGCTGCGGCACGATCTTCCTTTCGCTCGCGTCGGGGAGCTTTTACCACGAAGGGGGCGAAGGCACGAAGGGGCGATCCGTTACGGCCGGCTTACGGAAGTCATCGCGCGCTTCGTGTGATACTGCTCGGCCTGGACGATCGTCTGTACGGCGCGGGTCTCTTGATAAGAGGTATCGGCTCGGCAGAATGTCCGCCGATCTTTCACCTTGCTCGCGGAGAGAACATGCCCCACTTGCTCGGGATCGATATCGGAACCAGCGGCACCAAGACACTTGTGTGCGATGAAGACGGGAAGGTGCTGGCGACGGCGATGGCGGAGCATCCGATCTCGTCGCCGCGGCCCGGCTGGTCGGAGCAGGACCCGGAGGACTGGTGGCGGGCGACCTGCGCGGCGGCGCGGGCGGTGGTGAAGAAGGCGAAGATCAAGGCCGCCGACGTGGGCGCGATCGGGCTGTCGGGGCAGATGCACGGGAGCGTTTTCCTCGGGGACACGAGCAAGGCGCTGCGGCCGGCCCTCTTGTGGAACGATCAGCGGACGGCCGAGCAGTGCGAGCAGATCGAATCGAAGGCGGGCGGGCGCGAGGCGCTGATCGAATTGGTGGCCAATCCGGCGCTGACGGGATTCACCGCGCCCAAGATCCTGTGGGTGCGGCAGCATGAGCCGCGGGTCTACGAGCGGACGCGGCACATCCTGCTGCCGAAGGATTACATCCGCTACCGGATGGCGGGCGAGTACGCGACGGAGGTGAGCGACGCGAGCGGGACGCTGTTGCTGGACGTGGTGAACCGGACGTGGTCGGACAAACTGCTCGGACTACTGGAGATCGACAAGTCGCTGATGCCGCGGCTGCACGAATCGCCGGACGTGACGGGGGCGCTGTCGGAGGAAGGGGCCGAGGCGCTGGGGCTGAATGCCGGCACGCGCGTGGTGGGGGGCGCAGGCGATCAGGCGGCCGGCGCGGTGGGCAATGGGATCGTGATGGCGGGCGTGGTCAGTGCGACGCTGGGGACCAGCGGGGTGGTGTTTGCCCATGCGGAGAAGCCGACGCGCGATCCGAAGGGGCGCGTTCATACGATGTGCCACGCGGTGCCCGGGAAGTGGTGCGTCTTCGGCTGCATGCTCAGCGCCGGCGGGAGCTTTCAGTGGCTGCGGAACCAGCTTGGAGAGAATGAGATGGCGGCGGCGAAGAAAAGGAAGATCGACCCGTATGAGCTGCTGGTGGCCGAGGCCGAGCAGGCGCCGCCGGGTTGCGAGGGGTTGTTCTTTCTGCCTTACCTGACGGGGGAGCGCTGCCCGCACCCCGACCCGAACGCCCGCGGGGGGTGGATCGGGCTGAGTGCGCGGAGCACGCGCGACATGCTGATCCGATCGCTGATGGAAGGGGTTACCTTCGGGATGCGCGATGCGCTGGAGATCATGAAGGGAATGGGGATCGAGATCACGCAGGTGCGCGCCAGTGGAGGCGGGGCGCGCAGCGAATTCTGGCGGCACCTGCAGGCGGACATCTACAAGCAGCCGATCGTGCTGACCAACGCGAGCGAGGGCCCGGCCTACGGCGTCGCGCTTCTTGCAGGCGTGGGCACGGGGGTATGGACGAGCGTCGAGGAAGCCTGCCGTTTGTCGATCAAGCAGACGGAGAGGATCAGCCCGAACAAGAAAGCCGCGGGGGTGTACGACCGGCATTACGCCACGTACGACAAGCTGTATTTCGATTTAAAGGAGCGGTTCAAGGAGATCGCGGCGCTTTCGTAGGGGCGAATTTCCCCGCGGGTTTTTGCAGCGAAGGTTGGGCGTGACTGCGCTCCGGCGCTCCTTTTCCGCTCCGCCGTTCAACCGCGCCCTCCCTCGTCTGTTTGCGCGCTTCGTGTGATGCGGTAATCCGAGTTTTATCGGCGCGTTTGGTCATGAGATGTTCGTTTGTCTGGGAGTGGACGGCTCCGGGTGCGCTTTTTTTTTCGATTGAAATGCAGACGTGGTGGGAGCTCCCTCCACGCCTCCCCGCAGGCGGCTTCGGCGAAAGGAAGCGTGCGGGAGCATCCCTCGCGCCATGCTCGCGGGGTACCGCTGCGCGTGTCACGATGGCTGCTGCCGCCCGACGGTTGAGGAAGCCTGCGCGAAGGAACTGCGTGCGGATGTTTTGCCGCTTCGTGTGACCACGAGCGAAGCGGCAAAACAATGAGGGAGCCAAGGAATTATGCTACGGCGCGAGTGGGGGGATGGGTTGCACGATCGCTTGGCGCGGCGGGGTGAGGCGTCGGACGAGGTCTTTTGAGGGCACGTAGCCGAAGCGGGTGTTGCCCCATTGGGGGCCGTAGCGGCAGACGAGGATGCGGCGTTCGCCTGGGTTGGCGCGCTCGGCGGAGCCGTGGGCGATGCAGTCGACGAAGAGGATGGCGTCGCCCGCCTTCAGGTGCACTTCGATCGCGCCGTCCACCTGATCGACGGACTTGTCCTGCTTTCCGGCATACGCCTCAACGAACTTGGGGTGAGGCAGGTTGGACTTGTGGCTGCCGGGAATGACCATCGTGGCGCCGTCGCCGGGGCCGATGTCGGTCAGGGCGAGCAGGACATTGACCTGCCCGCAACGGAACTGGCTGTTGTGGAAGCGGAACTGCGTGCGGATGCGGCGCTTGTGCCCGCCGGAGTGCAGCTGAATCGCCTGGCCGGGGCCGCGGAGGTTGACGAATGCCTCGTCGATGAACAGGCCGTCGTCGCCTCCGACGTAGCGGTTCATCAAGTCGATCCAGGCGGGGTGATCGATCAGCTCCTCGAACGCGGCGCCGCCTTCGAGGATGTTCTGGTAGTTGACGCCGACTTCGGGCGGCTGCTCCTGGTAGTGGACGTTGCCGAACCATTGGCCGGGCTTCAGCGGCGGGATGGCGTCGATGGCGCGGTTGATCTTCTGAACCTCTTCCGGCGAAACGGCGCGCTCTAGAAGCAGGAAGCCGCGAAGGTCGAAGAGGTAGTCCTGCAATGGGGTCGGCATGAATGCTCCGAAGGTGATTGCTGAGAGTGTAGGGGTGCGGGAAGGGCGGTCAACGGGCGATGGGGCGGGTAACGCGGAGTCGTGTGGGGATGGATCGTGGCGAGGACAGAAAGCGACTCCTGTACTGAAGTGCTGTGTGGGCTGGCGCGGAAGCTGGGCATCAAGCAGCCCACGTTGTCAAAGATGGAGTCCGAGGAGCAGGAGATGCAGATCGACACGCTGCGCCGCGTGGTCGAGGCGCTGGGCGGGCATCTTGATGTCATCGCTCATTTTCCCAACGCATCGGTGCGGCTCACCCCGTACAGCGGTTCGGTCGCCGGTCATGCTGAGCGGCTGTCGATCTACCCTCAGGCGCCGAAATCCAGGCGTTCGAAAAAGTCCGGCCTAACCGATCCCGGGGAGATCTCACCGATGGTAAAGGGCGAGGTTTCGCGAGGACGCCTGAAAGCACCCGGGGCTGTGACCAGGCATCAAGGTGAGGTATTGGCGAAGAGCCACTCGGCCGCAAGATGACAGAGGAGGAAATTGCGTTCACGGCGCCGCGGCTACCATTGCTGTTGTCGTCGGCGCGTTGGTCCGCGACTGATCCATCAGCTCGAGCGCCATCCTGGCTACGTTCATCGAGGCGCCGTGACGGTCGAGCGGCTGGATCAGCTCGCGCAGGCGGCGGGATTGCTCGGCGAGCCGGTGCGGTTCCCGCAGGTATTGAAGGACGAGTTGGGCGGCGGGCTCGTCGGAGCCGTACCAGGGAATGATTTCGGGCACGACATGATCTTCGTGGCGGGCGCGTGGTCCGCCGGCGGCGAGGATGTTGACGACGGTGTAGGTTCGGGCGCGGACCATCCAGCGGACGGCCAGATGCCAGAGGATGCCGTTGATCCGATAGACCACGATCATCGGGACCGCGAAGGCGGCGACGTGGAGCGTGGCGGTGCCGGAGACGGTGAGACAAAGATCGCAACGCGGGACCATTTCGTCGAAGGCGTCCTGAGCGGTTTCCAGGATGTTTCCCGCGCGGTCGCGGAAGCGTGCTCCGGAAGCGGACGGCAGGCTGCCCGGGTCCGGCTCGCCCCATTTGGCCGCGAGCGCTTCAACAACCGGGCGGGTGGCGCGGGTGGTGGGCACGAGGAAATGGGAGCCGGGAAACTCTGCGGCGACCGCGCGGGCGACATGAAGCTGATGGGGAAAGTTCTGGGCCGCGACGGATTTTCGCGAGCCCGGGAGAATGCCGACGACGGGCGGGCGATTGGGGAAACGCGCTTCGTTCTCAGTTGCGGTGCGCGCGGCGGGGAGGGCGTCGAAGAGCGGGTGGCCCACGAACGTCGCATCGACGCCGTGGTCGCGGAAATACTTTTCCTCGAAGGGGAGGATGCACGCGAGGCGATCGATCCAGCGCCGGACCTTTTTCATCCTGCCCTCGGCCCAGGCCCAGAGTTGCGGCGCGACGTACTGCAGCACCGGGACGCCGCGTTCGTGGGCGGCCCTGGCGAAGTGGAAGTTCATCGAAGGCGAGTCGACGCCGATCTGCAGGTCGGGCTTGTTCTCACTGAAATAGCGCCGGGTCCACTTGAGGACCTTGTAGATCTCGAAAGCGCGCAGGGCGCCGCGCCATCCCATGGCGGCGTTGCCGACGGTTTCGACATGGATCGCGGCCCCGGCGGCCGCCATCTCAGGCCCGCCGTGTCCCTCGATGATGAGGTCGGGCTCGAGTTGTTTGAGGCTGTGAATGAGCTGCGCGGCATGGCGGTCGCCGCTGACTTCGGCGACGGTGATGAACACGCGGCGAGCCATCGAGGGTTAGTGCAACGGGAGCGGCGAAGGGTGTCAAGGAGCCCCTCGCCCACTGCAGGGGGGATTCGCAAAACTTGCCGACCAAGGGGTTGACTCCATGTAAAAAGAATGTATAATGAATGATGTTCCTGGCGTAATCGCTGGGACTGTGTCGGACCTCTTTGACAAGTGAAGAGATGAGTGGTGGTGAAGGGCAGATGGACTGGGCTACCGGTCTCAAAAGGCGGGGCGGCTGGCGTGATGCGTGGGGGTGGGGGTCTTCAGGGTGCACGAAAGCCCACGAAAACCCACGAAAGCCCTGCATCGGACCGCGAGGCCCCGCGACAGGCCCCTCGCAGGGCCGGGACGCCCGTGTCAGGGTGAGCGACTGTGGCACGGGCGTCTTCCGTGCGAGCGGCGGGCGACGCGTGCCTTCGGATGCGCCCTAGCGATCGATTCGGGAGGTGGGCGGATTCGCGGGCCAGTCGGCAGCATCGCGGATGGACTCGATCTGCCGCGGAGTGAAGGTGCGGCTTCCCGCATTCATCCCGTGGCAGCGGCGCGCGGCGTGGTTCCACCGCTTTTTGCTCGCGAGGTTCTCCGACCAGAAGGGCCAGGTGCGGCATTGCAACGGCCGGACGGCGTAGACCGAGCATCGGCGGCGGGTGAGCACGATCGTTTCTCCCGTGCTGCCCGGTTGCGCGACTTTTTCTTCCTGCAGGAAAATGCAATCGTAGAGGCCGCCGGGCCCGCGTTTTTCCTTGAGGCTGAACTTGCCGTCGATCTTGCGGCAGTACTTCTCCACGACTGCTTCGGCGTTCATCTCGAGGTGCTCGGCGAGCCGGGTGATCTCCTGCTCGCTGAGCCAGACGTATCCCGGCCCGCCGGTGCAGCAGTTGCCGCACTGAGTGCAGGTGAATTTCAGGCCGTCGGCGTACCAGGGCTTGGTGTCGGGGGAGTCGGGGAGGACGTCGAGTTTCATTCCGTCCCTAGGATACGCGGCGGCGGCGAGCGGGTTCAATGCTTCCGGTGTCCTGGGCTCACTTCGGGGCGGGTTTGGCC
>JBBRCX010000103.1:0-15607 GCA_038204465.1 Tepidisphaerales bacterium | reverse complement strand
TGCCCTGCAGGTCGAGGTGATTGGTCGGTTCGTCGAGCAACAGCAGATCGGGCTCGCGGACCAATTCGCGCGCGATTGCCAGCCGTTTGCGCCATCCGCCCGAAAGATTGCCGGCCTGCTGGGCGAAATCTTCGAACCCGGTCTTGCCGAGCAGGATCGAAGCCTGCACCTCCCGCTCGTGCTCGTCGCCATGCCCGGGCGCGACAGCTTCGCTCACCACCTGCAGCACGGTTTTGGCCTGCGGGAACAGGTCCTCCTGGGGGAGGTATCCGAGCCGCAGTTGCCGCCGCGCGACGATCGTCCCCGAGTCCGGCGGCTCCAGCGCCGCGAGGATCTTCATCAGCGTCGATTTGCCCGACCCATTGGGGCCGATCAGCCCCGTGCGCTGCGTGTCATCAAAAGCGATGGAAATACCGCGGAACAGCACGCGCGTACCGAAAGACTTGCTGAGCGATTGACAATTGAGCAGGAGCGACATGCGCGTTCGCAGATTCTACGCATGGAAGCGCGGCGACGCAGGTAGCTGCGCCGCGCCGAGCTTTCGCGGGGATGTTCCGATTGCGGCGTTGGGATTCAATGAACGTTCACGCGCTCTTGGCGGCGCGGCGGCGGGGCACGCGGGGGCGGCCGAAGGCATCCGTGCCGGTCATCACCTTTGAGCTGCGCGTCGGATCCATGATGGCCGCCAGCTTCCCGTCCACGCCGGGCGCGGATTGGCCGTTCTTCGACGCCGCGGTCTTTTCCAGCGCGTGCTCGAGCCGCTTCTTCGCGTAGCCGACGTACTCTTCCGATTGGTCGATGCCAACGTACTTCCGGCCGAGTAGCGCGGCGGCGACCACCGTCGTGCCGGAGCCGTTGAAGGGATCCAGAACGACGTCACCCGAATCCGAACTCGCGCGGATGATGCGATCCAATACGCCAATCGGCATCTGGCAGCCATGCCATCCCTCGCGCTCCTTGAAGGTCCCGCAGACCCGGCTGACGTTCCAGGTGTCACCCTCCGGCGCGAAATGCGGCTCCGGGGCCTCCTGCGGGCGCAGGAACCAGACGTCGTCGGGCAGCTTCCCTTTCGGATTCGCCCGCGCGTCCGCATAGGTCGTCTGCCTTGCGCTGGCCACCCGGATCGAGTCCGGATTGAAGGTGAATTCCGTCTCGTCTTTCGTGAAATACAGGATATGCGTGTGGCTCCGGGCAAACTTGTTCCTCGGCTGCTGGCCGAATGTGTAGTGCCAGATGATCCAGTTGCGCAGGTGAAAGCCAATCTCACGGCGTGCGATCACGTTCAGGTCGGCCGCATAGTCGTCGCCGATCGCAAGATAGAACGAGCCGGTCGGCATGAGCGCGCGGTGAACCGCCTTCATCCATTGCCGGCTGAAGTTGAGGTAGTCCTCGCACTTCAACTGGTCGTTGTAGCCGTGATACAGGTAGCCAATGTTGAACGGGGGGTCGGCAAAGACCAGATCGACCCATTCCTCCGGCCCGTCATTCAAGACCTGGATGGAATCCCCTTGAATGATTCGGTTGGTGTCCGGCATTCCGTGATTGTAGAGACTCGGACGGATCGATCCAATTGCGACGCGACGTCGCGACACCTTGCGGCGAAGCGTCGACAAGCCCTTACCATACGCCCGCTTGCGTCCATTCATCGGTAGATCCTCGTGACTCCAAGCTCCGGCAGCGCTGCCGCAGCCGGGCGATTGGCGCGCGGCGGCCCGGGATAGCGGGAGGCATCCCAGGTCCTATAATCGGCGTCCTGTGGCCCTGCCCATGAATGGTTCCGTCGCGCGCCTTCTCGATGCCAACGCCAACCGCGCGCGCGAGGCGCTGCGCGTAATGGAGGACTATGCCCGTTTCGTATTGAACGACGCGATGCTCTGTGAAGCGTTAAAGGGTTTGCGGCACGATCTTGCAGCCGCCACAGCCGGTTTCATGGCTGATGCGATCCTTCACCGCGATACCCCGGGCGATGTCGGAACGACCATCAAGACGGACTCGGAGTCGAAGCGCGATGATCTCGCCGACGTCGTCACCGCCGCCGGGAAACGGCTCGGCGAGGCGCTGCGGGCGATCGAAGAGTTCCTGAAGACCGTTTCTCCGCCGGACGCCGCCAGCGTCGAGGCCCTCCGTTACCGCTTCTATGAGGTTGAGCGCCGTCTCGCCCTGACCCTGCGCCGTGCGGGTCGCTTTGAAGACGTGCGGCTTTATGTGCTGATCACCGAGTCGTTGTGCCGCCTGCCCTGGCTCGAGTCGGCCGAGCAGGCGCTGCTTGGCGGGGCGGATTGTCTTCAACTGCGTGAGAAGGACCTGGACGGCGCCGAGCTTTTGCGGCGGGCGCAGCAACTGGTGGAAATCTGCCGCCGCCACGGCGCCGCCTGCATCATCAACGACCGCCCTGACATCGCGTTGCTCAGCGGCGCCGACGGCGTTCACCTCGGCCAGCAGGACCTTCCGGCCGCGGCGGCGCGAAAGCTCGTGGGTCGCGAAAAGATCGTCGGCGTCAGCACGCACAACATCGAGCAGGCCCGCCGGGCGGTGCTTGACGGCGCCGACTACATCGGCGTTGGACCCTTCTTCGCCAGCACCACCAAGCCCCGCAACTTCATTGCCGGCCCCGCCTACGCGCGGGAGGTCGCCGGCTCCATTCGCCTCCCCGCCGTCGCGATTGCGGGCATCACACCGGAAAACGTCGATGAAGTGATGGCGACCGGCCTGCGAGCCGTAGCCGTCTCCTCGGCAGTCCTGTGCGCCGAGAGCGTCCGAACGGCGGTGGAGTTATTAAAGCGGAAGCTCATGCACGACAGGACAGGCAGTTCGCCTGGCCCTGCGAACTCAGTAGGAAGGCAGACAGGAGTATCTGTCGTACGCAACATGTGACAGGCAGGAACGCCTGTCTTACGGGCAACCGGTGTTTGTCTGATGGGGCAAGGATGTCCGAAGCCGCTGCACTCAGCATTGAGCCGAAACGCATCGTGGAGCAGGCGGCGGTGGCGTCGTCGAGGTCCTTCGTCGGCCACGCGAAACTCATCGGCTTCTTCACGCTCATCAGCCGCATACTCGGGCTGGGACGCGAGATCGTCGCCGGGCATTATCTCGGCACCGGGCTGGTCGCGTCGGCATTCACATTCGCCTTCGCGGTGCCTAATCTGTTCCGAAAGCTCTTTGGCGAAGGCGCCCTCTCCGCGGCATTCATTCCCCTCTACACGCAGGCGCTCAAACAACAGCGCCACGAGCCCGATGGCGAAGCCTCCGCTTCAGGCGCCAACGCCTTCGCCAACGCCAGCGTCAATCTCCTCTGCGTCATCCTGATCGCGCTGACCGCAATCGGCGAGTTGATTCTATTCGCACTGATCTTCGCCGGGCGTGAAATGAGGCCTGACCGGCTGCTGACGCTGAAGCTGACTGCCATCATGCTTCCGTACGTGCTGATGATCTGCGGCTCGGCGTTCCTCAGCGGAATCCTTCAGGTCCACCGCCGCTTCGGCCCGCCCGCTGCCGCGCCGATCATCCTGAACGTGGTGCACATTATCGTCGTCTTCATCGGCGCCCGGATCCTCCACCTGCGCGGTGAGTCCAACCCGGTGCGAATGATCGCGCTGCAGACAACGCTCGCTTACTCACTCGGGTTCTTTGTCCTGGTGGCCGGCGTGCTGCAGGTGCTGATCCTGGTCCCGTCTCTGCGCGCGGTCGGGTTTCGCTTCCAGCCGGTGTTGCATTTCTGGACGCCTACGGTGCGCAGGATGCTGAAGCTCACCATCCCCGTCGCCCTGGGGGCGGGCGTGTTGCAGCTTTCCGTGCTGCTGGACAAAGGGATCTCGATGGCCCTGATGCGCGGCGTGGGTCGGGCCGGGCAGGTCATCGATCACTTCATCTTCCTAGGCCATCGCATCGCCTATCCGATGGAGCTGGGCGCGCCGGCCCGGCTGAACCTCGCGCAGTTCCTCTACCAGTTTCCGCTTGGCGTCTTCGCGATCGCGCTGGCCACCGCAATTTTTCCGGGGCTCAGCGCCGACGCGCTGGAAAATGACCGCGATCGCTTCCGCTCCATCCTGCGAAAGGGAATCGAAGCGACGCTGCTGGAGGGATTGCCCGCCAGCATCGGGTTGATCCTCGTTCGCGAGCCTGCCGTCCGGCTGCTGTTTCAGCACGGGCAGATCACCGCGCATGATGCGGATCTGATTTCACGCTCGGTCCTCTTCTACTCCGCCGCCATCTGGGCATTCAGCCTGCAGCAGATCATCAACCGGGCGTACTACTCCCTGCACGACATGACCACGCCGCTGGTGATGTCGATCGTGACGCTGGTGGTAAATCTGATGGTGGAAATCCCGCTGCTCTGGACGCCATTGGCGGAGTCGGGCATGGCCGCCGGTACGCTGGTGAGCTTCGCGTTGCAGGCGGTGGTGATGCTTTACATGCTGGACCGCCGGATTGGCGGGCTGGGCCTGTCGAGCAGCGTCGCGCCAATCCTGAAGATGCTGGTGGCGACGCTGATCATGACGCTCGCCTGCTGGGCGCTGCGGCATTCTCCGCTCTACCCTCAGGGGAACACACGATTCACCTGGGCCGCGCAAATGCTCTTGGTGATCGCGACGGGCGCTTTGGTCTACTTGACCGCTTGTGCAACCCTTGGAATCGGCGTGCTGCACCACCTTCTCCCGCAGCGACGCGCTGGCGCGTAGTTGGGTGAGACACCGGGTGGCAGCCCCGGCGAATTCAGAACCCCTTACCTTTCCATCACCTTCACCAGCACCGTCAGCGCCACCGCTGCGCCGCTCATGCCCAGCACGATCCAGAAGGCAAGCGTGGCCGACTCGATGGGCACTCGGCGCATGGATCGGCACTTGGTGCACTTGTAGACCACGGCCACCGCAATGCACAGCGGCAGCAGCAGCCACGGCCACACACGGTTGCTCCACACCGGCAGCGGATACAGAAATGGCGTATACGCGAGAATGGCGATGATCACTTGCTCGCCTGCCCCGCGCGGGCGGACGCGTCCAGGATTGCCAGCAGATTCAGCATTCCCGCCACCGCGGTATAGAGCACCGCGATCTCGTTCACATGACTGTGCACGCCCACCCCCGGTGCGCTCATCGCAGGCCCGGAAGGCCGCGAAGCCCACGCGCTTGCGAAGAATCCAAAGAGGCCCAGCGGGCCCGTGAGCACCTGAGTGATCGACCAGGGCTTGTTTGCGATCTCGCTGAGCGGAGCGACCGTCATGACCCATCGCGCGTCGGCGCCCCTTGAAACGATGATCTTGCCGCCGTCCCGGTTGTAGCCCGGCACCTCCAGCACGCGGACACCGCCGATGAGGATTCCTGCAAGGAACAGAAGGATCACCGTCACGCCAATGGTGAGGCCGCGCGTCCGCTGGCCCAGGAGCCAGTAGCCAAGCCCCGGCACCAGCCATCCCGCAAGTGCAACCAGAGACGGCGCAGGCGGAGTTTGCGGCGGAGAATCATCCATCAGGCGGGATACTCTATCCGCGCTGCAAGGGCGGGCAAGGGCGCGGCTGGACTCCCTCCTCCCCCACACTTTTGAACTGACGTGCGTTTTGCCCGCCGGTTTCGCCATCGCGCCCACGCGACGCCGATGCCGCCCCGCCTGCCCGACGCCCAGCGCGCACGAGTCAGGTAACCCGCGCCGCTCAATATTCGAACGATTCCCCCGCCACCACGAGCGGGCGGTTCTGGCCGATGTTCAGCAGGAGGCCCGCGGCCATGAAGCTGGCGAGCAGGCTGCTGCCGCCGTAGCTCACGAAGGGCAGCGTCACCCCGGTGACCGGCATCAGCCGAACCGTCACCATCAGGTTCATGAAGGTCTGACCCGCGAGGACCGCGACGATCCCCAGAGCCAGGAGCCTGCCGAACGGCTCGCGCGTCGCCGCTGCGATCTCAATTCCCGCTGCGAATAAAACGACGTAGGCGCCGATCACCACCGCGGAACCGAAGAAGCCGAACTGCTCGCCGATCAGCGCGAACACCATATCGTTATGCGCCTCCGGCACGCCCTGTCCCACCGGGATGTTCCCCAGCCCCTTCCCGCTGGGCCCACCGGAGCCCAGCGCAATCATCGAGTGTTCCTGCTGAAATCCCGTGTTCTGCAGCACCGCCGGGTCTTTGCTGAACATCGCATAGACGCGATCGCGCTGATACGGCTTGACCATCACCGGCAGATAGCGAAACAGCGGAAGCCCCGGGCCCTCCGGCGCGGGCCCTGCCAACCACAGGATCGGCGCCACGATCATGCCCAGGCCCATGATCGCCAGCAGGTGGGTCAGCTTCGCGCCGGCGCCGAAAAGCATCACGAACAGCGTGGGGATAAAGACCAGCGCGGTCCCGAGGTCTGGCTGCTTGAGGATCAGCGCCAGCGGAACCAGGGCCAGGACGAACGGCGGCAGGAGCCCGCTGAGCGTGCGGTAGTTTGAACGAAAGCGCAGGTACCGCGCCAGCACCAGAACGAAAGCAACCTTCACCAGCTCCGCCGGCTGCAAGCTGATCGGACCGAAGTTGATCCAGTTGCATGCTCCCTTGATCGCGTGCACGCCCGGCAGCGGCATGTTGCGCTTCTCCAGCGCTGCCCCAAGCACCGTGTAGACGACCAACAGCAGGCTGAGGATGTAAAAGCCCCACGCGAAACGCCCGATCCGCTGGTAGTTCACCCATTGGAACAAGGCAAGACAGACGACCGCTGCACAGAGATAGATGAGCTGCTTCAGGCCGTCAGGCGGACGATACGTCCAGATGCTCACCAGTCCGAGAAGCGACAACACCGCCACCGCCACGAGAATCGGCCAGTTGGTTGCGATTGCGAGCTGTTGCCAGAGTCGCTTGAACATGAAACAACTGCGCCCGCCGGACGCGACGGCGTCTATTCAAACCAGACGGCCGCTATGCTGCGGCCCGGGCTGTTCGGCGGGGTAATGAGCCAGAGCGGGTCGCCTTCGCGCAAATCTGAAGCGGAACCGGGCACGTAAACCGTAAACACGCGGTTGTCCCCTTCCACCAGCGTGCACTTCACTGCCCGGCTCTTTGGCGCCATCGGCGTCTGGTGCACGCCGAGCACCATCCCCGGCGTCGCATGTCCTTCCCGCCAGACTCCCAAGACGCGGGCGTGCCGCCAGAAGCTCATGGCGATCAGCACCAGAATGATCGGGATCGGCACCGCCAGCCCGATCATCTCGTGCCAGAGTTCCGGCGGGTCGGTGCGCGCGGTCCAGTGATCGGGGTTATGCGGATCCACGCGGATCGGCACCAGGTCGCCGGTGATGATGACTTCTTTGCGCCCCTCGAGCCAACCCAGCACCCGGTGCTCCTTGCCCTGCCAGTCGAAGGCCAGCTGCACGTGTGCATCCGGCGGCTGGCGGCGGCCCGGGACCGGGACCGGAATGTCCCCTGCAATCTCCACCTTCGCGTCAATCGGCACGCCCTCGCGAATGAGCCACTTCTCCAGCGACCAACCCCAGTACTGCGTGAGCAGGTAGTACAGCGTCACCAGCGACAGCCCCAGCGCCAGCAGCCACCACAAGCGCACCCGCGGCTCCGCCCAGGCCCGCCGGCGCGCCCTTGGCGTCACGTTACGCGGCGGATCGGACGGCATGGAGGGGACTGTCGTCGTTTGACCGGCGCTCTCTTCGCTCACGCCCCGCACCTCCGCGGCGTTTGCCGGACGCACATCAAAAGGACGCTGTTCGACACGGAAAGTATGGGTAGCGGAGACACACTTCAAGCCCGGGCACCACCTCGAGCATATCACGCATTCAGCGGAGAGGACGTGGCGAGGCCTTCAATCAGCGGCAGGTTTCTTGAGCCGATTCAACTCGACGGTGAGATAGCCATGCTCGATGCATGCCTGCACGATGCCGCGCGCGATGGCGCCGGCGGTGGGACCACCGCTGCCGCCATACTCCACCATCACCGCGAACGCGATCTGGGGATGCTCCGCCGGGGCGAAGCCGATGAACCAGGCGTGCGTGAGGTCTTTCCCCTCCGGCCCCTGCCCGCGATACCAGGGCGCACGTGGGTTGGGATGTTCAGCCGAAGAGGGCTCGATGAATTCGCGCTGAAACTTGCCGTTCTCGTCACGCAGGGGGCGCCCGCCGGCGTCGCGCTTGATGATGCTGAAGCGCGCTGCTTGCGCGGTCCCCGTCTTGCCGGCAATCGTGACATCGCCGCGATGCAATTGCGGGCCGGTCCCTGCCCGACTGTTGACGACACGAGTCATCCCCTCCTGAGCGGCTTTGATCGCCGCCGGATCGAGATGTAAATCGACACGGTCGGGAATCGGCGGTGCGGAAGGACCGGTCGCGGGCCGAACCATCGCCAGCTCCTCCTTCTCCGGGATCAGTCGTGGACGCATCCAGATGCCGCCGCGCGCTATCGTGGCGGCGACGTTCGCCATCTGCAGAGGCGTCGCGGTGACTTGGGTCTGTCCGATGCCGCAGAACCATGCGGTGGCGCGGCGCAGGTATGCCGGCCCGCGATAGCTGTTGGGGAGGCGGCCTTTTGATTCGCTGATTCCAATGCCGGTCGGCCGCCCCAGGCCGAACTTGTCCATCCAGTACGAGAGACCGTCGATCCGTAGCATGTCGGCAAGTGTTTCGAAATAAACGTTGCAGCTTCGTTCCAGCGCGTCAGGGAAGGTGAGGTAGCCGGTGGGGTGAGGGGCTCCGCTCGGTACCGGGTGATGCGCCACGTGCCCGCCCAGAGTGGTGGAATACATCTTCGCGACCCAGCACTTCCCGAACTTCTGAGGACGGCCATCAATCACGAGGTAGCCGGTGCATTCGATGCCGTGGTCAACGCTCACGAGTCCCTGGGTGATCGCCCCCAGACCGACGATCGGCTTCACCGTCGACCCCGGCTCAAACTGCGAGCGCGTCGCGCGGTTCATCAGCGGCTGGTTCAGCGCATCTGCGGCCCAGACGGCGTAGTTCTCGTCGAGCTTATTCAGGTCGAACGTCGGGTACGACGCGAGCAGGCGCACTTCACTTGTCTTCACATCAATGACGATCGCGGCACCGTGCATGGCGAGCGTCTCGACGCTTCGGTCGGGATTCTGCACCTGCGACTGAGCGAACAGTTGCTCAACCTCTTGCTGAAGGTCGATGTCGAGCGTGGTGCGGACATCGCGCCCCGGCGCGGGGTCCTGGGTCGAAAGAATGTTGTCGTCCGCACCGCCGCGCGCGATGCGCTCGATCCGCCCCCGGTTGCCGCGCAGCGCCGGCTCGCACAGCGCCTCCAGTCCGGTGCGTCCGATCAAGTCGTTCGGGTAGTACTGGCGGAGCTGATCGACGCCCACGTTCGGATCGGACTCCAGGTCTTCGCGCGTCACGCGCGACATATCGCCAATCAAGTGGCACGCCGCGTCCGCGTAGGGATAATAGCGGTGCGTGCCCGGGCGAAGGACCAGGCCCGGATATCGATCGATCGCGCCGCCAAGGTCATTCTGCACCGCCAGCGGAATTGCCGAGAGGATGATGTGCGCCTCGGTCTCTTCGGCCACGGGCATGTCGAAGCTGTCGAGTTGCGGCTTATCACTGCCATCTTCCAGGAGCCACCGCCGCCAGCCCGGCTCCGGCCCCTTCTGATCGTGCTTGCGCAGGGCGAGCTCATAATGGCGGTAGGAGATGAAACGGCGGCGCATCTCCACCTTCTGGACAACGGTCCGCCGGATGTCGTGGATCTCTTCCAGCGACTTATCCGACACCTGCGCCAGCTTGACCCACATCCCCTCGATGTCGGCCCGCACCCGCGCAAGCTCCAGGCGGTACAGCTCAGCGCGTTTTTCCTTCGACTGCGACCCAAAGCTGTCGCCGAGGCGGGTCCGCAGGCGGTCGGACGCCTTCTTGCGCACCCACGCGTCGTTGGGTACGTCGGTGATCACGCGGAAGTCAACACAAGCATCGATACAGGGCTGCTCCAGCGCGATCGGCCGTCCGTGGTTGTCCAGCAGGCTGCCGCGCGTGGTCTCGATGAATTGCCAGCGCTTCATCGATTCGACGGCCTCTTGCCGCCAGTGATCGGCGTTGAAGACCTGCACCTGCGCCGCGCGCAGCGCCAAGGCGCCACTCACCGCGAGCAGCACCCCCAGCACGATCTTCAACCGTCGCTCAAACATCCGTCAGGTCCAATTTCCTTAGCGACTTCAAGTGGGATGCGTCGCGATACAACGCTGCCTTCGATCGCAAATCGACAATTCCTCACCCCCACGCCTTCACTTTTCGCCGGGTCGGCTGGAACGAAAAGACCTTCTTGATCCGCTGCAGGCCCCACAGCACGAACGGCGCGAGAATCGCCGTGTAGAGCACCCGCGTGAACTCCAGGGCAATCGACGGTCGGATCGCCGGCAAGTGAACCCCCGCGCGCTCCAGGGCAGGCCCCGGCGGCCGCACCCACGCGTGCAAGAGAACGATCGTCGCGGCAATCGAGCCGCCAATCAACGCCATCGAGAAGTGCGTGAGCGCGTGCTCTCGATATACCAGTTGCTGGGTGCTCACGACGAACATCGCCGTCAGCCCGTACGCCAGGGCCAGAAGTCCCGGTTGCTGTGCCGTCACCAGGTCCTGCAGCGCGCCCAGGCAAAAGCATCCGAGCAGCGCCGCGTCGCGCGGGGCGTTGATCGCGATGAAGATCACCGCCAGCAGAACCAGGTTCGGCGACGCCGAGTGATATCGCAGATATGGCGCCAGCCCGATCTGCAGGCCGATCGCGAGGTAGGCGAGAATGAAATAGCTAACCCATCGCATTAAAACAGCCGGCGCCGCCCCGTTGCGTTGCTTTGATACCTCTTGCGGCGCGAGTCGCTACGCGCCACGGATCATCGATCCTTCATTACCACCCGCACCGAGCGCAGGCGCAGCGGGTTCATAGTCGGCTCTACGCGAATCTCCGCCAGCAGCGGCGCGTCGCGCCGGGGACCAACCTGCTTCACCGTCCCAAGGTGCATCCCCTGCAGCGCCTCCGGCCACTTCTCGTCATTCACGACCACACGGTCCCCTGGCGCCAGCCCGGCCTTCTCCACGATGTCCTTGGGCAGGTTGCGCACGAGCATCGATTGCCCAACTCCCTCCAACAGCGCCGCCGGCAGCGGAAGGGAGACGAGCTCGATCTGCCCTTTTTCGTCGTTGCGGAACCGGGCAAACGACGCCGCGACGCGGAAGCCGATGTCTGTGACGAGCCGCACCTGCGCCCCCGCGACGCCCGCGCGCTGAATGGTGCCGACGACCCCTTGCGGGCAAACGACGATCATGTTGTCGCGCAGCCCATCCATCGTGGATCCGCGCAGGATCAGGGATTCGCGCGTCCCGGCGTCCTGGGCGCTGACGGGAAATGCAGTACTGATGTCCCCCACCGGGCCGAGCTCGCGCTGCTCGGCGTCGCGCTGCTCCTTGATCCCCAGTTGCCGCTGCAGGTAAGCGACGCGCTCGCGCAGTGCCGCGTTCTCTTCAGCCACGTCCTGAACGCGCCGCCCATCCCCCCTCGCGGTCGGCCCGACGCGATCATACGCCCAGGCCGCCGCGTGCCGCACCGGCTCCGATACCGGCGAAAACAGGGACTGCAACTGGGGCTGCGCCCTCTCGGTATATCGCCGCGGAATCACGAACCCGCTCAGCGCGCTGAAGATGAGAAGGATGCCGAAGACGTGTTGGAATTTCAGGTACGACATCCGTGTCTTCGTGAGCTGCGTGGAACGTTTGCGTGACGCCTCCTCGTAGCACCGGCGTCTCGCCGGTGCGGAGCAACGTTGAGCGGCACGTCAATCGCGATTCAGCCCCGGCTTCGTCCGATTGCGCGTCAGACAGTGACGCCGCTTTTCGCCACACCACTCTACACACCCCGGCATGCACGCTATCGCTACCCAGCAACCGCCGCGCGTCACATGTCGTCGGCGTCGCTTTCCATCGTGTCTTTCCAGAGCTCGAGGTTTTCCAGGTACACGCTGGTGCCGCGGGCGACGCAAGTGAGGGGGTCTTCCGCCAGTCGCACGTCCAGTCCGGTCGCGTTGCTGATAACCGTGGGCAGGCCGCGAAGCAGGCTGCTGCCGCCGGCCATGGTGATGCCGTTGTCGACGAGGTCGGCGGCAAGCTCGGGTTCCGCCTGCTCCAGCGTCTGAGTGACCGCTTCGATGATGCTCGTGACCGGCTCCTGGAGGGCTTCGCGGATCTCTTCGCTGGTGATCATTGTTTTTCGCGGCAAACCGCTGATCATGTCGCGGCCCTTGACCTCCATGCTGGGCTCGTTGTCGCCCTGCGGGCCGGCAGAGCCGATCTCGATCTTGATCCGCTCGGCCATCTGATCGCCGATGGCCATGTTGTACGTCTTCTTCATGTGATTGACGATCGCCTCGTCGAAATCGTCGCCGGCCGTCCGCACGCTCTTGCAGACGCTGATGTCGGCCAGCGAAATGATGGCTACCTCCGTGGTGCCCCCGCCGATGTCGATGATCATGCTGGCGGTGGGTTCAGTGACCGGCAGGCCCGCTCCAATCGCCGCCGCCATGGGCTCTTCCACGAGGTAGACCCGCCGCGCTCCCGCCCGCTCGGCGCTTTCCAGCACCGCCCGCTTCTCGACTGCCGTGATTCCGGACGGGATGGCGATGACCACGCGCGGGCCGATGAAGTGCTTGCGACCATGCACCCGGCGGATGAAATAACTCAACATCGCCTCGGTGACTTCAAAATCGCTGATGACCCCGTCTTTGAGGGGCCGGATCGCGGTAATTGAGCCCGGCGTCTTGCCGATCATCTCCTTGGCGACGAGCCCGACCGCGTTTCCATTCTGCAGAACGCGGTTGGTGCCCTTTTTGACCGCGACCACGCTGGGCTCGTTCAGCACGATGCCCTCGCCCTTGACGCACACGAGCGTGTTGCACGTGCCCAGGTCGATGCCCATGTCGATGCTGAACATGCCCAAGAGCGAATCAAAGATCACGCGCGGCACTCCTTGCGGGCGTTGTGGGCCGAGAACGGGACGTGGCGGGAACCTCGCCAGGGCATCGAAGCCCTGAATACGACCTCAAGCGCAAAAAAGCCAACGCCCGGTTGGGCCGTAAAATACAGGTATGGCTGGGGGTCTGCAAATCCCCGGCCCCTCTGAAGCCGGAGGCGAACGCAATCGTTGCAAGTGGGAAAACGAGTCGCCGCCGCTGGGGCGAACCCGTCAGGCCTTGATGAGGGCTGCTTCGCCTCACGCTACAGCGCAGCCGGTGCGAGCGCGGCGGGGGCCGCGATGCGGGCAAGCTCCTCGACCGTCGGGATGCGCTGGAAAGCATCGGTTTCGCTCGACTCGCGCGCCGCCAGGCACATCGCCGCGCTGAGAAGCCCATCCTTCAAGTCGGAGCGCGACTTGTCGCGCCCATGGACGACGTCGAGAAACATTTCCGCCAGCTTGATGTCGCCGCCGCTGTGCCCGCTGGTCGCCTTCACGCTGATGCGATCAACGCGGTTTGCATGATGGTGATCGACCACGCGAATCTCATCCGTGTACCAATCGAATTCCAGCGTCGCGGAGTAGCCGGTAACGATTGCCCCGCGCCGCCCGGCTTCCTTGCGGCTGATGAAGTTCTGCGAGTAGCTCGCGTGCGCGCCGCCGGCGTAGTGGATCAAGGCGGAGCCGGCGTCTTCGTTGCGGATTTCCCGGCTGAAGGCGCAGAGATGATCGTTCATGGACATACCGCCCCCGTCGCCCCGGCGGGCGAGGTTGCGCGGGCTCTCGATGCAGGTCTCGGTCAGGTCGCAGCGCGAGCAGGTCAGGTCGTGGGGCATGTCGCCGACGTAAATCTTCCGCGTGGTGGTCGCGGCGATCATCGTCGGACGATCATCAAGAAGGTGGTTGATGTAATCGAAGTCGTGCGTCGCCTTCTGCAGCCAGAGCCCGCCGACCTCGTCATAGTTGCGATACCACTCGCCAAAATAGACGCCGCCGTAGTTGACGTTGTTGATCGCCTGCACCTGGTTGATCGTGCCCAGCCTTCCCGAGCGAACGATCTCCAGGGCCGCGATGTACAACGGCGTGACCCGCAGGGGAAACGAGATGACGACGCTCTGTTCGCGGCCGGCGAAAGCGGTCGCCAGGCCGATCAGCTGCTCCTGCGTGATCGCCACCGGCTTCTCCAGGAACAGCGGCAGGCCAGTCGGAGCGACCTTGATCGCGTAGGGCGTGTGCAGGTGACAGCGAGTGCCGATGCAGACGCCGTCGTATTGATCCGCGTATTCAAGGAGCTGGTCGGGCGAATCATAAAACTTCACGCCATCTGACGGCGGCATTCCCGCCATCGCGAGCCGTCCCTGGACGGCTTGCACCGCCGGGTCCGCGACCGCGACGATGCGCACCTCAGGGTCGACCAGGCGCATCTGCCCCAGCATTCCCGTCAGCCGGCCGCCCAGTCCGATCACCGCAAGTCGCGCCATCCTCACCGCTCCTGCAAAGCCTGGCAGCTTATTCGATTGCCCCCACTGCCTCCAAACCAGCGCGGGGCCAGTCGAACCTGACGCGATTGCCGCTGCTTCTTCCTCTTGTTAAAGTCGCGCCAGTTCAACAGCGAAGATTCGTCACACCCACCCACGCCGCGATCGTGATCTGAAAAGGGGAAAGGATGATCGATGGCTGAATCGGACCGGCTTCGTTTGCGCGACGTGCGTGCGGTGTTTCGCCTCGTCAGCGATATTCACGAAATGGGGGAAGACCCGCAGCGCTGGCGCCCGCGCGTCGTAGTGGGACTGCGCCGGTTGCTCAAGGCGGATATTGTCGTCTCATCCGAGGTGCATTTCCGCCGAACCGACAAGCCGGGCGTCATGCGCGTGGTGGACATCGGCTGGTTCAGCGACCCCGATGGCGGCGTGAGCCGCATCCACACCGAACGCGACGACGAGCGCCCGGAGACCTTCTGGCTCTCCGGGGCCGCGGAGATTACCAACGCTTCGTCGAAGAATGACTCGACCCCTCGGGACTTGCTGGTCCCGATCAAGCCCGTCGAGAAATTCCATCCGGGCCGCAACTTCATCCTGTCGCAGTATCCGCTGCCTCACGCGGCCGCGGTCGATCAGCTCGGGCTGCACCGGATGTGGGGTTCCGAAACGTTCACGCCCGCGCAGCAGAAACTCGCCCGCCTGTTTCACGTGGAGCTGGGAAGGCTGTGGCGCCGCGACGTGATCCGCAGGGCGAGGAAGCCCGGCACCGATTTGCCGCCGCGCCTGGCGCAGACGCTGGACGAGTTGCTGGCCGGCAGCAGCGAAAAGGAAATCGCCACGCGTCTGGGGCTCAGCCCCCACACAATTCACAACTATGTGAAGGCGCTGCATCAGCGCTTCGGCGTCTCCAGCCGCGGCGAGCTCCTCGCCCGCGCCAGAAAAGAAAAGTCCACCTCCCCCCCCCGGCTGAGCCTCGACCTGCCGCGGGAATAAGAACAGAGTTACCCACCGATGGGGCACCGATGGACACCGATGAAGAGGGATGAATGACAAAAAGGTAACTGTTTACCGTCCCGCCCCTGAGGTCACGACGTATCGGCTGGTAGCACGTCGGTGAGCAGGCCGATGTTCTCGCCAGCCCATGCCGCGCGCAGCAGCGTTTTGAGCGTATCGAGCACATCGCGGCCCTGCTGCTCA